>CAZWYL010000006.1:40210-44199 GCA_964638225.1 uncultured Candidatus Saccharibacteria bacterium
GAGCACTACATTCGCATTGTAGAGGTCGTGGGTTCGAATCCCGCACGGTCCACCATTCAAAATCGCTTCAGCATTTTGAATGGGTTAACGTAAATACAAACGTAAGTGAGTATTTCGTTATGCCCGGAGCCTCGCTCTGGTGAGGGTGAGCTAGAATACACCCACGGAGTGCAACTTTCTCTCGCTAACAAACCCCTTTCCATAACAAATGTAAAAAATCTTAGTGATTGCAGCTATCAATCAATGCTATAATAAATTTAATGGCAGTTTTTACATTAGGAGACAGGCCTCCAAGAGAAGAATTAGGGATTGGAAGTTTTCTTAACACTATACACGAAGGCCCTATAAAACGTCCGACAGAAGAAAATCACAGCATCGAAAATATAAAAAAAGCAAAGGAAGAAATCTCTCCGGACAGCAAAGAACACCTCAAAACCAGTGCAATTAAAACTTACCTGGAAATGTGCAAAACACTAACGAGAAACCCCGACGAACATAAAACTCAATCCCGAAAATTAAGAAAAGAACTGGGACGATATTTCACACCCGAAGAAACCAACAGTATAACTGCGAATGTAGCCCTGATCCTCGCCTTGGAAGACTCTGATGAATTTCACGCCTATCTCAATGAAACGGGACAAATAAAAGTAACTAATCCCATCGGAGAAGATCAAGCTCTGGTAGAGTGCCGAGAAGGCTCGGAAATCAGCATAAAAAGACATACCAACGGTCAGAAAATTGTCTTAGGAGAAGAAAATTACGATATCACAACCGGAGAGCCCTATCTAGGATTGGAAGAAAGATTAGAACAGGCTCTACAAAGCCACTAGCTCAGTCTTCTGCCCGGTTTCTTCCACATCCGCATACTCCATGTACCTTTCAGTAGTAGAAACCCGCTTGTGGCCTACAACCTTAGAAAGGTAAGCTAAATTTACATCATTTTGCAGCTGCTGAGCAATAAAAGTGTGGCGTAGGTCGTTTACAGTGGCGTTTTCCACACCAGCTTTCTCAAAATAACGATTCAAAGTAGAGCGAATATTTCTTACCAACATTGGATTGCCTGTTCTTGTAATAAAAAGATAATCACTCTCTTTGTCAGCTCGATCCTTTTCCATATACTCTTTGATTGCTTCTATAGCCACCTCGTTTAAAGGAACGGTTCTTTCTTCTCTAGAACCTCTGGGGGGGATATATAGATGGGGCCTCTCCCCTTCCTTCAAATCTTCCTCATCCACATTAATATGTTCAAGTTTAATTCCAGCAATCTCAGAAATAGATATCCCGGTCTGTAAGAAAAGTTCAATTAAAGCGTAGGTTCTTAAATCACTGCGCGCAGCATCTCTTAAAGCACGATACTCAAGCTTGGATAAGATCCTGGGAGGAGAGACTTCGATTTCAGGGTGCTTTAGGTATTCAGAGACATCTTCTTCTATATAATCTTTTTCTTCCAAAAACCCAAAAAAAGTTTTCGTAGAATTTGTCTTTCGAGAAATTGTTTTGTTTGTATAACCCTTTTCTTCAAAGTGTTCCATAAACTCTTCCAGATCCTCTAAAGATACGTCCTCAACGTCAATGATGCCCTTATTTCCCATAAAGGTTACTAATTGCTCAATATCTTTGCTATAAGCTATCAGAGTGGATTGAGCTCGGCCGAGCTCCTCTAGATAGTCTATAAATTTCTTTCTTGCTTCTTTTAACATCATATAAAATTGCTATCGTATTCTAAGTTGATAAACAAACACATACAGCTGTCCTATAGACTAGCACACGACTTGCGTTTCGTCAACACTTTAACTACAATAAAGTTGATGAAACTACCTGCCCGGCTAAAATATATTATTCTTACTTTTCTTCTAATTGGGGGAACCCTAAATGCACTCGCGACCACAAGAAAAATAGTAAAAAGCAGTAGAAGACTTAATGAAGCTGAAGAAAAAGTTTTAGGTTTAAAAGAAGAGAAAGAAAAACTCTTAGAAGATATTAAATACAAAAGAACCTCTGATTATCTCGAAGAAACAGCGCGAGACAAGCTTAATCTAATAAAGCCTGGAGAGGAAATCTATATCTATCCCAAAGATAAAAAATTCCATCAAGAGAACCAAAATAAGCGGTACGAAAATCTTCAAGAAAAACAAAAGCCTATCGATACTTGGATAGAGCTCATTTTTTAGAACTGATCCTGCTCTCCTTTTGACAGTCCGCGCCTTATTTGTTAGGATTTTGATTGTTCAACGCGGGGTGGAGGAGTGGTACCTCGTCAGGCTCATAATCTGAAGGCCCTGGTTCGAATCCAGGCCCCGCAACCAAATCGACCCTTTATCCAATATCTTTTTTCTTGGTATAATCCCTATTGCTTTTATTAAAGACACCTGTATGCCAACGTAGCTCAGGTGGTTAGAGCGGGCGTTTCATAAGCGCCAGGTCCCTGGTTCGAGTCCAGGCGTTGGCACCAAAAAGTTTCCGCTTACCCAACAACCTACTTATGCTAAAATAACTAGCACTATGAAAAAAGCCTTACAAAAACTAAAGAAGGAAGTCTGCAGTATAAAATCTCCCCAGAATATTGAGAATTCGGTAGTAAAGGATTTTCTTAAGAACACGCAAGTTGCTTTAATGGCGGGAGGTGCGGGGACAAGATTCAGGGAAATTGTGGAGACGGAAGAAACTAACAAAAATGCATATGAACTCCCCAATGGAGAGACTATGATTGAAAGAGTAGTTAAAATGTACAGAGATGCGGGAATCACGGATTTTGTGGCTCTCGTGTATCATGGGGCAGATTCTGTCGTAGAAGCTTTAGGGAATGGCGAGAAACTCAGAGTTAATGTTGAATACAGTTATGACCCTGGTAGGCCTGTAGGAAAAGGGGGGGCGGTTTTAAACGCCCTGCAAAACGGGAGTATAAACAAAGAAAAACACTTAATAGTTCATAATCCCGATGATGTAATAACCAACTTTCAAGAAAAGTTTGTTGATCATATTATCCAAGGACATTTGGAAGGTCTGGAAAAAGGGATGGAGGCAACAATTGTTGTTGTGGAGAAAACTCCATATGCATACACAGGAATGGAAATTAAGGAAAATATTATTGAAGATATAGAAATGTATCCTTTGATACCAATTCCTACTCACATAGGAGTTACAATTTTTTCCCCAAAATCTTTCAGTTATTTTCCGAAACATTTCGATCTTACCAAAAGGGCGGATTTTGAAATGGTGCTATTTCCCCTCCTTTCGAAAAAGAAAAAACTATATGCAGTAAGTATCCCTAATACCTCCTGGATTGCAGTTAATAATCTTAAATCGTATAAGAGGTTTGTAGAATATCTTCAGCAAAACGAATAAATCAATGATAAAATCATAAGGCTTCTGACGGAGGCTGTTTTGGAGGGATGCGAGAGTGGTCAAATCGGCTCGCCTGGAAAGCGATGCGCTGCGTAAAGCGGCACGGGGGTTCGAGTCCCCCTCCCTCCGCCAGCAAAAATCGCGCAGCACTTTTTGCTGACTCAACGATAATCTGAACGTATGTGAAGATTTCGTTGTGCCCGAATACTTGCGCAGCAAGTATGAGTCGTCGCATAGCAAATCACATCGAAAAAGCAAAGCTACCTTGACGCCTGAAAGCGTTGCTTTTGGCTATGGATTAGTTAACTTTAAAAACTACTTCTCAAACAGAAACTTCTGAACATATGCATGAATCTGCCCGTAATTCCCCGAACGAGGTAAAAGGACATATTTACCATCATAAAGAGTAAGATCCAAGGGAGAATACAATAAGCCGCCTTCCCCCGCTGTACTACGGTCATCCAAAACAACAGTACGAATTTCTTCAAATTCTAATTTTTGTGATAATAAATACATTTCCTGAATGGTTGTAAAATCAACGTTTGTTATAACCGTATCTTTATATAAATCATAAAGCTCCTTTACCTTCCTGAAATTCAGAAGCGTCTCCAACGAAGTGGCTTTATTCTTAACCGCCATAATAA
>CAZWYL010000007.1:0-27276 GCA_964638225.1 uncultured Candidatus Saccharibacteria bacterium
GGTTTTGATTTAGAACCCAAGGACTTTGATCTTGAAGTATATGGGTTGGAACCGGAGACTTTAGACTCCGTTTTACATGAAAACTTTTCGGAGGTAAAAAAGGAAGGAAAGGCATTTGCGGTTTTGAAAGTCCCTGTTAAAGGATTGAAAGAGGATTTGGATGTAAGTATTCCCCGGAGGGAATCAAAAACGGGAAAAGGTCATAAGGGTTTTACTATAGAAGGAGATCCATCAATGGGCATTCCAGAAGCTTCGCTACGTAGAGATTTAACAATAAATTCTTTAGCTTATGATCCCATGACCGAAACCCTTTACGATTCTTATAACGGGATTGAACATATCAGGCAGAAAAAAATAGAAGTGACTAACGAAGAAGTTTTTCAAGAAGATCCCCTGAGGGTTTTGAGAGTTATGCAATTTGCCTCTCGGTTTGAATTTGAAGTTTCAGAAAGTACTATTGATTTGTGCAGAGAAATGGTTCAAAGAGGTGATTTGGATGAGCTCCCATCTGAGCGTGTTACGGAAGAGATTAAAAAGCTTTTTGAAAAGGGAAGGAAACCCTCCATTGGATTAAATTTTGCTCTGGAAGCGGGCATTGTGGATAGATATTGGCCGGAGGCTCATGCTTTGGTGGGCATACCTCAGGAAAGGGATTGGCATCCTGAGGGAGATGTTTGGATTCATTCTTTGCAAGTAGCTAATGCCGCTGCTTTAATAGCGGATAGAGAAAATTTATCAAGGGAGGATCGGCTTGTTTTAGGTTTAGCTGCGTTAACACATGATTTCGGGAAACCGGCTACTGTGGAATTTAAAGATGGTCACTGGAGATCGCATGGACATGAGGCGGCGGGTGTTGAGCCTGCTGAAAGATTTTTAAACAGATTTAATTTCTCAGAAGATGTAAAGTCTAAGGTTTTGGCGTTTATTCCCGATCATTTGGCTCCTAAATACTTCTGGGATCAGGAGGTGAAACATGATATTGATATGAAGAGGGCGGTTAATAGATTGGCAAATCGGTTGGAGAAGGGAGGAACAAATATTTACATGCTTTCTTTATTGGCAGAAGCTGATCAAAGGGGAAGAAATCCTGATCCTGAAGGAACTATGGAGCCTTTGAGGAGAGATGAAGTTTCTGAGTTGGAAGAATGGCAGTCCTGGTTGAAGGAAAAGGTTGAAAAACTGAAGATTAAAAATAACGCCCCGAAAAAACTTTTATATGGAAGGGATTTACTAGAAGAGCTTCCCAGGAGAAAAGGTGGGATATGGTTAGGTTGTGTTTTGAAGGCGGTTTATGAGGATCAGTTGGATGGAGTGGTTGAGGATGAAAATCAGGCTTTGGACAGGGGATTGTATTACACTGATTTATTTGATTCTGTTGTTAGCAGGGTTGCTCAGGAAGAGCGGGTGAGGGAGAGAAATGCTTGGTCAAAATTACGGTCTTTTTCTGACCCACGGATGGTTTTAGAACAGGGTTTAAGTTAGTTTTATTCAACATGTTAGAAATAGGCTTCTTTCTTTTTTCTAGGTTGGGTGGGGGATTAATCAAAATTGTGGAAATAAAAATTACGGAGAAGGTTGGCACAATTCCCAAACAAAGGGAAAACCCTCTCCGTTACGACACGCTCTAAAACGACATCAGATCAATTTAGCCAAGTCAAAAGCGTCTCCGCACTAGCGCGGCCAGGGCGTTGAAAGGATCCTTTCCTTTCTTTTCTCTCTCGGCCTCACAATTCCTGAACGTGATTATGGGGCATGTGGCCCCCTGCCTGCGTACTTCCACGATAAGCCTTTGCGCGTATCTCTCTGTCGCAGGTTGTAGATTGAGTACAATCGCCCCGTAGGGCTTAAGAGACAGCTGTCTCATGGCCCCCGGATGTATCTTATCTACCGGAGCGATTCCTCTCAGGCATCGAGTTATTCGATCTCCTAATCCGTTGTCGCTACATACCAAGATCCGCTTCCTTCCCATTTTGTTTTCAACTCCTTACTATATCGAGCCCGTGCCAAGGCTCTACAACTGAAAAACCCTCACAGGGAGGGTAACTAGTAAGCTCTATACTAAGGATTTTTCCCCTTCTGTCAAGCTTTTAGTAGTATCTTTCCAAAAATGCTACAATCCTCTTGTCATGTCACTTTCAATAGGAATAATAGGACTTCCAAATGTCGGTAAATCCACATTGTTTAATGCATTACTAAAAAGGCAGGCAGCATTAGCTGCGAATTATCCTTTTGCTACTATTGAGCCTAATATAGGGATTGTAGAAGTTCCAGATCAGCGCGTGGTAAATTTACATGAATTAGCAAAAAGCGATTTAGGCAAAGCTCCCGAAGAAATTGTTCCGGCAGTTGTAAAATTTGTAGATATTGCCGGTTTAGTTAAAGGCGCTGCTCAGGGTGAAGGGCTGGGAAACAAATTTTTGAGTCATATTCGGGAAGTAGATGCAATTATACATTTATTGAGATTTTTTGAAGATAAGAACGTAGCTAGAGCTGGGTCTACATCTTCTCAAGTTGACAAAGAAATAATAAATACGGAATTGATTTTAGCGGATTTAGAGATTTTGGAAAAAAGAATTTCTAAAGCAGAACGAAGTGCGAGAACAGGGGACAAGAAAGATATCTTAAAATATGAGACCTATAGAAAATTACTTAAATTTTTGAATGAAGGCGTTTTAGCATCTGATCTAGAATTGTCCGAAGATGAGCAAGAGATAGCCGAAGATCTTAATCTCCTGACTTTAAAGCCGGTATTGTATGTCTTTAACGTTTCTGAAGAGATTGTTCTAGAAGGAATGAAGAAGCATACGAATATAGATTTTACTCAAGGTGTACCTATCTGTGCAAAATTAGAATCAGAGTTGGCGGGGTTATCCGAGAAAGAACGTATTAAGTATATAAAGGAGCTGGGAATTAATCAGTCAGGGTTAAATAAAATTATCCGAGAGGGTTACGAGCTGTTAAATCTACAAACTTTTTTTACATACAATTCTAAAGAGATTCATGCTTGGACCATTGAGAGGGGCTCGACCGCATTTAAGGCAGCCGGTAAGATTCACTCGGATTTTCAAAGAGGTTTTATTAGGGCCGAGGTAATTCCGTATGATGTTCTAGTTAAAGTAGGGGGCAGAAAGAATGCCCGTGATAAAGGCCTTGTTCGATCTGAAGGGAAGGATTATATTATGCAGGAAGGTGATGTTGTTGAATTTAAGTTCAGCGTGTAGTAACATACCCAGGCTAAGAGATAAAGTGATAGGTCTATTTATAGTAGATCTTTCAACCTGGACAACTATTTGGTCCTCTTAGTATAATCTTTATGACTATGAATAAATCATATGAACTAATGTCAATTTATAATATTCGATTGGGAGAAGAAGAAGCTCTTGAACTATCGGAAGAGTTGAAGGAGCTAATTCGTTCTCTTGGTGGAGATATTGTGAGTGAGAATTTTTGGGGTGAGAGAAAGTTTGCCTACAAAATAGGCACTCAAGAAAAAGGTTTTTATGATGTTATCCTGTTTGATTTGGAGGGTTCACAGATAGATGAACTTAAAAAGCAGATCAATCTAAAGGAGGACGTGGTCAGGTATTTAATTTCGACTGCTCAAGAATAGTCGAGAAAGATTTAAAAAATGGCAACAAGAAGTTTAAACAAAGTTATGTTAATAGGAAATTTAACGCGTGATCCTGAGTTGAAGTATATTCCTCAGGGAACTGCTGTAGCTAATTTTGGATTAGCCACAAACAGGAATTGGGTGAATTCGGATGGTGAAAGACAGGAATCAGTAGAATTTCACAATATAGTAGCTTGGAGTAAGTTAGGTGAGCTTTGTGACCAATTATTGAAGAAAGGTTCGAAAGTTTACTTGGAGGGAAGACTACAGACTCGTGATTGGGTTGGGGATGATGACAAGAAAAGATATAGAACGGAAGTAATTATTGATCAAATGATTCTTTTGGCAAATGGTAAGGATTGGGACAACTCCTCTTCCAAAGGCAATTTTAGTGATGATGTTTCTGATGAACCTAAAGAGGATTCAACTTCTGATTCTTCTGTAGAAATGGACGATGAGGTTGATTTGGATGAGATTTTAGCCGATACAGATTTTGATTTGGAGGAAGATGAGGAAGAATAAAAATGGGTAAATTTGTACGAAAGAAAAGCAAGCGCTTTGCACATAAAAAAGTAAGCAATGTTGATTATTTTGAGAAAAATAAGACCAAACCTGATTATAAGGATGTGCTTATTTTACGAAGATTTATTACTCAAAGAGGTAAAATTCTTCCTGGCTCCTTAACTAGCTTGAAAGCTCAAAATCAGAAACTTCTCTCGGCTGCAATTAAAAAAGCTCGTTATATGGCTCTTCTTCCTTATACAGACAGACATGCAGCGTAGACTTTTTTAGGGAGAAATTTATACGGTCAGTATAGCTCGCATAAAATTGTGTAAGTTGTGGAATCGTGCTGTTTGCAGGAGTCCATAATTTCCATTTTAATAATTTGGCAGCAGCTGATATAATCCCTGGTGTAATAAACATATGAATTCACTTAAAATTTTTCAACGCAATTTAGTTATCTTTCTACTTATAGTTGCAGCTTTCTATGGAGGTCATTATTATGGTAAAAGAGGTTACGCTATAGAGATAAAGAAGAATGTACCTTCCATAGAGATAAAAAATAGAGATGACTACCCGGATGAAATCGATTTTGCCCGTTTTTGGGAAGTTTGGGATTTGGTAAGAAATAGGCATTTGGAAAGGCCCCACGATCCCCAGAAAATGCTTGATGGCGCTATTGTGGGAATGGTTAATTCTTTAGGAGATCCGTATACTTCTTACTTACCGCGAGAAATAAACGAGATGGTGCTGAGTTCACTTGATGGAGAGTATCAGGGGATAGGAGCTGAATTAGGCATGCGGGAAGGCCATTTAGTTGTAGTTGCTCCATTAGATGGTTCTCCAGCAAAAGCCGCGGGGGTAATGGCAGGGGATAGAATAGTAGGAATTGCTGGCGAGGATGCATCCGGAGTAACTGTTGCCGAAGCAGTGGCAAGGATTCGCGGAGATGCTGGAACAGAAATAACCCTAACCCTTCAAAGAGAGCGGGGGGAGCCCTTCGATGTGGTAATAGAACGAGGAGTCATAACCATATCCAGTGTTAGTTGGGAAGATAAAGGTGATGGAACCGCCTACATAAGAGTGAGTAGATTTGGAGGGGATACAAATTCTGATTGGAATAGGGCCGTTTCCGAAATAAATGTAGAAATGCATGAGCTGGATGCTCTTATCTTAGATCTTCGAGGAAATCCCGGAGGCTACATGGACTCAGCAGTTCATTTAGCTGCTGACTTTTTGGAAAAGGGAGACGTGGTTATGTATCAAGAATCGGATCTAGGGGATCTTAATGCTTATAAAGATAATCGAGTAAGTTCTTTTGAAAGAATACCCGCCATCTTTGTTCTCCTGGATGGGGGAAGCGCTTCTTCTTCTGAAATTTTAGCAGCTGCACTCAAAGAAAATAAAGAAGATATAGTTACCATAATAGGGGAGAGTTCTTTTGGAAAAGGTACTATTCAGGATGCAAAAGATTTCTCGGACGGTTCAGGGCTTCATGTAACAATTGCAAAATGGTTGACACCGGAGAAGAACTGGGTTCACGAGGAAGGTATAGAACCGGACATTGTAGTAGAAAGGACCATGGAAGATTTTGAAGCAGGCAGAGACCCGCAGTTGGATAAAGCTATTGAGTTAGCAAAAGAGTTTTAACTAGATATTCTCTGAGTTTTTTCAAAAATCTGGTCCAAATCACCATCCAAGATGCTTTCAATATTGTGCCAGCTCTCGTTGATTCTGTGATCAGTTATTCTATCCTGAGGGAAGTTGTAAGTGCGTATTTTTTCACTTCTTTCACCTGTACCAACCTGTGAAGACCGCAACCCTGAAATTTTTTCGACTTTTTGCTCTCTCATCATTTCGTAAAGCTTAGAAGTTAACATATCCATAGCCTTTTGCCTATTTTTTAGTTGAGATCTTTCTTCTTGGCATTCTACTGCTATTCCTGTTGGGAGGTGTTTTATCCTTACTGCAGTGGAGACCTTATTTACATTTTGTCCTCCAGCCCCTCCTGAACGGAAAAAGTTCATTTCTAACTCTTCGTCTTTTATGTCCAGTTCTGTTTTCTTGAGTTTTGGAAGGACTGCCACAGTTGCTGTAGAAGTGTGTATGCGCCCACTTGATTCGGTGGTGGGAACCCTTTGAACTCTGTGTACTCCGGACTCATTTTTCAATAAACGATAAGATTTCTTTCCTTTTATTGAAAGAATTGCAGTCTTTATACCTCCAGTAATATTCTCCGAAAAAAAAGTTTTCTTTACTTTCCAACCCTTGTTTTGGGCATACCGTACATACATTCTATAGAGGTCATGGGCAAACAAAGCAGCTTCATCGCCTCCTGTACCGGCACGAATTTCCAGAATTGCCTCATTGGGAATTATTTGGGCACCACTCTCTTCTTCCTCTTTCCTGGCCTCTTTTTGCATCTCTAGATTTTCAATTGCATCTTTGAGCCCTTGTTTCTGCGTTTCCAAAATTTTTAGCTCTGCGTCAATCAGCTTTTTCATTTCAGAATCCGAGGTGGTTTCAAGAAGATTTTTATTTTCTTTTATCTGATCCTCTATCTGTTTAATTTGATTTTGAAGATTTTCTTTAACTTCATCCATAGAATATTTTGTCTTGGCTTCGATGATAGGGGATTGTGGTACCTATTCTTGGGCCTTTTCAAGCATTTCTTTTAGAGTTTTTTTATCTTTTTCCTTATCTTTTCCATTGTCTTTAGAAGAAGTTTTTTTGGATTTTGCGGCCTCTTGTTTGGCCTGTGAAATCTTTAGTTTTTTCTCAAATTTTTCAATTCTACCCTCAGTATCCACAAATTTCTGTTTCCCGGTATAAAAGGGGTGGCATTGACTGCAAATATCCACAGCTATTTTTTCCTCGGTAGAAATTGTTGTAAAAGTATTCCCACATGCGCAGGTTACTGTACAATCTTTATAAACTTTTGGTTGTAGACTCTTCTTCATAGCGTGGAGTAGTATATCAATTTTTTTGATTTTCGGCAATTATGACACCTATAGCAATGATTCCGGCTCCAATACCGCTTACTACGGTAGGTACTTCTCTAAGAAGTATATAAGCAAAAGGTAATGTGAAAACAGGGGAGAGGTAGTTAAAGAAAGCTGTATCTGCGATGGATGA
The DNA here is from genome assembly GCA_964638225.1 of uncultured Candidatus Saccharibacteria bacterium. Classification (GTDB taxonomy): domain Bacteria; phylum Patescibacteriota; class WWE3; order UBA101185; family UBA10185; genus WJKK01. Next base: position 7,247 of record CAZWYL010000007.1, read on the forward strand.
TATTCTTAGGGCCCATTCAAATAAGGTGTATGCTACTACAGAGGAGAATAATGCCATATAGAGTATTCCCAAGGTGGCTGTGATTGATAAGGTGTTTAAGGAGAACGCCACATCCCCGAAGTAGCCCAGGCTTTCCATTATTACAAGAGGTATTACGGATCCCAGTCCTATGTAAAAAGTAATAAATGTTATTTCCAGTGCCGAGCGCTTTTTTGTTAATTTATGAAGATGTAGAAACTTGAATGTTCTATTCATTCTCTTTGACCTAGCCCCCTCCGCGTATTTGGACCAAAGTGTGTAAACAAGAAAGGCCAAGTTCGCCGTTAATATAAGGATGTTTCCCAGAAATCTTAGCTCTTTCTCTTCTATAGTGGCCCCGTTGATTAAAAAGGGTTCTATAATTATTATAAGTGTTCCTAAGCCGGCCAATAGGACTCCAATTTTAACTTTTTTATTTATTTTCTCATTGTAGTAATAATGTCCCGCAGCCACCGCCAGTACTGGGGTGATAAGCGAGATAATTGAAGCATCCAGTGCATATGCGTATTGAAAACCAATAAAAGTAAGTGCCAGGCTGCTCTGACTGAGTATTCCAAGAGCAATTAAGGTTGGTATTTCCTCGCTTTTAAAAGGATTCTTTTTAAGTTGGATGATGGTTGCAGGTAGAAGTATTAGACATATGATTAGAAAGCGAAAAAATAGGAAGTGCATTGGAGGTACTTCTTGAAGTGTCAGCCTGATTATCGGCCCTGCCAGCGCCCAGAGAAGGGTAACTGTTGTTAGTGCGCTATAGGGCAGGAAGTGATCTTGATGTGATTTTGTTTTTTTAAAAGGGGCAGCTTTATTAAACACTGAGATATTTTATCTTATTTCTTTAAATCTTTTAAGAATTTGGTTCTTGAGACTTCTTCTTGGGTTTCTTCCGACATATTTTTCACACTTAGGGTTCCTTTTCTTAGCTCTTTTGGCCCCATAATGATTACATTTTTTACCCCTTGTTTGTTGGCATCAGAAAGTTGTTGAGAAATGGGTGTTCCTTCTTCTAACCAAGTTATGACATTTTTACCCGCTCTCCTTAACTCTCGGCTTATTTTAAAGCTTTCTGTAATAAATTTATTTTTTTCTTCAGGATTTTCATTTGGCCACAATGTAACCAAATAATCTATTTCTTTTTCCAGATCGGGGAGTAAGTCCCATCCCTTAAGGAATTCCAAGAGTGTAATATCTCCCATTGCAAAGCCAACCCCATTTACTTTTTCATCTGAGAAAAGTTGGACTAGGTTGTCATATCTTCCACCCCCGTACATAGCTCTATTGTTTTTCGGGCTAAGGTCAAATTGTTCTACCACTATTCCTGTGTAGTAATCCAAACCCCGCATTATTTCCGGGCTGTATCTAATAAAATCACCATATCCGGTCTTTTCCATTAAGTTAAAGAATTGTATTAATTCACGAGCACCTTCATTATCCTCCAAATACCCTTTTACAAAAGTCAGATCCGCTTCCAGATAGTCCTCAACTTTTCGAACCTGATTGTCATCTAGCTTCGCTTCCCTGAGAAGTCTGACAAATTCCTTATTTGGGATTTTGGGCCTAGAATCTATTGCTTTTGTCACTCTATATAATTGAGTATCTTTTTGATCTATAGTTCCGGAAAGTTCAACAATTTCTTTAAGATAAAATTCAGCAAAGCGTCTATTATTTACTCGAAGTTCGAACATTTCCTTTGTTGCTCCCAAATTTTTCATGACCTCTATTGGGATGGAAAATACTTCTACATCTGCGGTAATGTTTTCAACACCGAAGATATCACAATCGAATTGGAAAAACTCTCTACCACGCCCTTTCTGGGGTTTTTCATATCTCCAGCAATTACCTATATTAAACCATCGAATTGGCTTTGGAAGTGTTTGAACCTTTTCTGCCACCATTCGCGCGAGTGAAGGCGTCTTTTCCGGTCTTATCGCAACCTTTCTATCCCCCCTATCCTTAAAGGAATAAAGTTGATTTTGAACCAAGTCTTCTCCCGATTTTTCTTCATACAACTCATATCTCTCCAAAAATGGAAAATCATATTCCTCATATCCAAAACTTAAAGCTGTTTTTCTCCATACATTAAAAATATAATTTTGAATACGTTGATCTTCTGGGTAGAAATCTCTGGCACCTTTATAAGGTTTTGTTGATAGTTTACTCATGCGCTAATTATACATAGGGGAGTACTCCTTTGAAAGGTTTAATTTGTGTGATATGTTTTTTGGAAATATTTTTTGCAGGGTTCTTGTTTTACCTTATGTAAAATTCAGAAAAAGGATTAGTTTTCAAAAATTCCGTATGTGATAACATAAGATCATATGAAAATAACATACTTTGGGCATTCGAGTTTTAAAATAGAGATTGACAGTAGAGTGATTGTAGTTGATCCTTATGACCCTGATGTTTTTGGGTTTGATTTTCCAAAGACCAAAGCGGATATATTACTTTTGTCTCATTCTGATTCTGAAACTTCTTATGTGGAAGGTGTGGCAGATTATAAGCTTTTAATAGATGGACCGGGTGAATACGAGATTTCCGGAGTATTTATATTTGGACTGCCTACTTACCACGATGATAAAGAGGGTTCTGAGCGAGGGAAAAATACAGCTTATTTAGTGGAGGACGGTGATTTTAGCGTTCTACATCTTGGTAGTTTAGGCCATGAACTTCCTCAAAAGACTTTGGAAAGAGTGGGGGATGTAGATATTCTTATGGTTCCGGTGGGAGGGAATTATGTTATAGATGCAGAAACGGCCACAAAAGTGATTTCTTCTATTGAACCCGGAATAGTTATACCCATGCATTATGATACGAAAGATTCTAAATACGCTAAAAAGTTAGCTAAACTGGAAGATTTTCTTGAGGAAATGGGGGTAGAGAAGGATTATGCTGAAGAGAAAAATCTTAGTTTTTCAAGTGCTTCACGAGTTCCCGACGAGACAAAAGTAGTGGTTCTAAAACCACAGCACTAAGTTTGGATTTTAATTACATGTTTTTAGGCTGCCCACAAATTGAAAAGGCTTGTTCCTTAATATATTAAATAAATTTTTAGAAAATCTATATGCCAGCTAATTACAAACCAGAATTAAACGTGGAGGTGCCTCCACATGATATTGATGCGGAAAAGTCTGTCTTGGGGGCAATTCTTTTAGATCCTGACAGTTTGGTAAAAGTTGTGGAATTTTTAAAACCCGGTCACTTTTACAAAACCAATCATCAAAATATTTACGAGGCTATTATCCAGCTTTATGAAAATCGCGAGCCTGCTGACTTAGTTACTGTCCCGGATCAACTCAGAAAAATGAACGAGCTGAAATCCAGCGGGGGAGTGACCTACTTAACTGAGTTGGTAAACTTTGTTCCTACGGCAGCTAATATTGAGCATTATGGGAAAATAATTAAAGATCATTGTACCAGGAGGAATTTGTTAAAGACGGCTGGTAGAATTGCTCGAATGGTTCATGAGGAAGCGGATGTGGCTGACTTGATGGATAAGTCTGAGCAGCTTTTATATGATGTTTCTCGAGATCGAGTTCACCAGGAATTTGTGCCGGTTAAAAAGACTTTGGAGGTTACTTTTGAACGTCTGGATGAGTTATCAAAAACACGCGGCGCTTTACGTGGGGTTCCCACAGGTTTAAAGACTTTGGATAGAATGCTTTCTGGACTTCAGAAAGAGGAGTTAATAATTTTGGCTGCCAGGCCTTCTATGGGTAAGTCTTCTTTAGCAATAAATATTGCTCAGCATGCGGCAATTGAGCATGGAAAGAAGATAGGTTTCTTTTCTTTAGAGATGGGCAGGGAGTCCATAGTGGACCGTATGATTTCTTCGCAAGGAGACATTGATAATTGGAGAATAAGCACAGGTAATTTAGCAGCGGAAGACTTTGAAAAATATGGAATTGCAGCAGGACATCTTGCAGAAGCGCCTATTTTTATAGATGACACGCCGGGTATTTCTGTAATTGAGATGAGAACCAAGGCACGAAGATTGCAAATGGAGCGCGGCTTGGATCTCGTGGTTATTGATTATATGCAACTGGTTCATGGGAAGAATTTTGAGAGCAGAGTGCAGGAGGTGACCTATATTTCCCAATCATTGAAAAATTTGTCAAGGGAGTTGAAGGTTCCCGTTTTGGCACTATCGCAGCTTTCTAGAGCAGTTGAGCAGCGCGGAGGGGTGAAGCGGCCGCAGTTATCTGACTTGCGAGATTCTGGTTCTATTGAGCAGGACGCAGATGTTGTTATGTTTTTATACCGTCCGGATGAAGAAGATAGAGAGAATATGGGTTTGTTTATTGCTAAGCATCGTAACGGCCCTACTGGGGAAATTCCTGTATACTTCAAGGCCAGTAGGACAAGATTTCATGAAACGGATAAGTCCATTGAGCCTCAAGAATAGGGGACTTGATCACCTGAGCGATTTATTATGGTGATCTGCCTTATGGAGGAGTCTCCAAAACCGCAAGAGCAGGAAATTCTTTATTTTGAACGCAGGCTGTTTTTATGAGCTCAATGATTTTATGCTAAAATTCTCATGCTAAATAAGTTTTGTGGGCAAAGTCAGTTTGCAAGGTTGCTGCACGACCTAGCAAGAATAACAAAATACTGCGCGCTTCTTGTAGATGTCTAAAGTATGCTCGTATTTTATTAATCTTAACAGCCCCGCAATAGCAGTCCATGTTAAGGGCAAGTGGTGGAATTGGTATACACGTTGGTCTCAAAAACCAATGGACGCAAGTCCGTGAGGGTTCGACTCCCTCCTTGCCCACCAGCAAGAATCGCATTGGTATCCTAACGTAGCTTTTGAACTAAACAGTTGTTTAAAAGCATCAAATCAAATTTTAAGCCAAACATCTGCTCTTTATCCTTTTGTAAGAACCTTTCTTGTGTTAGAATATCCCTTATGTTAGCAACCGATCTTAAAACAGGCACAATCTATAAGGGAGATAACCAGCCGTGGCAGGTGGAACAGTATCATCATCAAAAAGCTGCTAGATCTGGTGTTACCGTAAAGGTGCGTGTTCGCAACCTTATTTCCGGAGAAGTAAGACAAAAGTCTTATTCCGGTGAGGAGAGAGTAGAGAATGCACACGTGCAGAGGAAGAACGTTCAATATCTGTACAAATCCAATGGGCACATTTTTATGGACCCTAAAACTTATGATCAATTTACAATCCCCGAAAAGGTAATTGGTGAGAAGGCAAAATATCTAAAAGAAGGTGAAACTTTTCAGGTGCTGTATTTTGAGGATGAGCCCGTTTCTGTAGAATTTCCAAATAACATGGTCTTCAAGGTGACTTACACGGTACCGGGCCATAAAGGAAATACTGTAAGCAACGTTTACAAGGATGCGGAAGTTTCGGGTGGTTTCACCGTAAAAGTTCCTAGTTTTATTTCTAAGGGTGATAAGGTGAAAGTTGATACGAGGACTAATGAGTATGTTTCCAAGGCTTAGGCGTCTGAATTATCCTCATTTTTTTCCCTCTGTTATAATATATCCATGCAGTTAGAATCAGAAATCACAATTTTAGGTGTAGACTTTTACACTCAAGGCCTATTTTTAATCTTGGGATTTATTTTTTCTTTGTATGCTCTGTGGAGTGAGGGTCAAAAAGATGGTTTTGACGAAGAAGCTCTCTTTGATAGGTACATCCTATCTGTTCTTACGGCCTTGTTGTTATCCAGGGCTCTCTATGCCTATGGCGCGCGCTATCTGCCCCTGCCCTTATTAGGACATGTATTTCGTATCTGGGAGCCTGGATTTAGTTTGGAAGGTTTTATATTAGGGATGATATTTTCAGCAATTTTCTTCGCGTATTTTTCAAAATGGTCTATCTTCCGTACTTTGGATATTTATTCTTTGTCCCTGTCTTTTGGCGCGCCAATTGCTATTTTAGGTTATGTGGCTTTGCAAAAGGATTTTACCTATTTGATTTTAATAGGAGCACTATTTGTATTTTACGGAATCTTTTCTAAATTACGTCTCAAAAAAATCATTTCAGGGGTTACTTTCATAATTTTTTTGATTTTTGTTGCTTTAGCCAGAGGGTTTTTTGGTTTGTCAAAAGAGGGTGATTTGATATTCCATTTTATCTTGTTTACAATTGGCACAGTTATCTTAGTTTTTAGGATTTCAAGGAATATGTCTAAAGGAAAAAGTTTACCACAATCGCTTATTGACAGTGTAAAGGCAAAGCTTCAGAAGAAAGAGAAGAATATTGAGAAACAAGAGAAGCTTTTGGAAGAGGAAGATCCTTATATGCAAGAGGGGAGGGCAGTAGGTAACTCAGAAGATGTTGATGAAGCTTATTTAGAGGATACCTTTAAGAACGTTATTGATGCGCAAAAGTCTTTATTGTTGTCTGTAAAGAAAAACGTTAAGAGGGCACTAGGTAAACTTTCTAAAGGTGAATACGGAGTATGCGAAAAATGTGGCGAGCCCATTGATCCTGCCCGACTAGAAGCTTATCCCGAGGCTTCGATGTGTACTGAATGTGCCAGAAAAACTGAAGCCGCCTCGTAAATAAGGTAATATATTGGCATGGTATATAACTGTAATTTTCCTTTCTCAGATTTTATCAGCATAGAAATTTATATAATTTTGGTTGCCGCTGGTTTTGGACTATTTATTTACTCAATGTATCGCTTAGGACTTTTAGAAAGATATATTAAATTTTCACTTTCCGGATTAATTTTGCTCATTTTTGGTGGAATTTACAATTTGTCCAATAGATATATAAACGGTTGTGTGGCAGACCCCTATTCTTTTTTTAATTTGTTCTCTTTTAATTTTGCAGATGTTTTAATTAGTTTTGGTTTTGTAATTTTGCTTATTGTTTATTTATTAGATAGTTTAAAGTTAGATAGGTTCGTTTTGTATAATGATTCAGGAGAGTAAATTAAGGAGGTAAATTTATGTCAAAAGGAAGACCCAGAATTCATAACAAAATAGAAATTATACATGAGGATAGAGGTCTGCTGGTTTTGGATAAGCCTACGGGAATGGTTGTCAACCGTTCTCAGACTACCAAGGAAAAAACCCTTCAAGATTATCTAGATGATTATTTAGGTCTTGAGTCTTATGACGTTACAGATAAGAGCAGCTCTGGGTCAAACTACAAAAAAGTTCCCATTGAAGAGATTTTCCACCGAAGATCGGGACTAGTTCATAGGCTTGATAAAGGCACCTCCGGAGTTATTCTAACAGCGAAGACACCCGAAGTTCTTAAGGAGCTTATGCAGCAGTTTAAATCACGCTCGATTGAAAAGGAATATTTTGCCTTGGTTCATGGAAAATTGAAAGACCCCAGGGTAGAGATTAGAGCTCCTATAGCAAGGAATCCAAGAAGTAGAACCAAATTCGCTGTGGTAGAGGGAGGAAAAGAGGCCGTAACCATTGTAGAGATGGAGAAATTTAAAGAAAAGTATTCCTTGGTTAAAGTATCGCCTAAGACCGGACGAACGCATCAAATCAGGGTTCATCTGGCCGCTTTAAATCATCCGGTGGTAGGAGATTTAAATTATGCATCAAAGGGTACCAGGAAAGAAGACAGAAAGAAATTTGGTCGAATGATGCTCCATGCATATCAAATACAATTTATTCATCCTATGTCAAGTAAAAAAATGACATCTGTTGCAGATTTGCCGTCGGAATTCAAAGAATACTATTAAAACTTTCTTAAACTTCTGTTACAATAAAGTTAATGCCCAGAAGATCTGCCCACTATAAAAGAAAGTCTCGAAAGAAAAGAATAAAGAGATATTTGAGTATAGGTTCATTGTTTGTTTTCTTCCTACTTTTTCTTAGCTTTTATACATTTTATAAGCAGTTTCATCAGAGCTACATTTCAGCTGAATCGTTAACTTCCTCGGAGGATTTTACAAAGAAAGATTTCTATACAATTGCATTAATTTCAAGCAAGGAAAGTTTTGAAAACACCCCTTTGATTTTAGATACAACTAAGGTATTACTTTTTAGCACAAAGCGGGGGGAGTATAGCGTGTATGAGGTTCCTGGAGATTTGGAAGTTGATATGCCGGGCAGATTTGGAGTGGAAAGAGTTGATAGATCTTTTGCTCTAGGAATTTTGGAGGCCAATTATAGTAGCGATTCGTGTGGTGAAGAGTGTTCCAATGCAGGTCTAAACTTTACCGTAAGTAATCTTGAAAATTTAATAGGCGGGAAGGTGGACCGCTTTGTCTTAGTAGAACCTTCCATGAAAGAATATTCTGAGGAGATATTAATCGGCTCTAATTTAAGGAAGTTTTTTAGCAGAGCTGAAATTAGAAATATTAAGAGTTCCTTGAAAACCAACATGAGCTTTGCTGATTTTTTACATTTTTACTCTTTAACAAGATCATACTCGAAAGAAGATATTTCCTTCAATTCTCTTTCGGAAGTTGATAGGTTTGATGCTTATGTTAGAGAATTGACTTATGATTCTAAGTTGGCAGAGGAGAAGAAAAGCGTAGCAGTGTTGAATGGAGCTCGAATTCCTGGTTTAGCTTCTTTTGGTTCTAGGGTAGTAAAGAATAGGGGAGGGTATGTGGTCTCTGTAGATAACACTTCCTCTGTATATGAAGATACATATATTATTACTAATGATAAAGAAAGCTATACAGTGAAATATCTAGCTGATATGTTTGAAGTTGATGGGATTTTTAACAAGAAGGAACTTCCTGAAGTTGGTGCAGAAGCAGTCATAGATCGAGTTGATATTACTTTAATTTTAGGGGTTGACAATTCGTCAAAATATTGAATAATTACAGTATTGCTCTTAGTAAAATTTATACCCCATCTCCAGGCTCAATAAGTTTTTTATGTCAATTTATGTAATTATAGGCACGGTTGCTATTGGTTCAGGCGCGATTATCGTTTATATTGTTAAGCAGTTAAGTCATAAGAAAGGTGCGGAATGCCTGTTGCCCGGAAACGTCGATGTCTTGGAGGTTAAGGTTCCCCGTATTGATGAGTCTCGTCAAGATATTCAAGCCTCTTCTTTAGCTGCCGAAAGCATGTTTGCTTCGCTGCACGGTCTTCTGGAAGAGAATGTAGAAGATCAAGAGTATTTTTCTCTGGAGATAATTTCTTGTGGTGATTCCGGTATTCGTTTTTATATAGTAGTTCCAAAGAGGATCTCTAAATTTGTAGAAAGCCAAGTTTATGCTCAGTATGCTTCTGCTCAGATTAAGCCGGTTGATGATTATGTAAATAAACTTTTTAAACACAGCAATTATTCCATTTCCAGGCTGGAACTTTCCAAAGAGTCCTTTTTTCCCTTAAAATCCTTTAGAGATCTGGAAGTGGATCCTTTATCTGGAATTACTTCAGTACTTTCGAATGTTGGTTCAGATGATTTTTTAGGCGTTCAAGTTGTTGTAAAACCCGCTCCCGATATTTGGCAGGATGAAGGCGCGGCCTATACGGCAGCAATAAGAGAAGGAGTAGATTATGAAAGAAGAGGCATGGGTGATGAAGTAAAATCCATATTCAAGTCCATTCTTTCTGAATTGGGGAAAATTGTTGTTGAACTGATAACTGGATTTTTTAGCAGTTCTGAAGAAGAAGGCGGGGGTAGCAGCAGAGGTTCTAAAGAGGAAGCAGTCAGGTTATCTCCAACTCAAGAACTTGAGTTAAAAGCTGTTGAGAATAAGCTTTCCAAGCTAGGTTATTATGTTCAAGTACGTGTAGTTTCTGCCTCGGACGATAACTCTCTAATGGAAGGAAATATGCGTTCTATCATTGCCTCAATGAAGCAGTTTTATACAACTTCTACAAATAGTTTTAGTTCAGTAACACCTATAGATAGAGCGACTGAATTGCAAAAATTCAGAAATCGTTGTTTTGATCCGGATAAAGCCTTTATATTAAATATTGAGGAACTTGCAGCAGTTTACCATTTACCATCATCTGTAATTGCTACGCCAAATATGTCTTCTTGGGTTTATTCTAAGAAAGGAGAGCCGCCTGCTGAGCTGCCCACCAAAAATTGTACGTATATTGGAGAGACTATTTATAGAGACAAAAAAATGAGATTTGGATTGAAGGATGGGGATGATAGGCTCCGTCATATGTATTTAATAGGGAAGTCCGGTACAGGCAAGTCAACTCTTTTGGAAACTATGGTTAGCCAGGATATAGAAAAAGGATTTGGAGTAGGTGTTCTAGATCCGCATGGGGAAACCATAGAAAGAGTTATGGAGCACATCCCCGATGATCGTATAGAGGATGTTGTAGTTGTGGATCCCTCGGATATGAGTAGTCCTGTGGGAATTAACTTGCTTGAGCTGCATGATCCTTCCCAGAAAAACTTAATGGCTTCTGCATTAGTAGCCGCAATCAAGCATCATTTTGATTATTCCTGGGGCCCTAGATTAGAGTATTTGCTCAATTACTCCATTCTTACTCTATTGGAGGCGCCTAATACAACAATGCTGGGAATTACACGTTTATTAGAAGATCCTAACTATCTAAAATATGTTCTTCATTATGTGGAAGATCCAGTGGTTAAGAAATTCTGGGAGACCGAGTACAAAAACATGCGCAGCAACAATAGATTGGTAACAGAGGCTATCGCGCCGATTCAAAACAAGGTCAACAGATTTTTAGCCTCCTCTACTATAAGAAATATTTTAGGTCAGCAAGAATCCACAATTGATATTTGGGATATTATGAATTCCGGGAAGATTTTATTAATGAATCTCTCCAAGGGTAAAGTAGGGGAGGACAATGCTAATCTTTTAGGAGCTTTATTAGTTTCAAGGATTCAGTTTATGGCTCTACAGAGGGTCAAGATACCTCCTCAAGAGAGAAGACCTTTCTATTTATATGTAGATGAGTTTCAGAACTTTGCAACCGGAAGTTTTGAGTCTATTCTATCTGAGTCTCGAAAATATAAGTTGGGATTATATTTAACACATCAATATACTGCCCAGCTTCCTGAAGAACTATTGCAGGCAGTTTTGGGAAATGTGGGTACTATTGCTTCCTTTGCTTTAGGTGCTCCGGACGCTTTTTCCATGGCAAATGAATTTGCTCCTTTCTTTGATCAAAATGACTTGATTTCCATGGAGCGCTTTCACATCTACATAAAGTTAATGATTGATGGTATGACGTCAATGCCTTTCTCTGCGAAGATTCTTCTGCCTTGGAAATCCGAAACTGAGATAGTTCCTAAATCAGGTAATGAGGAGGTTATTCAACAAAGAAGTAGAGAGAAGTTCGGTGTTCCTGTAGAAGAAGTGGTTAGAGAGATAAATAACTGGACTGAGACTCAGTTTGATTTAGGAAGAGCGATTTCAGAACAGCATCGATCGGGTGAACAAGGAGCTGATTTCAGTTTAGAAGAAGAAAGTACCTCGGAAAGTTCAAGCTCTGGAGAAGTTATTCTACAAGATACTTCGGATATTAAAGCAGGAGATGAGTACGAAGGTTCTGTAGTTGATTTGGCTGGATTTGGGGCTTTTGTGGAGATTAAGCCTGATGTAACTGGTCTTGTGCATATAAGTGAAGTATCTGAAAGTTATGTAAAGCAGATTGAGGATGCTTTAAGTGAAGGCGATAAGGTTAGTGTAAAAGTTTTGGAAGTTGAAGATTCGGGGAAAATAAAACTTTCTATGAAAGGTTTGAATCCTGATATTGAAGAGAAAGTTGAAGCTGTACAGGATTCAAGTAAGGATGAAGATTAGGAAGATACGCAGCTTTTCTAAACTTTAACTTGTATCTCACTCTTAATTTTTCTCAAGTTTTTTTTGGCAATTCGATTGATTGAGTCCAGCTCCAGAACTTTTTTGAAGGCTTTTTTAGCTTCAGAGTAATTTTCTAGGTGCATAAATGCTTTGCCTAGGCGAAGGAGAGCTTTTTTATCATTAGGCTGGTTTTTAAGAATTTTCTGGTTTATTTTTTTTGCTTTATTCCATTCCTTGTCTAAAGCAAATTGTATGGCTCTTCCTTGTAGTGATGAATTCATACAAATAACACGATATCAAATGGTGGTAATTTGTCAACTTTGAAAAAAGAGTTCGTTTTGTTAATATCTAGTAGCTTATGGCTGGACATAATAAATGGTCAAAAATTAAAAGACAGAAGGCAGCAGAAGATGCTAAGAGAAGCCGTATTTTTTCAAAGCTGTCTAAGAAGCTGTCTGTAGCCGCACGAGAGGTTGGGGGAGAGCCTGAGATGAATCCTAAGCTGTCTATGCTTATTGATAAAGCAAAGGATGCTAACATGCCCAAAGATAATATAGAGAAGGCCATTAAAAAGGGAACAGGGGAGTTGAAGGGGGCTGAGGATTTCGAAGAAGCCGTCTATGAAGGTTATGCACCCTTTGGGGTTGCATTAGTAGTTAAGACTATTACTGATAATAAGAACAGAACTGTAGCGGAAATTCGTAATATATTGGAAAAAGGGGAGGGGTCTTTGGGAACTTTGGGATCAGCTTCTTATATATTTGACAAGGAGATGGTTCCATCTTTCGAAGTTCCACTGGATGAGGATCAATACGAGAAGGTGAGTTTATTGGTTGAAGAGTTAGAAGACCATGATGATGTGGTAGAGGTTTATGCAAATTTTAAAAAAGCTTAGCAACAAAAAGGTTAGGTATATTATTTACTCATTGGCGATGATGGGCCTTTTGTTGTGGGTAGATAGATCCTTGAGCACTGTTGGACATGGAGGAACAGCGTTGCTGATACTATTTTCGGTTTGTTTCTTAGGGGGTTTTTTTACTCAATATCCTTCTATATCTGATTACAAAGGGATGCTCACTTTGATTCCTCCTCTCGGTTTGGCTTTAGGTTCTTATTTTACGCTTCTACATTTTCCCAATTTTAGTTTATATTTCAAGCTGCTTGGACTGCTAGTTGTAGGTGTAATGTTCTATCTTATGAGTTTAGTTAATAATATCTTTCTAGTAGTGGAGGAGAAGGAGGATCTTATTCCTTTGTATAGGGTGGCGGTTACGTGGAGTCAGGTATTGCTTGTAGTTATAGCTATTCCTCTTTATACGGGAGCTTATAAGTTAAATTTTAATCCTATTTTACAAACTTTGTTGGCGGTTTTATTTACGTTTTTGTTTACTTTATATTTCTTTTGGTATCTAAGTCTTGATTTGAGAACCAGAAGAGTGGATTTTGTGGAAGTTCTAGTTAACTGTCTTTTTTCGTTGTTCCTTGTAGGTGCAACTAATCTGGCTCTTTCTTTTATTCCAACGGTTTCTTTTTTAAGAGCTCTATTTTCCGCGTCTATATTTCTTTTTGCCCTTAATTATCTGGATGGTTACATGAAGAACAGAATTACTTTAAAATTAATTTATCAACAGGCCCTGATTTCAATAATTTCTTTATTTATTGTTTTAGGTTTTTCCCCTTAATAATAGTCTATTTCAAGAGCAGCGTTTGAAAATAGGGAAGTGGGTAGGGGGAATTTTCTCTAACTAATATCCTATAGTTATACATAGTGTAGCAACCCATAGTATGGAATGCTAGGAACGAGCTAGAGTAGGGTAGGGGGTTTGTCATAGTTTGTTGAAGTAAGGTTGTCATACTTTTGGGATTATAAATTCTTTGTGGATAAATGAAAAAGAAGAATAATTTTTCATTAATATTTAATTCATAAGATACGTTAATAAATAGTCACTTAATTAATTTAAATAAGTTATAAAAGAATAAAAAGAAGAGAATTAATTTTTAAAAAGGGTTACCGTCCTTCCCCGGTCATTTGTGCTGATCTAATATTTAGATTCCTTAACTGTCAGTCTTTTCACAGTTCCAATGTCGTTAAACATACATTATACGACGTCTGATTTATGAAGCGTTTTGAACTACTTCCACTTCCCTTTTCTTATTTTTCTGCCTAAAATAATTATCTAAAAACTTTTTAAATAATTAAATTAAATAAATAAATTTATTTTTTGTGTTTAATGCTTCCCTTTTGGTGTTTATTTCTTCTCCTTTTCTCAATCTTTCTTTGCACTTTTTGCGTTTATCTTAAGGGCTTAAATTTCCCTCGAACTGGTTTTCTCCCCTTATGTAAAAGAATTTCTCTACTCTATCAGCTTTCTACACTTTCTTTCATTTTGGTCTACTGTTGCTTTTTACTTTGATGAAAGTAAGAACACGGTGTTTCCCATCTGCTGGATGTGTCAAACTTTGATTAATGTCGGATTTTGCGTTATAAATCTAGTATGCACAAATTAAAAAGTTTACTCCTAAAACAGTCCCAAAATGGAGGCCCTAGAATTCATTCTAAGACGTTTTTTAGGTAGGTCATGAGTATCACATCCTTAGGAAAAAGCACCTTAGATGCCTATCTGATCGATTATCTTGAACATTGTGAGATTGAAAAAAATTTAGCCCAAAGTACTATTCGAATGTATGATTTTTATCTGAATGATTTTTTAAGTTGGTTGAAAAAATATTTGGACAAAGAAAAAATTCATCCCGATGACTTACAGATTGAATCGCTTCGGAAATACCGTCTTTTTTTAAATCGACGAAAAAGTTCACGATCTTCCGAGGGTTACAAACAATCTACCCAAAAAACATTTATGGTTGCAATTAGAGCTTTTTTAAAATACCTTATTGTTGAGAGAGGTCTTGACGTTTTACCCCCCGATCAGATTTCTTTGGGTAAAAGTTCAGATCGGGTGCCTGAAGTTTTAAATGAAGAACAATTGGAGCGTCTATTCTCCGTACAGGACCTCAACAAACGCTCCGGTATAAGAGATCGGGCAATTCTAGAGACCCTTTTTAGTACTGGTTTGCGTGTTAGTGAGCTCGTAAATTTAGATGTGGACTCAATTAACTTGGAGTCGGGTGAGTTTACAGTTTTAGGTAAGGGAGGAAAAGCTCGTACGGTATATTTGAGCCCATCTGCCCGTAGATGGCTACGTCGTTATTTGTCGACTAGAAAAGACGAGTTTATTCCCCTATTTCTTCGTTACTCTGGTAAGAGTATGGAAGAGGACGATCCTGAAGGAGAATCTTTACGATTGAGTGCAAGAAGTGTTCAAAGAATGATCAAAAAATATGGAAGACGTGCCGGCCTCGCTGTGGATGTTACTCCTCATACCTTGCGTCATTCATTTGCGACCGGTTTACTGCAGGAAGGTGCGGACATCCGCTCTGTTCAAGAACTTTTAGGCCATTCGGATGTTTCTACAACTCAAATTTATACCCATGTTACCAATCAGAGATTAAAGGATACTCATAAGAAATTCCATAAAGATGTACTCCCTGATTCTGAGGATTAACGGTTTCTTTTCGCTACTAGGATTATTTTAATTAGATTGGGGGTTTTAGGCTTTGTCTGAATTTTGCGAGATTGACAGAATTTTATTTTAACTGGACAATATCATGCGCGCCGTTTTCTCTAATTCCGCCTTGGGTAATACGAACAAATTTAGCACGTTTCCATAGTTCTGAGAGATCCTCAGCACCACAATAACTAAAGCCTGATTTTACACCGGCTAAAAGTCCTGTAACGACACCCTCAACAGGTCCTTTAAACTCAACCAGACCCTCCACCCCCTCAACATGCTTTATGTAGCGTTCTGATTTTCCTTCAGGTGTCCTTTCAAGATGTTTCTTTTTTTCTTGTTCGCTGGTGGATCCATTGTATTTTTTATACATCTTTCCATTAATTTCCAAGATTTCTCCAGGTGTTTCTTCTGTTCCTGCAAATAAGGAGCCTGCAGCTATTGCTGAGGCCCCCGCAGCTAAGGATTTAACTATGTCTCCTGAATTTTTTATGCCTGCGCACGGAATAAAAGTTTTACGCATTTTTCTTGCCACATCCTTGATTTTAAGCAAGGATTCGAAAGTTGGAAGACCGCATCCGGTCTGTATTCGCGTGGTACAGATGGATCCGCCCCCAATACCTATAAAAACTGAATCGGCTCCTGCTCTGTATAAATCTCGAGCACATTCCCCTGTCGAAGCAATTCCGCTTATTAATGTAATTTTTTCCTTAAACCGATTCTTTACTTTTTTTGTAAATTCAAGATTTTTTTGCATGTGGCCGTGAGCAACGTCTATATTTAATACCGTGGCCCCAGCATTTACTAAAGATTCCGCCCGTTCTAAATCTTCTTTTATTCCTATAGACCCTGCAGCTAAACCGCTACTTTCGACCACTTGCGCGACTTTTTCTGTCTGAGATTCAATACTTTCAAATCTGGGAAGGATGCCCATTCCCCCTAGTTTACTAATTTTTATTGCCATTTTTACACCGGTTACTAGATCCATATTGGTTGTTATTAGAGGGATTTCTAGTTCCGTTTTAGGTGATATTTTAGTACTTAAGTCGACCTCTGATCTAGAGTCTATTCTTGAACATTGAGGTACCAGAAGCACATCATCGAAAGAAAGAGCTAATGGGAACTCGGAGGATTTAGTTTTTTTTAACATAACTCATGTATTCTAGCATAAAGCTCAAGCATCAAATTTTTCCTGCATCTTGATCGTGTATGTAGGTTTTTACCGGTTTAAAAGACTTTCTGTGAATTTCACAAGGGCCAAATTTAAAGATAGCTTCTCTGTGGGTTTTTGTTCCGTAACCTTTATGTTTTTCAAAACCGTATTGGGGAAACTTCTTTGCATATTTACACATCAAATTGTCCCTATGGACTTTTGCCAGGATCGAGGCGGCTGCAATACTGATGCTCAGACTGTCTCCTTTTGTAATATTTGTCTGTAATTTTTGATCTAGATCAGTTATACAGACGTGATCTGTAAGAATATGTTCCGCCCCTTTTTCCAGCGAAATTACCGCTTTTTTAAAGCCTTTTTGAGTACTTGCAGTTATTCCCTTTTGGTCTATGTAACTGTGGGAAATTTCTATTATAGAAAAAGCTTTGGCTTCGGATATTATAAATTTATAAAGCTTTTCCCGAGTTGTTTTAGTTAATTTTTTTGAGTCGTTTATCAGCGAGTATCTTTTTGAGATTTCACCCAACCCGACGTCGTAATTCCTAGTTTTTCCGCTGCCCGTGTTAAGTTTTTCTTTTAAAATTTCCAGACTTTCTTTTTTTAAAATTACAGCGGAAACAACCATTGGTCCTGCCAAAGGTCCCCTACCCGCTTCATCCACTCCGGCGATAAGCTCGACCCCCTTTTCCCAAAGCTGCGATTCATATTTGATCAAATTTATCATATGTTAATTTTAACATTGCTTTTATACTAGATGGCCAGAGAAACTTTCACGATTAATCTTTCACCAGATCATTTGGTGAACGTAGTTTAAGGAGTAGACGAGTACGGTTAGTGAGTCGGGGTGCAGAATCTCCCGAATTACTAGTGGACGAAGTAAACTTATCAAGATAGAAGGATTACTGTTAGATTATTTCTAATAAACCTATACAGAGTGCAGCTTTTGTGATTAGTCAAGAAAGGCCACTGAAGTTACTTTGTCGTCTTTTGCTAGATTTATAAGTTTAACTCCCAGAGTATTTCTCTTTAATTCCGGAATCTGTTTTTCCGGTATTCTAATAACTTTTCCTATTTTTGTAGCTAAAAGCACGTCGCGTGGTTTATCTTCTTTTTCCACGGGCTCTAACCTGACTGCTACTAGATCACCCGTTTTCTTGGTCGTATTGTAGGTAATTAGTCCCGATCCTCCCCTACTCTGTGCTCTATATTCTTCTAAGGGAGTCTTTTTACCGTAGCCTTTTTCGGAAACAGCTACAACATCATAATCCTTGCTGCCAAGAGGTATTACCATCATTCCGATCACTCTATCATCTTTTTCTTTGATTTTGATCCCAATTACACCCTTGGCTGTTCTTCCCATAGATCTTGCTTCTTCTTCAGCGAATCTTATGGATTTACCTTTAGATGTGGCTAAAAATATGTGATCCATTCCAGATGTGATTTGTGCTCTAACCAGCGAATCCTCTTCTTCTAAACCAACCGCGATAATTCCGGAAGAGCGGATATTTTCATATTCGCTTAACTTAGTTTTTTTAACTTTACCGTTCTTGGTTGCAAAAATGATATTCTTTTTGTCAGAATTCATATCTTCTGCAGGTATAGTTAAGAAGGACTGCACGTCTTCGTTTTGTGAAATTCCCAAAAAGTTTATTAACGCAGTACCTTTTGAAGTTCGGCTGGATTCAGGTATTTCCCAAATTCTCATCTTATATACCTTTCCTTTATTGGTAAGGAACAGGCCCCAATCATGTGTATCACAGGCTCTGATTGTGTCCATAGTGTCAGCATCCTTGAGTTCAGAGCCCTTAACTCCTTTTCCCCCTCTTCCCTGTCTTTTGTATGCGCTCTTTTTCAATCTTTTAACATAGCCCTCTTGGGAAATTGTAATTATGCAAGGTTCATCTGCTACCATATCCTCTGTAGAGATTTCACCCGCTTTTCCTTTCATTACTTTAGTTCTACGCTCATCTCCATAATTTTCCTTGAGTTCCAAAAGCTCTTTTTTAACAGTCTTCATAATTTCTTTAGGTGAGGCTAAGAGAGTTTCCAACCCATCAATTGTAGCTAAAATCTCTTCTAACTCATCTTCAATCTTTTGTCTTTCTAGGGCCGCAAGTCTTCTAAGCTGCATGTCCAAAATTGCCTGGGCCTGGATTTCTGAAAGATCAAAGTTTTTCATTAGGCCTTCTTTTGCTGTGTTTACATCCTTACTTCCTCTAATGAGCTTTATGACTGCATCCAGGTTATCTAAAGCAATTTTTAGTCCTCTTAATATGTGTTCTCGTGCTCTCGCTTTCTTGAGTAAATATATTGTTCTATTTACTACTATTATTTGTCGGTGCTTGATAAATTCTTCTAAAATAGTCTTCAGGGTTAGTAGTTTAGGTTCCCCGTTTAGTAGAGCTACAGTGTTTGTGTTGAAGGTATCCTGGAGAGGTGTGTATTTATAAAGTTGGTTCTCTACTTTCTTTGGAATCGCTCCTCTTTTAATTTCTACGACTATTCTCATCCCATCTCTATCAGATTCATCTCTTAAGTCTGTAATTCCTTGGATTTTATCCTTTTTTACGTTCTCAGCAATTTTCTCCAATAGACGCGATTTGTTCACTTGGTATGGGATTTCTGAGATTATCAGTCGTGCTTTACCATGATCCATTGGTTCAATATTTACTTTTGCTCTTGTTACAACTCTTCCCTTTCCGGTGGCATACATCTTAATAATTTCTTTTCTGTCGTAGATTATTCCCCCGGTTGGAAAGTCGGGGCCTTGAATAAACTCAATAAGGTCTTCCACAGTTGATTCTGAAGAGAAATCGGTTATGGCTATTTGTTTTTCTGCTTTGGGATTTGGTTTTTCGCCTATATTATCTGCATTTTCTATTAGATGTACTAGTCCGTCTACAACCTCTGAGAGATTGTGAGGAGGAATGTTTGTAGCCATTCCAACAGCAATCCCTGAAGCTCCATTTAAAAGTACATTTGGTAATTTAGAAGGCAAAAATGCGGGTTCTTCGTTTTGGAGGTCGTTTATTACAAAAGGAACAGTTTCTTTGTCAATATCCTCATAGAGCTCCTCAGAGATTTTGTCCATTTTACACTCTGTATATCGCATTGCAGCAGGAGGGTCTCCATCAATACTTCCAAAGTTTCCTTGGGGAATTATTAGTGGATATCTCAGCGAGAAGTCTTGGGCCATTCGCACGAGAGAATCGTATATTGCCGTGTCTCCATGGGGATGGTATTTCTTCATAACCTCTCCTACAACGGCAGCTGACTTATTGTACTTATTGTCAGCGCTCATGTTTTGATCCTGCATAGCGTAAATGATTCTTCTATGCACAGGTTTTAGACCATCACGGACATCCGGAAGTGCGCGAGATACGATAACACTCATGGCATAATCTAAATAAGCCTTTTGCATTTCTTCTGAAATGCTGGCTTCGATTATTTTTGAGACCTTTTTATTTTCCGGTGTTTTTTCGCTTTTAGAATTTGCCATACTATTTTTCCATTAAAACCTTTTCAATTTCTGGTGCTATATCCTTTTTTCTACTCATACGCGG
>CAZWYL010000007.1:27376-35802 GCA_964638225.1 uncultured Candidatus Saccharibacteria bacterium
TTGTTCCCGTTGAAATCAAACATTTTGTAATCTTTTGTTGCTATTTCTTCCGGAGATAACCCAGAAATATCTGATTTGGCTTTAAATATCTCAAAAGTTAAATCATTTATTACAATTTCCAGTTCTTTTGCGACGCTTCTCGCAATTTCGGAATCAAATCCAGTAGTTGTGCTGGATTTTAGTCCTTGAGTGTCTGAAAGAATAGCACTTAAAATAAGCGACTTCATCTTTTTGGAAGGGTTTACATTTTCTTTTTCGTAGAGTTCGTAAATTATTGAGGAAGTCGAACCAAGAGGTCTTACATTTATTTGTAATGGTGAGGCGAAGTTAATATTTACTTTGTGGTGGTCAACCAGTTCTAGAACTTGATGGTTTTTGATTAGTTTATGTCTTTGAGATTCCTCGTTGTGATCCACTAAAATAAAACTGTCCTCTTTCGATAAAGCTTCTTCGCTTAGGTTATCTAAAGACATTGGTATTTCAGCGTTAAATTTGTTAAGTATAAACTCGGTTTCTTTGTTAATTTTCCCTGCTCTCGCTGGAGTGATCTCTGCTGTTGGGTACCTTTTTGTTTTTTTCAGTAAATCAGCATAGGCTATTGCAGAAACAATGCTGTCTAAATCCGGTGATTTGTGTCCTGTTACGTAAATTTTCATAGCTAGGTTATGTCCACATTAGCCTGTGCTGCATAGGTTTGTATAAACCTTTTTCTGGGTGGAACTCTCCTTCCCATTAATGTAGTAAATACTTCATCTGCCTGGGCAGCGTCTTCAACCGTGATTTGTTTTAATCTTCGTGTTTCTGGATTCATTGTTGTTTCCCAAAGTTCCTCCGGATTCATTTCTCCCAATCCCTTAAATCTCTGTATTATAGCCTTTTGACCTTCTTCAGTTTTTACAAACTCTTGTCTTTCCTTTTCATCAAAAAGATATTTTTTGTTTTTACCCCACGTGCCTTTAAAGAGCGGAGGTACGGCAATGTAAATTTTTCCTCCTTCTACTAATTCTTTCATGTGTCTGTAAAAGAAAGTTAAGTAAAGAGTCATGATGTGCATTCCGTCTGAATCTGCGTCCGCCATTATTATCAGCTTGTGATATCTTAAATTCTCAGGCTCATATTGTTCTCCTATCCCCGCTCCTATAGCAATAATTAAATCTTTAAATTTTACTGAAGATACTATTCTGTCTAAGCGCGCTCTTTCAGTATTTAAAACCTTTCCAAAAAGAGGCAGAATAGCTTGAAATTCTCTATCTCTTGCTTGTTTTGCGGATCCTCCAGCTGAATCACCCTCTACAATGAACAATTCTGCCTTTTTAGGGTCTTTTGTTGAGCAGTCCGCCAGTTTACCCGGGAGTACTCCACCTGTTTCGAGAGCGCCTTTTCTTAAGACGGTTTCTCTTGCTGCTTTGGCAGCGATCCTTGCACGTAACGCCAGTACGTTTTTCTTTATTATTCTTTCGGCCTCTGGGGGATGTTCTTCTAAAAAAGTTTCCAGGCCTTCTCTGGTGATTGTTTCTACTATCCCCCTGACGTTAGAGTTACCTAGTTTGCCTTTTGTTTGGCCCTCGAATTGAAGTTCATCCGCATTAAGTTTAACCGAAACTATCGCTGTAAGTCCTTCTCTCAAGTCATTAGAAGAAAGATTCGGATCTTTCTCTTTTAGAAGTTCTTTTTCGCGAGCGTAATTATTGATAGTTCTTGTTAGAGCTGATCTAAAACCTGTTAAGTGAGTTCCTCCCTCATTTGTTCTTATGTGGTTGGCAAAGGTAAGAACATTTTCGGCATAGGAATTGTTGTATTGCAGAGCTACTTCTACTTCTACATTTTCCTCTTCACCATGTACATAGAAAATATCCTGATTGATTATTCCTTTGTTTCTGTTCAAAGATTTTAGAAACGCTTTAATGCCGTCCTCAAAATAAAAGGTATATTTTTGTTCATCTCGGCGGTCTATCAATTCAAACTTTATACCGGCAGTTAGATAAGCATATTCTCGTATCTGATTTATGAAATGGTTTAAATCCAGATCGGTGGTTTCGAAAACATCTGGATCCGGTTTAAAATGGACTATTGTTCCTGAAGTGTAGCCCCATTCTTTAAGATCAATATTCCATGTATCTTTGGGAAGTTTAGTCGGCTTTTTAGGATCTAAATTGTGTACGGGATCTATTGTTTGACCACCGTCTTTATATTCTTGAAGGACTGTTTCCTCTTCCCTTTTAACTATAACGCGCATCCATGAAGAAAGGGCATTAACCACAGATGATCCTACACCGTGCAAACCGCTGGAAACTTTATAACTTCCTCCACCGAATTTTCCTCCAGCATGTAGCTTGGTAAATGCTAATTCCAGGGCACTTACACCATAAGCCTCTTTCATTTCATAGGGCACTCCCCTACCATTGTCGTACACTGCTGCTGATCCGTTCTTAAAAAATTCAACGCGTATATGGTCTGCAAAACCAGCAATTGCCTCATCCATAGAGTTATTTACAATTTCCGTTACAAGGTGATGAAGACCTCTTTGGCCGGTTGATCCTATATACATTCCCGGTCTTTTTCTTACTGGATCAAGGCCTTCCAAGACCTGTATTTGTTCTGCCCCATAATCTCCAAGTTTTGGTAGGATCTTACCCTTTGGGTTTTTTACGTCTTTTTCTGTTTTTGCCATGACTTCACTATTTTAGGGGATTTACTAGTGGTTTTCAACTTTTTCCTTATTTTTTTAAGAAAGTTTCAAGAGAAGGAATTCTAGAGCAATCTGACTATTAACATTTGTGGTATTTAGATCATTTCTAACTTTCTCCAATATTTTCAGATTTTGTGCGTTTTTCCTCATTTTGTTATTTTCTTCACTTTTTAACTCTGATCTTTCCTCAGCTATCCAGGATTCAATAAGTGCGCCTACATCCCCCCTTGATTTTTTTGTTAATTTTTCGGCAAGTTCTAATTTTTTACCGTTAGAGAGATTTTTAATTTTTCCAAGAGAGTTTGTTTTTAGGTTTTTTCTTACAGTTGGTCTTATTTTTATTTGCTGACAGCGAGACAGCACGGTTTCTAGAAGTTCGTTTTTGTTCTCAGTTTCCAGAATTATATTTGCGTATCCCGGAGGCTCTTCCAAAGTTTTTAAGAGTGCATTTTGTGCCTGTCTGGTTAGTGAGTGTGCATTTTTGATTATTAAATATTTGGTTTTTGACATGTAGGGTTTTTGCCCCAGGAATTTCGTCGCTCTCCGTACTTGATCAATACCAATGCTTTCTTTATTTTTAGGTTCCTTTAAGATTAAAATATCAGGATTGTTTTTTGTATATTCTAAGTTGTTTGATTTTAGATTATTGTTTATCATCCCATCTCTATCTCGCGCTTTTCCCCCATAGAATAAGATAGTTCCCTTTATGTTGTTTTGGTGCTTTGGCGGCATGCATTGATATTAGCATGAAAATATTTTTGAATTACTTTTCTGTCGTTCTTCCTGTTAAGGTGTGTTATTATTAGATTAATCTGCCTATGTCTGATCTAATAGATACCAAGACAATTGAAGAAATTCTTTTTGATAAAGAGCTTATAGACTCCAATCAGCTTTCCGCAATAAAATTTGAACACAAAAATACCGGAAAATCTCTGTCCGAAATTATTAAAGAGCATGAATATGTATCTGAAGAAGATTTTACAAAAGCTTATGGTGAATCTTATGGAATTCCTTTTGTCAAATTGAAGGATAAAGATATTGATCATTCCTTAATGGACTATGTAACTTTGGATTTGGCGAAAAATCAGCAACTGATTCCTTTTGAATATGATGAAAACGCAGGAGTACTTTCTGTAGCGATGGTAGATCCTTTGGATCTTCCTACCATAGAGTTTATTGAAAAAAGAAGTGATGTTCAAGTTAAACCTTTTATAACACTTCCTGAAGAAATTTCTAATGTCTTAGGCGATTTGCAAGGAAAAGCTATAGGAGAAGAGATTAGTGCGGCTATGGAGGAGATCAGCCAGACGACTTTAAAGCTAGATGAAACTTCTGAAGAAATTTCCAGCGCTACCTTAAGGGATGCGCCAATAGCCCGAATTGTTGGGATGATTTTAGAGACTGCTGTAAAAACGAAAGCCTCTGATATTCACATTGAACCTAAGGAAAAAGAGACCAGACTGCGCTACAGGATTGACGGTATTTTAGAAGAAAAAAGAACTTTGCCTAAGCAGATGCATGATCCCATTATAGCCCGTATAAAAATATTGTCTAATATGAAGCTGGATGAAAAAAGAAAGCCTCTGGACGGTCGATTTAAGGTTCAAGTTGGTGAAACGTCCACGGACTTACGTGTTTCTTCAATTCCTACTGTTAACGGTGAGAAAATAGTCATTCGTCTATTACAGGATGAGGGATCTGTGTATTCCTTTAAGGATTTAGGTTTGAGAGGACTTTCATTAAAAAGAGTAGAAAGTACAATTTTGAGACCCACGGGTATGCTTTTGGTTACAGGACCTACAAGTTCAGGTAAAACGGTAACCTTGGCTTCTGCTTTAAATAAGCTGAACACGGTTAGGGTAAACATAATGACTTTGGAGGATCCTGTAGAAATTCGAGTACCGGGAGTGAATCAGATTCAAGTAAACCCACAAGCAGGTCTGACTTTTGCTACAGGTTTGAGAGCTTTTTTAAGACAAGACCCTAACATAATAATGGTAGGAGAGATTAGAGATGGTGAAACAGCAGAGTTGGCAGTTCATGCTGCTTTAACGGGACATATGGTCTTAGCTACTTTGCATACAAATTCTTCAGCCGGCGCATTGCCTCGATTATTGGATATGGATATAGAAGACTATCTTTTAGTTTCAACAGTTAACGCGGTGGTGGCTCAACGCTTGGTTCGTAGAATTTGCCCGCATTGTAAAAAGGAGGTTAATATGCCCGAAGAAGTTAGTGAACAAATTAGGAGCATAATGCACGGTATCTCAGAATCAAAAATACTTTCTGAATCCAGAGATAAAGAGATAATGGAATCCTTAAGAAAATTAAAAGAAAATGATATAAAATTGTATCGAGGGGAGGGCTGTGATAAATGTAATGAAACAGGTTATTCAGGGCGAGTGGGGATTTTTGAAGTTTTAACTATGAGCGAGGCGTTGTCCGATTTGGTTTTAGAACATGCCTCAACAAGTAAACTTCACCAACAAGCGCAGAAAGAGGGTATGTTAACTTTAAAACAAGACGGAGTATTAAGAGTTCTAGAGGGAACCACAACTCTAGAGGAAGTAATGAGGGTAGCAAAATGAGTTTAAAAGCTGTACAAATTTTAAATGAAGTAGTAGAAAAAGATGCATCGGATCTACATCTTGTAGTAGGTGCAAAGCCGACTTTACGGGTAAACCGAATTCTCAAGGAGTTGGGAGGGTATTCTGAACTTACTACTGAAGATGTAAATTCGTTCTTATCACAGGTGTTGGAGAATGATCAGATGGATCTATTGGAAGTAAGTAAGGAGTTGGATTTTTCTATAGCTTTGGGAAGCAAGGCTAGATTTAGAGTAAATGCCTTTTATCAAAAGGGCTTCCCCTCTGTTGCACTGCGTCATATACCTAACATTGTCCCCTCCCTGGACGAATTAAATCTTCCCAAACATTTAGGCGGATTGGCGGATTTAAAACAGGGGTTGGTTTTGGTGGTTGGTCCGGCGGGTCATGGAAAATCCACAACTATCGCGGCACTGATAGACAAGATAAATGAGAGTAGAGCAGAACACATAGTTACCATAGAGGATCCAATAGAGTATGTTTTTGAAAATAAGAAATCCCTAATTGAGCAAAGGGAGCTTTTTGTGGATACTGCTTCTTGGGACAATGCGCTCAAATCTGTCTTAAGGCAGGATCCCAACGTTGTTTTTATAGGAGAGATGAGAGATGCAGAAGGAGCCTCGGCGGCACTCAGAATTTCGGAAACCGGACATTTGGTCTTTGCCACGTTACATACAAACTCCGCAGCTCAAACAGTAGAACGAATTATACATCTGTTTCCCCGCGATAAGCAAAATGCTATTCAGGCTCAGGTATCTGCGGTATTGGAGGCGGTAATATCTTTAAGGTTAATACCTTCTGTGTCCGGCGAAGTTTATCCCGCTACGGAAATCCTTTTAGCTAATGGAGCCGTCAGAAACATTGTCCGCGGTGGAAAATTTGAACAGCTAGATAATTTAATTCATACAAGTTCTAACGTAGGAATGCTTTCTTTGGAAAGGAGTTTGGCAACCCTCATAAAGAAGGACATTCTAGATCCTGATAAGGCAATGCGTTACACAAATAAACCGGACCAAGTTAGAGGGTTATTAAAATAGATATATGCCGATTTACAAGTACAACGCTGTAGACGAAGAGGGAAATAAAAAGACGGGAAAAGTTGATGCAAAAGATAAGGATTCCGCGGTTTCTCTCCTGAAGAAGGAAAAGCTTTTTATTGTAAGTTTGGAGAAAGCTCAGACGGATATTATTAAATCTCTTCTATCTTTTAGAGGGATTTCTCAGGATGCAGTTGTATCTTTTACTAGGCAGTTTTCAACTATGATCTCAGCCGGTCTTCCCATGTCTCGTTCTCTGGAGGTGCTTATTGATCAGACAGAGAATGCCAAATTTAGAGGAGTGCTTTCTGATGTTTTAAAAGATGTAGAGGGTGGTGTTTCTTTTTCAGATGCATTAGCAAAATATCCTGATATATTTTCCAATACTTATCGAGCTTTGGTTGGGGCTGGCGAAGCTTCTGGTAATTTGCATACGGTTCTAAATAGATTAGCCGAGACAATGGAAGATGAGCGCGAGTTAAAATCTAAATTTGTCGGCGCAATGATATACCCCGCTATCGTGGTTGTTGCCATGGTTGGAGTTTTTATACTTATGATGCTATTGGTGGTTCCAAAATTGACCGATATGTATGAGAGTCTGGATGTACCTCTCCCACTTCCCACTAAAATTATGATAGCAATTTCAGATTTCATGATGAATAACACAATTTTAATGATTCTGGTCCTTGTTGCCGCATTTATTGGTTTTCGTTATTTTATGAATACTGATTTTGGAAAAAGGATTCTGTCTGAGATAGCTTTTAAACTCCCCGTTTTCGGGAATATTAATAAGAACAAGGAAATAACATCTTTTTCCAGAACACTAAGTTTATTGATAAATTCGGCCATTCCAATAGTTGAAGCGCTTGAGATTTCGTCTTCGGTTGTTGGGAGTCGGGACATGAAAAAAGCCACAGAAGATGCTGCTATTTATGTTAAACGTGGAAATTCCCTTTCGGATTATTTTAGAGGTAATGACGCTTTCCCTCCCCTACTTGGTCAGATGTCAGGAGTTGGAGAGGAGACCGGTAAAATGGATGAAGTTTTAGAGCGCGTAGCGGAATATTATGAGGGTGAAACCAACTCAGCTATCGAAAATTTATCTGCTGCATTGGAGCCTATTATTTTAGTATTGCTTGGCAGTATGGTCGGACTTTTAATTGTTTCTATAATTACTCCTATATATAACATTACAACGTCTATTTAGTATTGGTATAATTTTTTTATGTCAACAGAGGTATACGAAAAAAGACAAGCAGAAAATACAGGTTTTACCATGGTAGAGCTAATTGTTGTTTTAGGTATTGCAGTGGTAATTACGGGGGTGTTGTTCGCAGCTATAGATCCTCAATCTATTTTGGCCAAAAGTCGAGATGCTGAGAGGATTCAAGATTTGGATGAACTGGATAAAGCTTTACAGTTAGCTTTGGCGGATGATTCCATAATTTTGGAAGATACTACAGATTGCGAGACTTGTAACAGTTTTACTGGCTCACCGAAGGCAAATGGCGAGGGTTGGGTTAAATTTACCGTTGTAGAGAAGATGCCTGGTTTGAGTAATTATCTTCCCCGGCTTCCGGTAGATCCCTTTAATGTGGAACCTCTTGTCTATACTTTTGCTGCTGATTATGAAACTCAAAAATATAAGATAAGTGTTCCGCTTGAGTCTCCCGATAATGCTAATAGAATGAGATTAGATGGTGGGAGTGACCCGAACTTGTATGAGGTGGGAACAAATCTTGATCTGTAGTAAAGTATTGGTTTCTATTTTTATCTGGGAGAGTTTTATATAGTGATTCATTTTTATTATTCTCTTGTCTTTATCGTCGGGCTTTTTGTCGGTTCTTTTCTTAATTTGGTTGCGGATCGGTTGGTTTCCGGAGAGCCTATATTAATAGGAAGATCTCATTGTGACTTTTGTAAAAAGGTACTCAAAGTTGTAGATTTAGTACCCTTATTTTCATTTTTATCTACTTTGGGTAAGTGCAGATATTGTAAAAACAAATTATCCATTGGGTATCCCCTATCGGAGCTTTTTACAGGGAGTATGTTTTTATTGGCAGCTGTTTCTTCTCGGGTTTTTTCGAGTGATTT
>CAZWYL010000008.1:0-29060 GCA_964638225.1 uncultured Candidatus Saccharibacteria bacterium
CAGGGAGTATGTTTTTATTGGCAGCTGTTTCTTCTCGGGTTTTTTCGAGTGATTTAGATAGCAGGAATGTTCTGCTTTTTGTATATTTTCTATTTGTTTTTTCCTCTTATATAGTGATTCTTTTGACGGATGCTAAGTATCAGATTATCCCAAACAAAATAGTAATACCCGCAATTCTCGTAGTTGCAGCTTTTTATCCGATTCTAGGATTTCATTTATCTGATATTGTTTCAGCCCTTGGTCTAACCGCATTTTTCTTCTTTTTATTTGCTGTAACTGGAGGCAGGGGTATGGGGTTTGGGGATGTCCGTCTGGCTTTACTGATAGGATTATTTAATCGCTTTCCCCATAATATCTTTGGGATCTTTAGTGCTTTTGTTTTAGGATCTGTTTTTAGTATTTTTTTGATGTTGTTTGGGAGAAAAGGTATGAAGGATAAAGTAGCTTTTGGTCCTTTTATGATCTTAGGAAGTATTGTTGCTTTTATTTTTGGTGAAGTCTTTTTTGCTTGGTATTTTGGGCTTTAGAGTTGTGATGTCGATTTGAATATATATATTTTTGAGCTGTTTTCTAAGAGATTATCCTTTTGCGTAGAGAATGATTGAGAAACATAGTTGAAAACTTATAGGAGCCATGGAACCCCTACCCCACTAGGAGGGTAAGATGAGGAAAACAAATGCAGTAGCTGTCCCCTTGATTATGAGGGTGGTTTCGGTGGTTAAGTTTTCCCAGCTCTGGGAGGGGTCTTTTGTTCTTATAATATTAGGTCTCTCCCCTATTTTTTTATTCTTTTATAAAATTTATGTGTGTTTGTTTTAAATCTATTAATTTATTGCCTTATTATTTTTACAATTTATGTTATGGTTTTTCGGTTATGTAAGAAGTGGAGACCGTTCCTTGGTTCTCAGCACATAAAGTCAAGATTTCTTATTCTAGCCTGCGAAGGCAAGTGTTACCTTCCCCGCGGATTGGAACAGCTTTGTCCGGCAGGTTGTTGGTGGGATCCCGATGTGAAGGGGGAAGACTCGGTTCGAGGACCCCCGGAAGGGGTTTGTCTAAAGCAAGGCCCCTGTTACTGGGCTCCGGATCTTGGTTATTGTACTGGTGGAATCGGTCTATGTGGGCAGGGGGAGGATCCTCTTGTAAATTGGTAGTGACCTGTTCCCAGCCTTAGTCGTAGGAGATCGGTTCTGATTTTGACATAAAGTTATAGTCATATTCAACGCAGAACCGATTTCAAGCATTTCATAATTTTGAAATCAGTAAGTCGTAATCCTTTTAAACATCCTAATTTCTTTAGTTCCATTTTCGGCTACTATTAAGTAAGTTAAAGACTTGCGAATTAAAAAAAAATCCTCTAGAGTAGAAATATGTTAAAAAAACTGCCTGCAGGTTTTAGAGTACCGGTCTTATTCTTGCTATCTTTATCCACTGTTTTTATAGTTTTTTCGCTCTCTATAGTATTTTTTAATTTTCCTTTTAGCATAGAACAGGTTTCCTCTTTTTTTGCTCGTAACATCGGAAATAGATCAATAGACTCAGAAGATTCCCCATTTGGGAATTTGGATAGGTATGAGTATGGTCATATAGTAGATTTTGATCCCGATTCCATATCAGACATTTCAGTTGATTTATTCCGGAAGAAGGTTACTTTTGAGTCCCTTATTCCAGGCTATGAGGTGAATTTTATCGATGACGGTTTAATTAGCTATACTATATATTCAGCTAATAAAGGTTTTTGGGAAGATAATATGGTTACTCGAACTTATACTTCTGAGGAATTGACAAAAAAGTTAGCGGAAGAAAAAGAGTCTTTTACACCCGGATTTATCACTGCTGAGAGTCTCACTATTCAGTTACTTCCCTATTCTGGGAGTGCTCGTTTTTTCTCTGGTAGTGAGGTTGACATGAGTCTTGATTACGAGGCTTCAGGATCGGAGGTAGTAATTCAGATAGGGGTTAGGGAAGAAGATCTGGATACAAATATTGAGATGGTTGAAAAGACTTTGGGGGCTCTGATCTACCAGGGATTTCATGTTGCCACTTATGTAAGGAACTCTGAAGGACGTACTCCGGACGAATATCCCCTTACTCCCGAAGTTTTCTATTATACTTTGCGTGATTCATCTTTCAAGGTTGACATAAGCAGGAAGACATCTTCTCTTATCTATGGTTTTTTAAGTAGTCTCGGAATTTTTAAAAGGGCTCACGCCTATTGTGCTGGAGAAGCGGCTTGTCATTGCGCGGATGGTCAGCCCTGCTCCAGTAGTATAATGCCTAACTGTGATTGGGACTCTAGCCATAATAAATGCTTGGAGTGGACAGATTGTACTTGGAGCGATAAATTGGGACAGTGTATAGCGAGCTCTTTAGATCAGGGATACTGTTATACTTTTTACGTTGATAACTGTTATTGGGTAAACCCCGATCCCGGAGAGGACTGCGCTTTAGAGGGTGAATCGTGCGTATCTATCGATTGTTGTGCCGGTTTAACCTGTGAAAGTGGTATATGCGTATCGGATGGAGGTGGGGGAAGTGTCGATTGCGATGGTTGTCATTGTAATTGGTTATGTGGTGCCCCTAAATCCTGTCCCGCTGATAATCAATATTGTTGTACTTATAAGGATTCTCATTACACTCCCGACTCTTGGTGTGATCAAACTAATGTTTATCGTTGCGAGCCTCCTGAAGGGTGTTCAAGTGATTCCGGAGGAGACGATAGTATTAGCAACTGGGTTGTAGGGAGGGTTTTTGAGAAGGAGTCTAGCGGCGATCAGACTATTTACGTTCGTAGTAAAGATTGTGATGAGTGCACTTCTAGTTGGCGTCGTTTTGATAGTGATTTTAGGGTTTATGTAGAGCAGAGCAGTGGAACCCCACATGAATCTGGATGGAGTTGTAACGATTGTCCTTATTATCATATCGGCAAAAAACCCAGCATGGACGGTAATTGGTGGAACGTCGTTGCGGAGCTTCCTCCCAACGTGTACTGTGATATTTGGACTCTCACTTATCCCAATCCAGTTGTTGGAGATCCTATGGAGCATAATGATGCTGTTTGTACTGCCTTCCATAGCGACGGATCTTGCAAGACGCTTCGAGGCGAGGGTTGTGAGGCCTATGTATATGTAGAAAATAGTCCTTGGCAAAACCACCTTAACTTCTGGGTAACCAGGTGTCCTTACGACGATCTAACCTGTGATAACCTTCGCGTAACCAATACGGGAGGGTCGGAGGATATTACTTGTGTTCTAGAAGCGGATGGCATGGTAATAGATGTTTATATGAATTCACCTAATGCTGAGGAGGTTTGGTTTCCTACGTGGACAGAATACGATGGCACAGGAGATCGCGTCTGGTATTCCGCCACCCATCAAGGTGGGGGTCTTTGGAAGGCTACAATTGATTTAAAGAATCATCCGGGCATGGGCAAAGTTACTATACACGGTTACGCGGATAATTGCTCTGTGGATGGTCGTCAACCTTGTGGAGGTGGTTTGGTTTTAAATAAAATAGAAGATCCTCAGGTAGCTGATCATCTTTCCGAAACTGTTACATGTAGTGCAACCACTAAGGAAGTAGATTTTAGATGGTACTATAATGATTCTTATGGTTACATTCCTCCAGCTTCAATAATTAGGGTTGATAAGATCGATGATCCCAATTTTTATGATTGTGGATGCCCTTTTTCTTGGGGATGTAATTGGATGACCGAGAATGATGTTTTTTCGTGGGTGGATAGCGGTTCTAGTTGTTATAAACCTTGGTCATGGAGTACCTGGAATCAATGCAATTGGGGTGGTTATGCAGGTGCAGCAAAATGCGGAGTTAAAAGTGGATGTGATTGTACGTTTTCCGGTTATCAAGCTGGTCTTTTAGAAGGTGAATATGAATGGGATGTTCAGTCTATTGATGCTTGCACGGAGGATTATCGTAATCCTCACGATTTCAAAAGCGAAAAGGAATCCTTCACATGTTATAACGAACCTCCTGAGTGTGGAGATATAGTTGGGCCTGATACTGTTTTATTTGGTGATACTGTGGGGTTTAGCTCTTGGGTTAGGGACAGTATGGATCCAGTTGAGTATTGGTGGGAGTCCGAGGTGGCGGGTGTTGATTGTAATGGTGTATTCAGCGATCCACACGGTACGGCAGGAGCTAGCAGCATACACAATATAACTACGAATTACACCGCTCCCTCTCGTAGAGACTTTTGCTGGTTGTGGGATCCTGTATATAAGCACGTGCCCATAACCTTGAGGGTTTCAGATACTGAAAAAGAGACTATAAAGGAGAAGCAAATTCTTCAGCAATTTCCTTTAATTACCGGTACTATTTATGATGCAACCGCAGGATCCTGCGGAGATAAAAGCAATCCCCTCCCCTATTTTTCAACCGATCCTGATTTAACAATAAGAGGAAGTGTGGGAGGTTACGGAAGATCTGGCTATTACGATATAGATACTTCCTCAGGTGTGTACAATATTTCAACAGATATTGACACATCTTATATCATGAATTATGGTCCTTTTAGTGTTAACAGCACTCTTCAGTCCTTATATCTTCAGAACGATGACATAGTTTTACCTCTGGATACAAATTTAAAAACTGCTTGTGTAGAGGGAGAAAACCCGGA
Organism: uncultured Candidatus Saccharibacteria bacterium; assembly: GCA_964638225.1. Taxonomy (GTDB): domain Bacteria; phylum Patescibacteriota; class WWE3; order UBA101185; family UBA10185; genus WJKK01. The sequence continues at coordinate 4,637 of CAZWYL010000008.1, forward strand.
TGGTGAAACGATTTCAGATTTATATCCCTCTGATTCCCCTCTGGGGGCATTTGCCTCTTATACTATGCCTAGGGGCTATCCCGCAGAGAATTATGATAAGAGTCAATCCACAAATATTGATATTGGATATCAGATTGTTAGTGCTTTGGATGGATGGTTTACTGTTTTAGATGGTAGCGTCTATTCACGCGGTGATGTTACCATGGTTACTCCACAAGAGCCTTTGGCTTATGACAATAATATGACTAATGATTATGCATTTTCCGCAGGTGATTTGGGTATAAATACTAGGATTGGTAATGAAACTATTTCTAAAAAAGGCTATGCCTACAATTTCTCTCCTAGCTTCTTTGACATAGCTGTTACTGATGCTGATTTTTCTACTGAGGCAGATGGTTTGCAGAGGATTGACACTCTATTATCGTTATCTCCTAATCAGATTTATATAATGGATGCTTCCTCATTTCAAAATTCCGCTAGCGGTGACTATTCATCCCGCATTTCCGGATCAGGGGTTGTAGTGATTTATATAGAAGGTGATCTAACTTTCGAGGAGGACTTTTACAGTACTGATCCAAACAAGAAGATACTTCTTATAACGGAAAATAAAGTTACTTTTTCTGAGGGATTGGGCGTAGATAAACCTAATGGAAATGGCATGGATTCTAGTAGGATAGATGTTTCGATATTTACCTCAGGAAGTATAGATTTCCCAGGGGTAGATGTTGACACGACTTTAGATATTGTCCAGCCCGGTGATGACACACTAGTCATAAATGGTACCTTAATAGCGGGAGGAAACATCAATTTTAATAGGGATCGCACAATTAATGATGCAGGAGAACTTAGGAATATGTATCCTGGTGTCGCTGTCCACTATGATCCTGCTTTAGGCCATTATCTGCAAAAACAGCTTATGGAAGACACAGATGATTTTGAGAAGTTGTTCTTAAATTTAATAAATGTTTCTTGGGACTTGGAGGAGAGTAATTAATATATGATAATAAAGAGTTTTAAAATAAAAGAGTTTATGAGGGAAAAATACAAAGATAACGAGAAAGGCCAAGCCTTACTTTTGGTGATAGTGGCACTTACGGTAGCTTTGGCGGTTGGAGTAAGCACCTCACTTCGCACATTATCTACCGTTTCACGCACGGCTACTACAGACACAGCTGTAAGAGTTTTAGCGGCAGCAGAGGGCGGTATAGAGAGTTTACTTTCTTATAGTACCAAGGAGCTCGAGGATGCCATTGGTCTTTGCAATACTTTAGACTACGGTTCAGCAAATCCTGATTGTGTTATTGATTTTCCCACATCTGGGGATGATGTTATAGCCTCTCGTGCAGTGGTTATGGTGGAGGAGCTTTCCCTAAATCAGAACAAGCTTTATCGCACAAATATTTTAGGTGGAAGATCTTTTTCCATTCACTTAGGAGATTATGAAGGTGATTTGCAGTTTTGCTGGAAGGATGAGAGTGACATGCACATCGTTTTGGCTGACGGAACAGATATCAGCAACTGGGATAAGAACATAATTTGCGGGTCAGCTGGTTGTGTAACTTCTCCTATAGATGGTGCAGAGCCCCCTTCCGGCTGCGGCATTAGTGAACTTAGCGGTATGGGTTACAGTGGGGGCCACACCTACGATGTTTTACCCGGAGGCAATTCTAAGGTACTAACATTTATTCCCATAAATGATCATGTTGAGTTAGTTATAAAGCCTCTTGATGGTGATGTAGGTAAGATAGGTTACTTAATCACATCTAAGGGTCAGTTAGTGCAAGAAGGTCGGGAGGAGATAACAAAGGTAGTGACTGCTAGAAGATCACTCCCCTACTTACCTGCAGGTTTTTATTTTGGAATATTTTCCGATCAGGGGATAACCACTAACAATTAGTGTTTTATTTGACATGTTGGTTTTTAGATAGGATACTTAAAATATATGAGTTCTGCCCTGAAACAAAATTCTAACGAAGCTTTAAAGATAGGCTCCAAGCTGAATACGACCGCAGGATTTGGAATAATGGAGCTTTTATTAGTAATTGTAATTATTGGTGTACTTTCCGGTGTTCTTTACAGTATTATAGAGCCCTCCTTTCAACAGAAAAGAGCAAGACACGGCGCCATGGTTGCAACTCTAGACAAATTGTATCTGGCACAGCTTGCTTGCATAAATTCTAAATCCGATCCTTTAAACGAGTGTAATACTATAGATAAATTGGACACTTACGATGTTAGCCTAGATGGCAATCCCCCACCAAACACATATTACGAAGCATTTAGCTCTGGGGTTAATCTTATTGTTAGAGCAAATGATGATTCAGATGGGAGCGGTACAGTGAGTCCCGGAGATTGTGTGTTGACATATACATATAACTTGGATACAGGAACGGTTTCAAAAACAGAGAGTAGTTCGGATGATTGTTTAGTCGAATTCGCAGATTAGTTATTTATTAGGTTTAAAGGAGGTGAAATAAGAATGTATAGGAAAGTAAATCAAAAAGGTTTTACGCTTATTGAGTTGCTTATTGTTATTGTCATCATAGGTATTTTATCTGGAGTCCTTATCTCAGTTATTGATCCTGTAAGACAACAGAATAGATCTAAAAATGCTTCTATTAAGGCCGGTTTGAACAAATCCTCTTTTGCTATTAACACCACGCGTGCGGGCTTGGGAAGGCTCCCTTATAATACAGAGCTAGATATAGAGTTAGAGAACATTACAAGAGATGCAGCCGGTTGTGCCGATGCAGATGAGTTAGATTGTCTTTTTACTATGGCAGGGACGGTTTTGCCCCTTACTTGTGCAGCTAATGAATTTTACGGTATTGGTACAACTCCATGTCAGTTCTACGCAGTTTCACCCAATCCTGCCAGTTCTTTGTTTAGGGTTATTGCAAAGAAATACAAGCTGGACCCCGGTGCCGATGAAACCGATGAAGAGAGCAGAATTTATGTTTTTGACTCCTCCAAAGGATTCTACGAGTGTCAAGCTGATTTCGACGCTGTCAGCAATGATGGTGTAAGTTCCTTTACTAATGCTATGGAAGATGCTGTAGCATCAGGTTACTGTGATACAATGTAATACTTCTAATGGGGAGATTGGCGATAGTTGATAAGTTAAGTGCATATTGTAAGGCTCCTTAGGTTTTGCAACAGTCTTTAACAGTAAAATCCCCCACCCCTCGGGGTGGGGAGGAAATTAAAAAAATGAAAGAGTTTAAAAAGATGAAAAACAAAAAAGGCTTTACTTTAGTTGAATTGATGATAACGGTCGGAATTATAGCGATTCTATCCGGTGTGTTGCTGCAGGTATTGAACCCGCAGCTTTTGAGGAGTAAGACCAGAGATAAACAGAGGATATCCGACCTGAAGAGGATTCAGTCTGCCTTAGAGCTTTATTATGCAGATAATCGAGAATATCCTGTTAGCTCCAGCTGGAGCAGTCCTCCCGCTGCTACGCTTTCGAACTACCTTGATCCCATGCCCCAGGATCCTCTAAATACAGGCAGCCATCAGTATCTCTACCGCACTGATTCCGATGGCTACATTTATTGCTTAATGGTGTATATGGAGGAGGACTCATCTGGAAATAGTGGTAGCGCTTGCTCCTCATGGGCTCCATCAGATGATGCCTGTTATAGTGTGAGTAATCCTTAGTATTTATGTTAAGATTAAGATATGTGGAAAGCTGCCCTTAATTCAGGCTTTACATTCGTAGAGCTCTTGATAGTTTCTTCAATAATGATAGTACTGTCTGCCGCCAGTATACCCGGTTTTAGTTCTTACATAAGAGACCAAAATTTAAAGCAGTCAATGGAGCAAGTAAAGAGTGATCTAAGAACTGCACAGACTAGAGCATTAGCAGGTTCTATGTCATCGGGCGTAGATTTTTGGGGCATTGAATTTATCCACACGGGCGCTAGTTATAGTAATTTTACATACAACGAGTCATCTGGTTTTTTCGATACCTTAGGATCAAGCGATAGCCTTGCCGGTGACGTGGTTGTTTTGAATGGTAATAGAAAAATCCTTTTTGGAAAATTCACGGGGAATGCTTATTTTGAAGATGAAAATACTCTCTGTGATATAAATACTTGTAGAATCGTCATAGGTGAAAGTGGAGCTTCGGGGAATAACTGCTCTGCCATTTCAGTTAACGCTGCAGGGGGTATATTTAAAGATGAAGGTGTCACATGTCCTTAATTATTTATAAAATCAAAAGAACTTTCAAGCCCCGCTCAACGGATTCTGGCCCAGATCAAGCTGGTATTGGTTTGGTAGAGATAATCATTTCTCTGGGAGTGGCTATGGTTATAGTTACTTCTATGGTGTCACTTGCAATTTTTACGCTCAGAACTTCCAATGAGAGTGAGAACTTGATGAAAGGTAGCAGAATGGTAAATCAGCATATGGAGAGAATACGAGCTTTTAGAGATGAATATAGCACCTGGTCGGACTTTTATAATTTATTAACCGGCGTAAGCTGTTCAGAAAACTGTACGGGTACTTCTTGTTTTGTGGATGATAGCATTATTTTTGATCGTTCAAGCAGCCCCCCGGGCTTTGACGGAATAACCACTTGTTTTTATGTCGAAGAGGTAGAAGACTCCCCCGGCGTAATAGACAGAACAAAATTGGATGTGATAGTTGTTGCCACTTGGATGTCTGGTGATGAGAGAAAGTTTACTCATAGTTACTCACGTTTATCAAATTGGCAGAGGTAATTCTAAAATGAAAATGTTTATGTGTAGAAAAAGTAAAATAGCCGCCAAGATGGAAGAAGAGATGGAAAATAATAAAGGCTTTACCTTGATAGAACTTTTACTCTCCGTGGCTCTTCTGGCTTTGGTTATAGGTATGTCTACGGATATAATAATGACATTGGTTCGCACTAACACTAAGACACAGGTGGTTAATGAGGTGGAGCAAGTAACAAACTTTCTGTCCTTGAAGCTTCAGAACGATATTAAAAATTCTCTCTTTGCAGAGATCTCGCCAGGAGGAACAATCCTTACTTTAACAAAAGTGAATGGGGATGAGATTATCTACACAGTTGATTCTGCCACTGGTCAGATTACCTGGAATTTGACAGGTTCCGGTTTGGGAGATCTACGCCTGACCGATGTTGATGGAAATAAAGGAGTTATGGTTTCTTGTATTTCGGGGAGTCAATGTTTTGAGATAGAGGGCGGCGGTCACCTTCCCACAAGAGTGAAGACTAATTTAGAGTTTTCTCAGAGAAATCTCGCGGGAACCATTTTTGATTCCAGCGTCTACTTAGACGATACTTTTACACTTAGAGGTAGTTATTAATATTTTTGGTTATTGATTATGTTACTCATTAGCTTTATTATATAAATATGTCTGCCCTTGGACTTCATCTTAAGCCAAATGGTTTTGCTGCCGTTGAGGTAGAAACTAAGAAATCTAAAGAACCGGTTAAACCTTCCCTAATAAGATGGGCTTACCACCAGATTCCTAATTTCATTTTGGATTTGGAAGACTCAGAGTCTTTATCGCACTACACAAAGATTCTAAAAGAGTTTATTTTTAATCATGATTTTGAGTCCAGGGAAATAATTACTAATCTTCCACAAGATCAGGTGTTCATTCGTACCATAAAGGTTCCTACTATGAAGGAAAAGGAACTAAATAATTTTATTAAATATGAATCCGAACAATACATTCCCCTACCCTTAGAGGAAGTTACCCTCGGATATGATGTAATGGATCTTGATTTGGCGGAGGAGGACAAGCTAAGTGTTTTACTGGTAGCCGCAAAAAGAGATACTGTGGAGAAATATATTTCTATAGTCAAAGAAGCTAATTTAGTCCCGCGAGCTTTGGAACCCGAGTCTCTATCCATGACTCGCTCTTTGGCAGGAGATGCTTCTGCAGATTATGCAGAGCTAATTGTTCAAATCGGTCTAAAAGAGACCCTGATAATTTTGGCTTACAAAGGATTTGTAATTTTAACTCGTAACATACCTTTAGGTGACATCTCTTTAACTAAGGGTCTTTCACAGGCACTTGATATAAATATGAGTAAGGCTTATGAATATAAACAGGCTTATGGTCTGGATAAAGAAAAGGTTGACGGAAAGGTTTATGATATTATACAACCTTTATTTGATCGTCTTATTTCAGAAATAAAGAGAACAAGAGTATTTTTTACTAAACAGAATCCAGATGTTAGAATAAATAAGATTATTGTTTCTGGACAAGCTGCCCTGATGCCTGGTTTACTTTTATACATGGTAAAAAATTTTGATGTAGAGGTGGAACTGGCCGATCCGTGGATTAATCTAAACTTTGATTCTTTAGAGTCCTCCAAAGATAAAATCCAAGATATGGGGCCCGTATTCCCTGTTCCTGTGGGACTTGCATTGAAAGTAAAATAAAAATGAGTAACCTTAATTTGTTAACACAAGAAGAAAAGACAGAACAGCTTAAAGTTAAGGCGGTTAAGATGAGCACTATTTTTACCTTAGTTCTACTTGCTTTGACAGCTGTAATAAGTGGTTATTTTTATCTCAGAGCCACTAATTTAAGGAATCAGTTGCGAGACGCTGAGCAAAGAGTTTCAAGTGCACGAAGCAACATAGAATCAATGAAGTCTGTGGAGATCTATGCACGAAACCTTTATAAGAAGTATCTAGTCCTTGTTGATATATTTGATGAAAAAGCATATTATTCAGAGTTTATGACTTCTTATAATTCTAGAATCCCTTCTGGGGTAGTTGTGGGTCAGTTTTCTTTTAACAGGGGCGATGAGCTTTCTTTGAGGGGGGAAGCTTCTAACTATCTTTTAATCTCAGATTTTTTGGCTAATTTAAATGACGACTCTGTAGATAAAGTATTTGAAGATGCGTATCTTAATTCTGCCAAGCTCAATCCCGGCTCTTCCACTGTAGATTTTGATATTGTAGCTATTTACGATAGCGAGGTACTAAAACATGGAATTAGGTAAAGACCTGAGTGAATTGAATGTAAAGGATTTTGATGTTAGGGAAGCTGACTTAAGTGGTATAAAAGACTTTTTCTTAAACTTTTTAATTCCGCTGGTTGCTTTGGGGATTGTGGGGGGTTTGGCGGCGTTGGTTCTTTACCCCTCTTTTCAAGAAGCCCCCGAATTGGAGAGCAAGCTTGCTCAACAACAGGCTCTTGCAGCACGTCTAGAGGATAAAGTAGCGACTTTGGAGGTGTTGGTTGATCTTGAATATGAAGCCGAAGAAGATTTTGATTTAATAAATAAAGCGTTGGTTTCCGAACCGAGGGTTCCGAGATTGCTAGCACAAATTGATCGAATGGCCACTGATTCTGGTTTTGAGGTTAACGATCTAGGTTATAGCAGGGGCGGTGCTTCTATGGAAGATGCTGGTTACGAAAGCGTTGTAGTATCTTTAGGTGTTGAAGGTGAGGTTGAAAATCTAGAGGAATTTTTATTAAAGGCAGAAGAGGCCTCCCGGATAGTTTTGGTTGACGATTTTGATTTTAGCAAAAGGAATAGAGAGGGAGAAGAAGGTCTATCTATAAGGTTTAAGTTGATCTCTCCATATTTAGATGTTCAATCAGATGCAGTGACGGATGAAAGTATAGATCTTGACCTTTCTGATCCTGATTTTAAGGCTCTTTCCCGAGAACTTAAATCATTGGAGTACTATGAAATCTCTCCGGAAGACTATATAACTGATATCGAAGAAGAGGAGGAAGCCGACGAAGTTGAAGAAGAGAGAGGGGGCCCTTTTACCGGAGGGGCCTATTCTGACACTGACGAAAAAAGTGAGGAGGGGGGAGAAGCAGAGGACGAGCCAGATCTCTTTGAGCCTGGATCGGGGGGAATATTTGACGAGTAATGGAAGTAAAAAAGTGTTTTAATTTTAAAGGAGGAATTAAATGAAAAATAAGTTTAAGGAGACAAAACTATTATTAAATAAGGGATTTACATTAATTGAGCTTGTTATAGTTATAGCAATCATTGGGATTTTGGGCACGGTTGTTATTTCCGTTATTGATCCGCAGGCCTCAACTGACAGAGCTAGAGATACTTTAAGGATAGAAAACATTAGGAAGATCGTGGATGCGGTTGAAGCTTATAACAGTTTAGAGGGAGGTTATCCTACCACGGTCCCTGATGATCTGGAAGATTCAAACTATATATCTAGTTGGCCCGATGACGAACCTTTACCGGGCGACCGTTACAATTATACTTACAGTACTGTAGGCGGAGATCCTTCTTTTGTCGTGACAACCGAGGCCTCCAACGGCGATGAGTTTCGCTACTCGTCGATAGATAGTGGTGGGGATCCGGGCGGGCGTATTCTTAGATGCAGTGGCGGTACTTGTAACCCACTATAATCTAGTTATTTGACTCAGGGATAGGTTTTCTGCTCTCTTCCCTCCATTTTTGGATTTCTGCATGGTTTCCGGAAAGCAGGACATTAGGAACTTCAAGTTCTTTAAATTTTTGAGGTCTGGTGTATTGTGGATACTCTACTCCCCTTTCCATTTCTTTGCTAAAGGATTCAATTTTTGTAGCTTTATCTTTCTTTATAACTTCCGGTAATAATCTTGTAATAGATTCTATAATTGCAAGAGCTGGAATTTCTCCTCCGGACAAAACAAAATTTCCTAGTGAAATTACCTCTGTTGCCAGATGATCTTTTATACGCGCATCTAAACCTTCGTATCTACCACAGATAAAGGTAATGGTAGACTTTTTACTTAGGTCTCTTGCTTTATGTTGTTTAAACACTATGCCAGAGGGTGACAAAGCTACTATTGAATTCTCCGGATTTTCTTGAACTTTTTTAAGTTTTTTTATCCCACCGGAAAAATTATAGATATGTTCTAAGGCTTTCCAAACGGGCTCTATTCTTAGTAGCATTCCTACTCCCCCACCATAAGGGCGGCTGTCTACAGTACCTCGTCTATCAATTGCAAAATCTTTCAAATCTACTAAATTTATTTTTATTTTTTGCTTTTCCACTGCTCTTGAAAGTGGTAGATGATTTAAAAATGGATCAAAGAGTTCCGGGAATAATGTGATTATGTTTACTGTTAACATGTTTTTAGTATACAGAGTTTAAATTTATATTAATTTTGCCTTTAGGTAGAATTCTGATTTTGTTCTACGTACAAAGGATATTTTAAGCACGAAAAAACCCCGCCAAAGCGGGGTTTTTCCTATTATTAATCTAACTTTACTTCTAGAGTACCTTAAAGTATAGTTTACTCTTCGGATTCTTCAGAATCTTCTTCTACTTCAGTCTCTTCGGTCATGTTCATAAGCTCTTCTGCCATCTCATTGACCTCAGTTTCTACTTCGCTTACAACATCTTCTGTAGTTTCTTTTACTTCTTCAGTAACTTTTTCTACAGCGTCTTCTTCCTCTCCTCTGTCGGGTTCCAAGAGTTCGACGTCTACTTTAACGTTTGCCTTGATAGCCTTGGCTTTTGCTAATTCGCGGACACTTCTTATGGTGCGTCCGTTCCTTCCAATTACAAGACCCATATCATCAGGATGAACTGTTATTTCTTCCTTTATATAGGTGTCATCCAGTTGTTTTTCAACAACCTCCACATCCTCAGGATGCTTAGCAATACTTTCTACTAGATATTGAATAAAATCTTTCATTATTTATTCTCCTCTCTTTCCTTTTCTTGAGTTTCTGCCTCTTCCGTCCTTTCTTCAGAAGCTTCCTTCTCTTGATTAGGATTATAAACTTTATATTCGTAAGTACCCTTAATCAATTTCTCTACTGCTTCTGTAGAGAGGGCACCTTTATTTTTCCATTCTTGATATTTTTCCTTATCTATCTCGTAAGAATCAGGATCTTCAGAAGGGTTAAAATAACCCAGAACATCCAGATATTTACCTGTTCTTTTTGTTCGTGTATCTGCAGCTACGATTTTATACGCAGGTGCGTTCTTCTTTCCAATTCTTGCTAGTCTTATTGTTACTGACATACGGAAGGATTTTAACAGACACTAGTGAGCTTGTCCAATGCATTTAAAGCTGCTTGCTGCTCTGCTTTTTGTTTGCTTGAACCTTCTCCTATGCCATATTCCTCTCTGGATAAATAAACCCCGACCTTAAAGCTTTTCTCGTGATCAGGACCCCATGAATCCAAAACTTTATACTGTGGTGTCACTCCCAAGATATTTTGAGCCTCTTCTTGGAATTTAGATTTAGCATCTATGTATGATTCATTTTCTATAATTTGTCTTGCTTTGTATAAAAGTTCTCTCGTGACAAATTCACGGCATTTTTCAATTCCTTCTTGTAGATAAATTGCACCCAACACCGCCTCGAAGGTGTTTGCTAAAATATATTCACTCTTTCGTCCTCCGTTTGCTTCTTCACCTTTCGATAGTAAAAGAAATTTACCAAAACCTAGTCTTAAAGCTTCTTTGCCAAGTGACTCTGTGCAGACTAAAGCCGCTCTGAAGTTAGTTAGATCTCCTTCGGGATTTGAATAGTTTTTGTAAAGATATTCGGAGGATAGAAATTGCAAAACTGCGTCTCCCAGAAACTCAAGTCTTTCGTTTGAGGGGTTTTCGTACTTTGGGTGTTCATTTAGGTAGGATCGGTGGGTAAAAGCCGTAGTAAAGAGGCCCTCATCCTTTATTTTTGTTCCCAATATTTCAGATAATTTTTTGATGTTTAGATATCTTTGCATAATTAGAATTCATTCCAGCTCTTCAGTAAGCATATTTACCAACTCTTCAATAGTTTCTACATCTTTTTTATACTCAGAGAGGTCTATATCGTATTCTTTTTCCAATTCGGCGACTATTTCCAGGAATTCCAATTCTCCTATATTAAGGTCTTCCTGGATATACGCTGTTGGAACAATTTCTTCGTTAGTATGTCCGGTTTTTCTGGAGATTATTTCTTGCACTTTTTCAAGATACATATTTTTCCTTTTCGTCTGCAATTGAACCTAGCACCCCATTTACAAATCCGCTAGAAGTGTCATTGCCAAATTCTTTTGCAAGTTCAATTGCTTCATCAATAACCACTTTCTCCGGAGCCTTCCCTTTTATTATAAGTTCGTATATAGCCATTTCCAATATTACCAAATCTATTTTAAAAATTTTATCTAGGGGCCATTGGGGAGCATTTTCTTCAATAATGGGGTCTATTTTATCTTTGTTTTCTAAAGTTCCTTCTATTATGTCTTTTTCTAATTCCCTATCCCACTCTTCTTCTACTCCTTGTGTCTCTCTGGCTACCTCACGGCATTTTTTAAGGGTGTTCTCTTCTTGCATGACACAAAAGAGTGTGGAAAGCGCTATTTTCCTGGCCTGATGTCTCTTATCTTTTTTTGCTGGCATAGTAACAGTTTAATTCTACTTACATTTCCACTTTTTCATCGTAGTGAGGACGTTTGTAAACTCCCTCCCTTATCTTGATCACTTGTTTTACCTTCTTTTTGAGTTTGCGCACATAATGAGGGTGTCTCTTGATTTTGCTTCGTCTTTTGCTGTGTTTTCTTTTTGGTACTGGCATAATTCTTTTTTATTATAACTTATTTATACTAGTTTTCTAGTTCTATTTGCTGGAGTAATATATGCTTCTCGAGGCTTTTTGTCAAATAAAAGTTCTAGGTTTTAATTAAAAAATCTACCCAGCTTTTCCCGTAGTTTCGTCTATCAATTATTTTCAGATTAGTTTTTTCTATAAGATTTTCCATGTTTAGATTCTCGCCGTGGAAAAAAATTACTACACCCTCTGTTTTGATGACTTGCTGAACCAGTTCCATTAAAAATCTATGCTTCACGTCTTTATAGAAAGGATCTATAAAAATAATGTCATATTCTCTTGGGCAATCTGCCACAAATTTAACAGCTTCTTTTTGGTGTATTTCGGCTTTACTTAATAGGCTGCAGGATTTTAGATTTTTCTCGATGGTTTTTGTGGCACGGCCGTCCTTGTCAACAAAGTCGCACCACGCCGCTCCTCTGCTTAAAGCTTCTATTCCCATATTCCCGCTTCCGGCAAAAAGGTCTAGACAATCCGCTTCTACGACTTTTTCTCTTAGCATAGAAAATACTGCGGATTTTGCTACTTCTTGAACGGCTTGAAAACCGGGGATCTTAGGCGCTTTGATTTTTTTATTTTTTGCTGTTCCTGTAGTTACTCTTAACATTTTTTAATTTTCTTAATTATTTGCTATTTTTTCAGTTTTCCACCTGCTAATTCTTTTTTGCAGATTAGGATAATTATCCAGCTTTGTAAAGGTTTTGTGGGCATCTTCTTTTATTTTTTCCAAAAGCTCGACATTACTCAGATCTGCTATTTTGATACTGGTAAATCCGTGCTGTTCAATTCCATAAACTTGCCCCGGGCCTCTAAGTTTGAGGTCTATTTCAGCAAGTTTTAATCCGTCATTGTATTTTTCCAGATATCTTAGTCTTTTCACTGAATTATTACCTTTGCTGGTGAACACAAAGCATAGTCCCTCCTTCTCTCCCCTTCCTATACGCCCTCTTAGCTGGTGCAATGAAGCTAGGCCATATCTTTCCGCACTTTCAATCACCATGATTGTTGCATCAGGGATGTCTATTCCTACTTCAATTACGGGTGTTGACACTAACACATCAAGATCGCCGTTTTCAAATTTATTTACTAGATCTGTTTTTTCTTTGGCGGGGATTCTACCGTGTAGTAAGTCTACATTTAGATCTTTAAAGAAGCTGTTTTTAAGAGTTTCATATTCTGCTGTTGCGGCTTTCACGTCGGCGAAAATCTCATATTCGCTCTCTTCTATAAAAGGACATACGATGAAAGTAGGTTCTTTTTGGGCAGCAATCCAATTAAAAACGTCTTCACGTCTGTTTTTCGGAACTACTTTTGTGGTTATTTTTGACCCTTTATTTGGTTTTTCTCTTAGTGTGCTTAGATTCAAGTTTCCGTAGAGAGTTAAGGCTAAGGTTCTTGGGATGGGAGTAGCAGTCATAGTTAATAAGTGGGGTGTGGTTTTGTCTTTGTTGAAGTTTAAAAGTGCTTCTCTTTGTTCTACGCCAAATCTGTGCTGTTCGTCTATAATTACTAATCCCACGTTTGCATATTTTTCCTCGCTATAAAGCAGTGCATGAGTTCCAATTATTATGTCCATTTTTTTGTTTTTGGAGTTTTTAGCTTCTGTTTTTTTAATTCTGGGTAGAGTATTTCCGCTTACCAAGGATATATCTAATTTTGTTTTTTGTTCTTCCAGGAATTTATTGAAAGTTTTAAAGTGTTGTTCTGCCAGTATTTCGGTTGGTGCCATATATAAAACATTTTTATTTGATTCTACTGCAGCTAGGGACGCAATTATAGCTACAATAGTCTTTCCCGTGCCCACGTCTCCCTCCAGCAGGCGGTTCATGGGTTCTTTACTCTGAAGATCTTTAAGAATGCTCTTAATTGATTCTAGTTGGTCCTGGGTTAGTTTAAAAGGCAGTTGTCTGATATATTTTTTTATTTCCTTAAGGTCTGTTTTAATTGGAGGTGCGTTTCGGTTTTTTTCCCACTCATGTTTTAGTTTTTCCACTCTTAGCAATTCCAGAAATAACTCACTATACCCTATTCTTGCACGAGCTTTATTTAACATATCCTGGTTTTTAGGAAAATGGATATTTTTTAAAGCTTTTTTTAAATTTATATGATTGTATTTTTCTATTAATTCTTGAGGAAGAAATTCCTTTATGTCTTCGCCTAAACTACCACTTTCGATCTCCGCTAAGACGTCGTTAATTCTGGTTCTGAGCCAGCGCGAGCTTATACCCTCAGTTTGGGGATATACTGGAACAATTCTTCCCATGTGCAGATTTTTTACTTTATTTTTTTCCATTCTTGGGACAATTATTGCAGTTTCTTGACCGGAGGTTCCGATTTTTCCGCTTATCAAATAGGTCTCGCCTACTTTAAGATTCTTTTTTATGTAGTGCATGTTGAACCAAATAAGTTGTATTTCTCCTGAGCTATCCTTTGCCTTTCCCCTGGTGATTCTCTTCCTACTTCGAGTATAGATGTTTTTCAACTCTGTAAGCTCAGCTTTTACATTTACCGTCATCTTTTGTTGGTTTTCTTCATATAAGGTCTTCACCTTACTAATCTTTTCTATTTTTGACCTGTCTTCATATCGGTATGGGTAGTGTTGTAAGAGATCTTCTATTGTGTAGATATCCAGTTTCTCAAGTTTTTTCTGGCTTTTTGGACCGATTTGGGGAACTTTTGTGACTTCTTCTGAGAGTTTATTCATTTCTTGCTTATTATACTTCATAGATTCAACATAGAAGTAATTTTTGTTTTAACAATTATTTCGGGCAATGGGGCTGTTCTGCGAGGTTGTGCTGCGAGGAGGAATAGTAGTTTTTTTAGCCAAGAAATGGGAGAATCAAAGGCAGAAGCATTGATATGGTCGCTATTATTACCAAAGCTTTTATCATATTATCTCTGCTAAAGGCTTTTTTAAGGCTTTTTCGAAAGCTTTTGAGTCTCTTTTTCCGTTGACGTTCCTTGCGTTTTGTTTTTACCCAGTTTATTGGTTTTTTTATTAGATTATTTAATTTTTGCATACCTTCTCTTTCCTAGTTTGATTATATCACCCGATTTAAGCTCTATTTCAGCTGTAGGATCCTTTATTTTTTCTCCATTAATCGTTAACCCTCCTTGTTTTATTATTCTTCTCACTTGAGAGTTAGATAAATCTGGATCTATCTTAGAGGCAATTTTGTATAACGGCGCACTTTCCCCTGCTTCAATTTCTTGTATGTTTTCCGGGATCTTGTCTTTTTGAACTGTTTTTTCAAAAAAGTTTTGTGCTTTTTCTGCGGCTTTCTTTCCTTTAATTGTGTTAACAATTTCAAATGCCATCAGTTTTTTAAACTGCATGGGGTTTTCGCTGGATTTTATAGCTTTTTCAATTTCTTCTATTTTTTCTAAAGGCACATTAGTTAGAAGTTTCAATCCCTTTACAATAAGTTCATCGGGGTATGACATTGCCTTACCATACATTTCTTCAGGCGAGTCGGATAAATTAATGCCGTTCCCTTTGGTCTTACTCATGGTCATTCCTTCTGGTGCTTCCATCATTTTGTTGGTGCGCACAAATTTTTCTTTGTTTAAGTAGGTTTTAGAGAAGTGCCTTCCCATTAACATGTTAAATGTTTGGTCAGTGCCGCCTATTTCCATGTCTACTTCCATTGCTACTCCATCGTAAGCCTGCATTAAAGGATACATAAATTCGTGAAGACCAATTGGATTGTTTTCTTCTAGTCTTTTACTAAAAAGATCGCGCTCGATCATTTGTTGAACCGTTACTTTCGACATCAGTTCCAGGATTTTTTCTAGATCCAATTTTGAAAGCCACTTGTTGTTGCGCTTAAATTTAACTGGGTTTTTACCTCCAAAATCAATCAGCTGTTTTGCTTGGTTTTTCCATCCGGCCATATTTTCCTCTATTTCTGCATCTGTTAAAATTTTTCTCGTTTTTTCTTTGTCCGGGTCGCCTATTTTAGCGGTAAAGTCTCCTACCAAAAAGATTACTTCATGACCAAGTTTTTGAAGTATGCTTAGCGCGCGGATTCCCATAGCGTGACCAACATGTAGATGCGGTCCTGTGGGGTCAAAACCTTGGTATACTCTCATGCGCTCTCCGGACATTAATTTTTTGCGTAGACTTTCTTTGGAAGGATAAACAGCCTCCACTCCCCTATTCAAAAATTTGTCTATAAGCTGTTTGTCTTTAAGTACTTTCATGGAGTTATTTTAGCACAGGTAATTTAATAGGTTTTTCTTTCTAGTAGATTCTGATATACTATGAGCCACGTTAAAGGATGGACTATCTATAGGAGGTGAGAAGTGACGTTAGGAACGGAATTAAGGTTGTTGGTAGAGGATCTGTGTCCTCGCAGCCCAAGAGAGGAGTTTCTAGCACAGAGGGTTCAGTGGATTAGAGAGCTGTGCTCGGATCCGGAGCTGCTGGAGACCTTGGATAAGATCGAAAGATTTCTTGAGGAACCGGCACGGGGTTGTTGGGCAGAATGCCGGGAAGAGCTTAAAGGGTATCTCGGATCTTATGACGCGAGAACATGGGTAAGCTACGTGAGATAGGAGGAACAATACCAATGACAGTCGTTTCAGGATCGAGCAAGACACTGCTTCAGCACCTTTACAACCTGCAAGAGCAGGTTTGGAACAGGAATCCGAGTTCTGCGACCATCAAGGCCATTCGCAGTCTTTGCAGAGACCATGTCTTGATGGACATCCTTTTGAAAGTCGAGGTTTGTATTTGGACATGTGAATCTTTCGGCCTGGACGACCCTCGCTGGAATGAGCTCGATGAAAGGATTCAATCCTATCTGGTAGGAAAATAGACAGGATTGCAATCCCTGTCCCCAAGCTTTTAGTTGTTGAAAATGTTTGGGGACATAATTTTACTCAATGTAAATTTCTCCCTAAAACTTTTGAGGTTTTTCCAAAGCTTTATTTCTCGCGTGATATAATATGCTCCATGGTAAAAAGGAAATTCCAAATATTGGGACGTGTAATAAACCTTTTTAATAAAGGAAAAAATCGTTCTCGTGGATCACCTAGATCGCGCAGATCATCTAGGACTTCAAGAAGGTCGTCCCGCAGTACTAAATATTCTCGTCGTTATAATCCTTCAAAAGGTGAAGGAAAGATTTTAAGAATATTAACGGTATTTATTTCGTTGGTACTATTTTTTATGGTTGCCGGTATTATTCTTACTGTTGGAGTTTTTGCTTATTATTCCCGATATCTTCCCAATCCCGAAACACTTTTAGAAAGAAGCGAGGATCTTTCAACTAAAATTTACGATCGCAATGGAGAGCCAATCTTCGAGGTATACGGTGAAAAAAACCGCATTCTTGTTACTGTCAATAATATTTCTCCTTATGTTGTTCCAGCCACTTTGGCGGCAGAAGATGCCTCTTTCTATCAGCACCAGGGTTACTCTTTACGGGGCATGGCCAGAGCATTTAAAAATACGATCTTTGGAGAAGGTCTTCAGGGAGGTTCAACCCTAACCCAACAGGTAGTTAAGAATACTCTATTGACAAGAGATCGTACAATTTCAAGAAAAATAAAAGAATTTATACTTTCTCTTCAACTGGAAAATAACTATACAAAGGAAGAAATCATTCAGATGTATTTGAATGAAACTCCTTACGGAGGTCAGAACTACGGAGTTTATACGGCTGCAAAAGCCTATTTTGCGAAAGATCCTAAAGACCTCTCTTTGGCAGAGGCGGCTTATATTGCAGGCCTACCGCAAAGCCCCAGCTACTATTCACAATTTGGAACCAACCCCCAAGCGGGAATAGATCGAAAGGATTATGTCTTGTCCTTAATGAGAACAAAAGGATGGGTTGATAAAGACGGTAAACGCCATTTTATAAGTGATGAGGATTATGAGGCGGCAAAAGAAGAGGAACTAAAATTTCAAGCAGCGGCTGTCTCCTTTGAGGCCCCCCATTTCGTGTATTGGGCTAAGAGCTATTTAGTTGATTTGTTTGGGAAGGACGTTGTAGAACAAGGCGGACTTCAAGTTACAACTACACTTGATTTGGATTTGCAAAATAAGGCTCAGGATATAATTTATGAACAAATTGAAGCTAACAAGACTAACCTCAACGCTTATAATGGATCTTTGGTGGCTTTAAACCCTCAAACTGGAGAGGTCCTGGCAATGGTTGGTTCTAAGGGATTTTTCCTTGATTCAGAACCCGAGGGTTGTTCTTCGGGCGCCGGAACAGATAATAATTGTAGATTTGATCCCCAAGTTAACATTACTATTTCAGAAAGGCAGCCTGGGTCCGCTATAAAACCCATTACTTATTCAACTCTATTGGAGCAAGGGTATACCGCTTCCTTCCCTATTCTGGATGTACCCACGGAGTTTGAAGG
The DNA here is from genome assembly GCA_964638225.1 of uncultured Candidatus Saccharibacteria bacterium. Lineage (GTDB taxonomy): Bacteria > Patescibacteriota > WWE3 > UBA101185 > UBA10185 > WJKK01. Next base: position 22,562 of record CAZWYL010000008.1, read on the forward strand.
TTCTTCTCCTAATCAGCCCTATAGACCGGTTAATTATGACGGAATTTTTAGGGGACCTATGTCTTTAAGAAAATCTTTAGGTAACTCATTAAATATTCCCGCAGTTAAAGCCTTAAAATTGGCCGGTATTGATAACATGATCGATCAGGCGGAGGAAATGGGAATCACTACCTTTACAGATAGAGATAGATTTGGTCTGGCCCTGACATTAGGAGGAGGAGAAACAAAATTACTTGAACTAACCAATGCATTCGGAGTATTTGCTGCGAAAGGAGTCTACCGCCGAGCCTCTCCTATCTTAGAAGTTAAAGATGCACGTGGAAAATTATTATATAGACACGTAGATAGCGGACGACCTGCTTTGTCCGAAGAAGCAGCTTTTTTAATTTCGGATATATTATCTGATGATGGTGCTCGCTCTGCAGTGTTTGGTCCCAGAAGTTTACTTTATATTCCAGAACATAGAGTAGCAGTGAAAACTGGTACTACTGATGACAAAAGGGACAACTACGCCATAGGATTTACTCCTGAGATAGCCGCGGGTGTCTGGGTGGGAAATAACAACAATGAGAAAATGAATCCCTATGTTGCATCTGGTATATCCGGGGCTACCCCTATTTGGCGCGAATTTATGTTGACTTATCTTGATGGCAGAGAACCAAAGGATTTTGAACCACCTGAAACTGTGGAGAAGATCACCATAGATGAGTTAACCGGAATGCTTCCCTTTGAAGATTTTTCATCTCGTCCGGAGTGGTTTATAAATAGTACTGAACCAACTGCAGTGAGTGATTGGTACCAACGAATTGAGATTTGTAAAAGGGACGGTCGTATTGCCGATGACAACTGCAGAGAGCATGGAAGTACTGAAATAAAGACTTATGTACAAATTTCTGCGGCGCTTCCTGAGTGGCAGCATAGTGTAGATCAGTGGGTTTATGAAAACTATGGCACTGATTCAAAGTACTATCCTCCGCAAATGGTCTCTCGATTAAAATATGAGGATGACGGCGATGTTAAAAAGAAAGAGGACCCCGTGGTTGAAATTGTTAATATAGAAGATGGAGATACAATACCAATGGTTTTCCGCTTGAAGGTTGAGGTTTCCTCCCCCAACGATGTGGACAAGGTCAATATCTACCTGAACGATGAAAAGATTACGGAAGACTCTTCGGATCCCTATGGGTATAATTTTAATTTTGATTATAGCGATATAGGTAAAGAAGTAGAGTTTTATGTTAAGGGATATGATGAGGATGATAGAAATGGGACTGATTCAGTTAAGGTTAAAATTGGGGGTTATTAATTTGCCTGTATTGACAGTAATTCTATATTCTGTTAGCTTTTAGCTATATGGTCATTTCTGATATACAAAAGTTAGAAGAATCATTTTTTCAAGATTTGAGCGAAGTGGATTCTTTAGAGAAGGTAGAGTCTTTGAGAACTTCTTATTTAGGAAAAAACGGAAAGTTGAGAAATTTAACCACTGATTTGTCTGAGCTTTCTAATGAGGAGAAGAGGGCTTTTGGGATTGAGTTTAATAAACTCAAAACTTTAATTGGGAAGGAGCTCGATGATAAAGGGAAAGAATTTTCTAGCGATAGTGAAGAGGAATTAAGCGATTTATACAAAAGTCTTCCCGGCAAAAAACCAAACATTGGTCACCACCATTTAATTACCCATGCTATAAGGGAGATAATTGATATTTTTAAGCCTTTAGGGTTTACCAGGGTTAGATATCCCGAGATTGAATGGGAATACTATGCTTTTGATGCTTTAAATGTCCCAGATACCCACCCGGCCAGAGATGAGTGGGAGACATTTTTTGTAGATACAGAAGAAGATCCTAAGTTGGGTAAAGTTTTAATAACTCCCCATACCTCAAGCGGACAAGTGCGAGAAATGTTAAAAGGAGAGCTTCCAATAAGAATGTTAAATATTTCAAGGTGTGGAAGAAGACAGTCGGATGTTACTCATATCCCTACTTTTTACCAGTTTGAAGGACTTCTAGTTGATGAAGAAGTTAGTATTACACATCTTAAAGGTGTTTTAAACTACTTTGCCCACAAGTTTTTTGGCCCCGAAAGAAAAATTCGGTTGAGACCTTATGACTTTAGATTTACTGAGCCTAGTTTTGAAGTAGATATAAACTGCGGCTTGTGTTTAGGAGAAGGATGCAGCTTTTGTAAGGCCGGATGGCATGAGTTAGGCGGTGCGGGAATGGTTCACCCCCATGTTCTTGAGGCAGGAAAAGTAGACCCTCGGAAATATTCCGGTTTTGCTTTCGGGTGGGGTGTAGAGAGAACATATATGATGAAGTCCGGTACGAATTTAGATGATATAAGGTATCTGTTTGGTAATGATTTACGTTTTTTGGAGCAATTTTAAATGAATATATTAGTTCCCCATTCTTGGTTGCAAGATTATATAAAAAGTGATGCCTCCGTGCAGGACATATCAGAAATGCTCTCGCTGCATGCTTTTTCTGTGGAAAGTGTTTCTAATGTAGAAGATGATCCTATTTATAATATAGAAATAACGCCCAACCGAGGCGATGCGCTGTCAATTTTAGGAGTTGCGCGGGAGTTGAGGGCAATACTTCCCTATCAGGGGTTTGACATTGATTGGGAAGAGAAAAAGTTTTTACCTAAGGAAATTTCTCAACCAAAGGATACTTTGGAGGTTGAGATCAGAGATCCGGACCTTGTACCTCGTTTTAGTGCGGTTGTTTTAGATAAGGTTGAAGTTAAGGATTCTCCCGAGTATGTTTGTGAGAGGCTTCAGAAGGTAGGAATCCGTCCTATTAATAATGTTGTTGATATTACTAACTATGTTATGGCAGATAAAGGACAGCCTATGCACGCCTTTGATTATGACAAGATAGCCGGCCAAAGGATGGTTTTGAGAGAGTCGAAGACCGGCGAGAAAATTACTACTATAGATGGAGTCGAACACACGCTCCCGAAAGGAGTCATTGTAATTGAAGATGGTTCCGGTGAACTGATAGACCTTTGCGGAATTATGGGAGGACAGAACACTGAAGTTGATCAGTCCACCAATAAGATATTACTTTTTGTACAAGTTTATGACCCGGTTCGTATTAGAAAGGCTTCTATGAGTTTGGGTCATCGTACGGATGCGGCTCTGAGATTTGAAAAAGGAATTGATATTGAAGGTGTAATCCCCTCTCTTTGGAGTGCTGTTGACTTTTTATATGATAATGCGGGGGCTGAGATCAGCTCTGAGCTTATTGATATTGTGAATGGTGAGTGGAAGGCCCCGGTTGTTCCCATTGAGTATTCGAAGATAAATAAAATGGCAGGCGTTGAGATTGAGGAAGAAGTGGTAGATCAGATTCTTTTGGGCTTGGGTTTTGATATAGATGACGGGAATGCAGTAGTCCCCTCTTGGAGATACGGAGATATTCTAATTCCGGAAGATATTGCTGAAGAAGTTATTCGAATATATGGCTATCACAAGCTGCCTGATAAAATTCCTGAAGGAGCCATTCCTCTAAAAGATCCAGATGAGAGTTTTTATTGGGAGAGGTTTGTAAAGAATTATTTAAAATATCAAGGGTTTTACGAATGTTATACTTATTCAGCAACTTCAAAGGAACTCGCCGGTGCAGATGCTTTGCCCTTGGAAAACCCCCTAACTTCAGATTTCGCGTATTTAAGAACTTCACTACTTCCTCAGTTAAAAGAAGTTGTAGAAAAAAATAGAGGATTTAAGGAGCAGATCTTGGTCTTTGAAATTGATTCTACTTATCACAAGAAATTGGGTAAATTACCTGCTCAGCCGCTTATGCTAGCTCTAGTAGTTTGCAATGTAGAATATCTTGTTTTCAAAGGTATAGTTGAGGCGTTGTTTAAAGAAATGGGAATTAAGGCGCTGGATTCTGAAATAAAAACCTTAGATAAAGACGTTTACGGCGTTGAGATCTTTTTTGAGAGTTTAGTAGAAAATGCTACGCGTGATAGAAATTATGTCCCTATTAGTTCTTTTAACTCAATAAAGGAGGATTTAACAATAGAGATTCACGGAGATGCTCTATATCCTGAGATTGAGGCGTTGATACTGAGTTTGAGTAGAGGAATGGTACAAATATCGTTTAAAGAGCTTTATCAAAATAATCTCACCCTATCGCTTGAGTATTTTAATCCGAAGAAGCAGATAACAGGTGACGATGTAACTCCAATTCGTGAGAAAATTATTGAAAGTTTAGAAAAAAACCTAGAGGTTAGTGTTAAAACCGCTGACTAAATAATTTCACTGATTGCTGATTAAAATAATTTTTATTGTGAGTGAAATTCGAGCTTGAATTATAAAATGTTGAGTTTTCTCTATTTTTGGGCTTCTTCTACTACAGATTTAAATCCCTCAGCATCAATGATAGCCAGTTGTGAAAGCATCTTTCGGTTGAGCCTAATATCCTTTTCTTTCAAAAGATGAATAAATCTGCTGTAGTTAAGGTCGAAATCTCCTAAAGCAGCAGTAATCCTTTGAATCCATAATCTACGAAAATCTCTCTTTTTCTCTTTCCTTCCGTGAAAAGCGTGCTCCCCTGCCCTTAATACTGCTTCATTAGCACGTTTAAAGAGCGTGCTCCGGGTCATCCTGTAACCTTTAGCCTTTTTTAGTATTTTCTTGTGTTTTTCGCGGGCCCTTGGCCCTCCTTTTACTCTTGGCATTTTGTTTTTATCTCCTACTAACTAGTTTTTGAGGTTTATATTGGATCCTTTCTTTCCTAGAAGTTTCTTAAACTTCTTTTTAAAGGCATTAGATTTAAATTTACGATAGCCTTTTTTACGGTTTTTTTGATCAGCAGAGTATTTTCTTTTTAAATGTCCATCACTACCATGATTTACCATTACCTTTCCTCCTCCAGTGATCTTAACTCTCTTTTTTAATGTTTTTTTTGTTTTTATTTTAGGCATGTTATATTTTCCTTTTTTATTTTCGAACAAACGTAGCGGACACGAATCTTCCTTTTTTCTTCGGTTCTTTTTCAAGCTTCCCTATTTCGTTTAGACCTTCCTTAATTTTCTCAATCTTTTCAAAAGCAATTTCCGGCCTGATCATTTCCCTGCCCCGCAAGTATACAGTAATTTTCACTCGATCGCCTTGTTTTAGAAATTCCTTGCTTCTTCTTATTCTGGTTTCTAAATCAGCTTCTTCTATGCTTGGGCCAAATCTGAACTCTTTTAACTCACTTTTCTTGGAACCTGCTTTTGCCTGTTGAGCCTTCTTTTTTTGCTCATACAGGAACTTATTAAAGTCCAGTATCTTTGCTACCGGCGGTTTAGCATCTTCTGCTATCAAAACAAGATCTAAATTCTGCCCCCTCGCCTTTTTGAGGGCTTCGCTCTTACTAATTACACCTAAATTTTCTCCGTCTCCGGTTATAACCCTGAGTTTGTCTGCTTTAATTTGATGATTTAGTTTATATTGTTTAGATATGTTCCTTACCTCCGTTAACGTTGTTTAACTTACCATAATTGCAAGTCTTTGGTCAAATATTTCTCAGTAATTTTTTTAACAAATTCTTCCCGGGAAACGCTACCCTTATTTTCTTCAGTCCTTAATCGAACACTAACTGTATCCTTTTTCTCTTCTCTGTCCCCCACTATGAGCATATATGGAACTTTTTGCACCTGAGCTTCCCTGATTTTAGATTGCATGGTGTTATCAGATAGATCTACTTCTGCTCTAAGGTTATTTTCTTTTAGTTCTTTGGCTATGGTCTCCGCGTAATTGTTGTTTTTCTCACTTATTGGGATGATTGTTGCTTGAACTGGAGCCAGCCACACAGGGAAATTACCTGCAAAATGCTCTATTAACAGGGTTAACATACGTTCATAAGACCCCAGGATTGCTCTATGTACCATTACAGGAGGAACTTTTTCCCCTTCTTCGTTGATGTAGTAGAGGTCAAATCTTTTTGGAGTTGAAAAGTCCAGCTGAACGGTTGGAATTTGAATTTCCCTTCCAAGGGCATCTTTGAACATAACATCAATTTTGGGTCCGTATATAGCTGCTTCTCCTTCTTGGCGTTTTGCACCTAGTTTCATTTCTTCAGCTATCTCCTCAAGCATTTTTTCGGTTTGGTTCCAGTCTTCTTCAGAACCTATATACTTTTCCGGGTGCTCCTTATCCCTAACAGAAAGTGAAATCCAGTGATTTCCCCAAAGCCCTAAAGCAGAATAGAAATCTTTAATGATATTGATTAAGATTTTTACTTCTTCTTTTACTTGTTCTACTGTGCAGAACGAGTGGCCATCTTCAACCGTAATTGCGTAAACTCTAGAAAGACCGCACACCTCTCCGGGTTTCTCGGCTCGATATTGTTTTTCCGACTCCATATAGCGAATTGGGAGATCGCGATAAGAGCGAAGTTTAGAAGCGTAAATTTGGGTTTGGTGAGGACATTGCACCGGTTTCATAACAAATTCATGCCCTCTTGGTGAGGAGACGTGAAAAAGTTCCTCTGAGAATT
>CAZWYL010000008.1:29160-34755 GCA_964638225.1 uncultured Candidatus Saccharibacteria bacterium
ATAACAAATTCATGCCCTCTTGGTGAGGAGACGTGAAAAAGTTCCTCTGAGAATTTTTTGGTGTGACCAGATAGTTCAAAAAGTTTTAACTTAGCAAGATGCGGAGTCATTACTTTTTTAAAACCATAGGCGCTACAGACCTTCTCTATGTGTTTTTGCAGCTCTTCCTTTATAACGGTGCCTTTTGGCGTGAAAAGAGGCAGTCCGGGCCCCACAAGGTCTGAAAAAGTAAACAGATCCATTTGCTGGCCTATTTTCCTGTGATCCCGCTTTTTTGCTTCCTCCAGCCAATCTAGATGTTCCTCCAGCTCTTCTTCTGTAAAAAAAGCAGTTCCATAAATTCTTTGAAGCATTTTATTATTTTCATCGCCTTTATAATAAGCTCCTGCAACGCTAAGAAGCTTAAATGCTCCAACTTCACCTGTACTTTTTAAATGAGGACCTTTGCAAAGATCAATATCGTAATATTCATCTTCAGGAGAACCTATTTCATAAATTGTGAGTACAGGAGCGTTGTCCACCTGCGCGGATACCTCCCCTTCGCTCACATTGCCTTCGGCAAGAGCGTCGCTGCGGGGAGTACCCTCTCCGCTGACCAACGCCTCTATTGTATCCAGTTTATAAGGGTTATCTTTGAATAATTCTTTGGCTTCCTTAACCGAAACTTCTTTTCTTTTTACCGGCAGATCGGCATCTATGATCTTTTGCATTTCCTTTTCTAGTCTTGGAAAATCTTCCGAAGAAATGTTTTCTCCCTCCAAATCAAAGTCAAAGTAAAATCCTGTATCTATAGGAGGACCCATTACTTTTTTCAGATTCGGATACAAGTGTTGAGCCGCCACATGCAGTACATGTTCAGTAGTGTGTCTAAGTGCTTCTAAATTTTGTTCTTTATTTTTTGGGTTCATAACTATTTCCTTTTCATTTTAATCTAAAATATGGTTTTATTAAATACTAAGCAGATTGGTGCAATTATAAGTTTTAAAGCAAGCAATTTCCCCCTAGGGGGTTGTGGTTAAAATAAGTTTAGTGAATTGTGCGAAATCGTTCTTCCAAAGCATTTAAATCTTTATACTGCTGCTAAAGGGTTTTGTCAAGTATCTTGCTTTAAGCCCTCGTTTTTCAATTTAGAATTTAAGGTTCTCCTTTTCTATCATCATGATCTCCTTTTTTATAAAACCGGTTTTTTTAGCAACCATAAATATTAAACCTATGGTTGAAGAATAGACGAGAAATATTAAAGCATTAAAACCTTGAAAAGTTATCAAAATAATTATTGCCAAAACAATATTGATCAGACTTCTGTAGGGTTCTATAGCTGTTTTTACTTGTTCTGTAATTTCATCTCCGACATTTTGTTCAAGAGAGGTATATCCTATGAACTTGTCTAATTCGGGATTTTCAGGCATAAGAGGGTTTTTGCGGAGGATGTGAGAAACGCCTTTATCTGTGGCCTCTTCAATACCTTGATCTAATGCTTGGGTACTTTTTTTAGGATCAAGAAGAACTATACTTGCGGCTATTAAAGATACCGTGAGCAATAAACCTTTTATTGAAGATCTTAAGTAGACTTGAGGAATACTTTTTGCCAAAGCTTTTTCCAATCTGGAAGACATCTGTATAAAAAGGCACAAGATTAAATAGGCTAGACCGGAAATTACCAGTGCGTTTGTTGGTTCCAGAATGAATAGATTTAAGTAAGCCCCCAAAGTAAAAGGGAGAGGTACAATTAAAAATTTACTCCATTTTTTCCATCCGGGTGAGGAAAGACTTACTGTGTAAGTTAAAGATAGGATCAAGGCACTGATTGTGGATAGCAGGTTGAAATTTAAAGAAAGATAGCTTTGGGTTTCAAAATAATTGATAAGGGCCTGGGTTAGGAAAAAACTTTGAACAAAAATCAGCAGGGACAGTATGATTATTTTTATATAAGCAACAGTGTTATTCACCAAATTGATTATACTACTTTGGGTTCTATCTTTTAAACTTGCTTGTGGTATGAGTGATATTAGGTTTTAGCTGGTCTGATTTTATTTTAAGACTGCTTGTTTTGTCTGTTCGAGAAGAAAGGCCTCTTTGAAATTTTACTCGGAGGCGGCAGGTTCAGCCACAACCACTAGCCTTTTAATAGTTGTTCCTGGAGGCCAGCAGGTTATAAGAGTTAATTTTGAAGTGTTGGAGCCTTCCATGTAGCTTATACTTTCTTCCGCCACTATAGATTTTTCAGTTACTTCCATTTTGTAGAGTCTGTTTTCATAGGTCAAAAACACTTCATCGCCCATTTCCATTTTATTCAAAAGGTAGAAGATAGCGTTGTATCTGTTGGCGTTGTAGAAATTATCCGATGAGTGGGCAAAAATCACGGTATTACCTTGTTCGTTTGGGAACGCGGTGTCTTTTACATGAGCCACTCCCCTAGTGAGAACTTTTTGATATTCTTTGCTGTCAAAAGGACTTACTCGTGGTATTACTGAAATGTTTACTCCGATTTTAGGGATCACTAGTCCAAAGTCTTTATCCTCGGGGATTATGAATTTTTTGCTGGTTTCGTCAGTTTTGGGATCTTTCTCCGCTGGGGAAAGCACGACTTCTTGTTCTTGGGTCTGAACAAGCCGTTTTATTTGGTAATTAAACTCTGCTCTCATTACGGGAAAATACTGAACTAGGGCTATTGCTAGCCCTAGCAGTATTAGTAAGATTCCAATATTCCTGACTGCTTTAGAGGAGATTGATTTCATTACCCTTTTTTGATTTCATCAGTATAAATCCGATGATTAGCACAATCGGGATGAGTAAAAACCAAGGTAGAAGTCGAGATCCTTCACCGAGTACCTCTCCCTCTTCTTCATCGGCTTCAATAAATTCCTCTTCTTCTCCGGCTACTTCACCTTCTTCACCTTCCTCCGTTACTTCTTCAGTCTCTTCCCCTTCCTCTAAAACAACTTCTCCTTCAAGCGGTTCACCTTCCGGAGTTAGTCCTGCTTCACCTTCTGCAAGTGCGATTGCTTCTAATAACTCAGCTTCTTCGGTTGTAGTTTCTTCGTCACCTTCTACAATTATTTCCTTAATGACAACATTCTCCACATTTTCAACTCTTGGATCAGAAACGTTTCCTGCTGAATCAAAGGCTCTAACCGCATAATAGGAACTTCCACAGTCCGATCCGTATAAATTGTGTGTGAATTTGTATTCTTCATTAGGGCCAATGTCTATTGTTCTTATTCTGGTAGAAGGCCCTATTGTGAATTCTCTGTCATCGGAGCGGTAAACTCTAACGTATTCCGTTTCACCGTCATCTGCAGTTTTGAATTTTACTTCGTACTCACAGTTGGATTTTTTATTCTTATCTATCCATTGAGGCTTGTCGGGGCGTTTGGTGTTGTATTCCACCGTGACTGTCTCTTCTAGGTTTTCTCCGTCTGAAATTGCAATTATTTTTATTTCATAAGTGCCGTTTGCAGTTAGGACAGCTGAAGTTATGTCGCAGGTTCCGTTATCGCCTCCGGCCGGTAGCGTTTCTGTGGAGATTGGATCGAAGGTATCTCCCGGTTTTCTAACCTGGCATTCTATATCTATTTCGTTATCTTCTAAATCCATGGCTACATATTCAACTTTAAACTCCTTGTTTGTTGGAGTTTCCGGCGTGGATACTCTTAGCACTAAACTTCCGGCCCACGCCTTAGAATTTCCCATTAAGAGAATTACTAAGGATAAAGTGGTTATACCAAGTATTTTCTTTAGCTTGTCCTTTTTCCCTCCTATAAGAATCATGATTCCTCCTAATAATAGGGACAGGGCTATTGCGATTATGTAATTTTCAGCTCCGGTTGCAGGGAGTATCTGATCTGCCACTCCTAAGACTTCTCCTTCAACCTCTACCTCCTCTTCAATTTCTTCTTCCTCTACCTCAACGTCTTTTTCCGGTTCTACGGTTTCTTCAACCAATACTTCTGTTCCTACAAAGTTGTCATCTTCGATGTAGCCGTCACCGTCTTCTACTGAACTGGCAAGGACGTTGTAGTCACCGTAAGCCCATGCTAGGTCTCTATATTCTCCCGGCTCTACCGTTTCTGTTATTTCCATATCAACTGTTAATACAACTTCATCCCCTGCTTCTAGGTCCCCTAGTTCGAATGTTCCTGGGGAGGTATATCCGGGAAAAACTACACTGAAGGGATTTCCGTTTTTGGTTGCTGTGAGGGATCCGTCAATGTACTCAAAACCGTTTGATGGGAGGTCTCTTGTTCTTGCGTTAAATACGGGACCATCATGTATGTTAATTGTTAAGGTGAAGGTAACAATGTCCCCAACGTTTTTAGGGATTCCTCCTGTGTCATTGGATTTTTGGATTGTCGCTCTTCCTTCTTCTAGATTTCCGAATTGGACTCCAAGTACATCTTCTCCCGGAGATACGCTAACCTCGTGGCAGAATTCGCTTGTTGTTTGTTCCTCCCCTAGAGATAGGAAACCTGGTCCGCTGCTTGGTTCTGATTGCAACCACCCCTCTCTGTTCTCTTCGCAGACTAGATAGTTTCCAGGTTCCACACGGAAACGATATTGTCCTTTGCTTACTTCTCCGTAGTTTGCATCATTTACACCTGTTGTTGCAGCGGTGATATAGTTGTATCCTTCGCCGGTATCTTGATAGAGGTATATGCTCCAGTTGTCTAATCTATTAGGATCACCATCTGCATCTTTTTCTTCTTGATCAAAGGTTCCGTTGAAGTTTACGTCGCGGTATTTTCTACCTGTGATTGTTCCCAGAGGAATGCACTCGAAAATGTCAAGATTTAATTCACCTGAATTATCTCCTGTACATCCCTGATTAGCACAATATGTTCCATACCAAGTTGAGTACCAGTCGCTGATAATAAATTTAACTGTCAACTCATCTGTAGTATCTACACGTTTGTTATATGTATTGGTTTCATTGTATTCTTCTCCCCATTCAATAATCCCAAATCCTTCTCCTAGATCTCCTACAAGCGAAGTTACACCGCGATATGTTCCCCACACACCATATCTTTTACTTATACTATCAAAGCCATCTGCTGAAGCAAAAGCAGCGTCAGCCACAGTTCCTTCATTTCCAGAGTAACTATATATTCCTGAAGCACGTAGTATATACTTTGAATTCGCACCTAGCGTGTATGCCCTCGGATCTTTATTTCCACTGTTAATAGTAAGTCTTTCTTCGAATTTTTCAATGTATCCTTCTGGACATGAGTGTTCACCGTCATAAATTGGTATTTCTTTGTTGCCAAAGTTTACTTCTTGATTTCCGTTGGGTTCCACTGTCACGTATTGACAAAACTCCCCGTCACCTGGATGTGTGTTGTACCATCCTGATTGAATAACTTCACATAACTTGTATTCCCCCACTATTAAATCAGAGAATTGGTAATATCCATTTACATCTGTGGTGGCACTTTTAATTTTACTACCTTCAAGGTCGTAGAGTTCAATAGTCCATCCTTCCAAACCCGGTTCTCCCTCTTCATTCCATCCATTTATTTCTCTAATCACTTCACCGTTGGGCCACTCTTTTTTGTTCCACTCTCCATCTTCATTAAGGTCATTCCACTTGTAACCACC
>CAZWYL010000009.1:0-27446 GCA_964638225.1 uncultured Candidatus Saccharibacteria bacterium
ATTCATTATTTTATTTTAACATTTTGAAAATTGGATTTATGTCTAAGTCTGGTGGGGAGGGTGGGACTCGAACCCACATCGCCTGTTTTTCAGACAGGTGCCGTGACCATCTTGGCTACCGCCCCTCAATAAAGGACTCTCCCATTTTAGCATAAAAAATAACCCCTAAAGGTAACTTCGCGCTTTAGGGGTTAGAACAAAAAAGGGGAACTACTCTTTGAAAAGGATCTTAGATGGTCGGAGGCTCAATTTAAGCGTATCGGAACCCAGTTTGGGTCTGTGGGCTCCAGCCTCTCAGCTGTCAGTCTCCAACCCCTATCTTCCCAATATCCGAGTTTATCTGCTATGTAATCTTCCGCGTGTTCGGCTGTTGGAGCTTGCATTTGGATAATTATTTCATCTTGTTGGTGTCCTTTAGTGAAGTACCCCGTCCAGATGTACCGCATGAGTTAATCTCCTTTCTGTTGTAGGTTTTCAACGTGGGGTTAATTCTAACACAAGAGTCTGTAATTCTATAACAAGAACGTGCGTCAAAAAAGAATTAGAATTATGAATAAACCTAACTCAGGAATTGCATAGCAATTTTTTGGGGTATAAAGAATTAGTTACATCTGTGCGTATTTTGTTAAGACATTCAGGTTAGCTTGAATAGCTTTTCAAAGAATGGAGTACCATTCTTTGAGGTGCAACGAAATCTTTGCTTACGCTCAGATTTACGTTGATTTAAAAAATCCCTTTAGGATTTTCCATTGCAACGAAATCTTTGCTTACGCTCAGATTTACGTTGGCCCATAAACATTTCGCTTTGCGAAATAGTTTCTGGAGCGAGAGACGGGATTTGAACCCGCGACCTTCTCCATGGCAAGGAGACGCTCTAGCCAACTGAGCTACTCTCGCAAATTTAGTCGTTTACAAGAAGCAACTGCTATTTTAACAAAAGTATAATGAGGTTACCAGCTTCCGCCTCCTCCGCCACCACCTCCCCCGCCTACCGATCCTCCGGATGAGCCTGAACTAAAGCCCGAGGAGCTTCTGTTTGCAGTTGCAGTACTTCCTTTTATACCGCTGCTAACCGCCGATCCTATGACAGCCATCCTGGCGGCGTTAAAATCACCTTCATACCAGTCAGGTGGTTTGATACCTAACCCAGAAAATCTCTTCATCCAGACGTCTTCTACGCCAAAAGCCGTTGCATAAGGTAGCAATTTTTCAAAAAACATCTGTTCATCTGCTTGAAATTCCAGCTGCCCTTCCTGAGATTCTAAGAAATTTTTTAAAGATTTAGCTTTGGAATATGCGTCAATTCCAAATTCCGTTCTGGGTTTTTCAATTTTTGCGGCAATTGAGTAAACAATCAAATTAACAAAACCAAAGAAAAATCCTGAAAGCACCGCAATTAATGTGTTTCTATTTTTAATTTTATTAAGATCTTTTTTGTAAATACCTTCCTCATCTAGATTTCCCAAAATCTCTTCTATAATGTCGTTATATCTAGTACCGAAGTACTTAGATTTTTTCAGTTGTTTTAAGGTAATTTCCTGCTTTTCCTCACTTAGAGCGTTTCTGGCATTTTCTTCTAATCTCTCTTTATTGCCTATTATTTCTTTTGACTTTCCAAAGATCCTTATGGCAACCCGAAGACCCCCCTTCAATTCCATTTTTTTGTAATCATGAAATAAAGCTTCAAGTATGGTTTGTTGAAAATTCGTCAAACTCTCATCTTCAGATTTCAATTTCCTGAATCTAAAATCTTTCTTTCCCTCTGAAATAATCTTTAGATAACCCTTCTGAGCTAAAAATATTATCTCCGAGGTTATAGAGCGTTCATTAGCGCTTCCGGTGAGAATTGCACGAGTTTCTGAGGGCGAGAATTCCTTGCCATTTTTGCTTTTTGGAGGTTGAAACCAGGCTGCCACTATTTTAGATTCCCTCTTAAGCTTTCTTCTCTGTTTTACCAGCTGGATAACTTTCTTAACCGGAAGGATCAAATTTAATGTGGTTAGTAAGGTTATAGCCAGGCCAATTAGAATATACTGGAGGAATTCAGGCCTTACCTTTTCCGGAAAAAGTTTTTCAACATAACCTGAATCAAAATTAAGGACAACGGTTATTCCTTCGCGCTGCTTTAGAGGTCGAGTGCTTTCATAAATTATCTTGTTCTCTTCTTTGGAAGTTTCACACCTATCCCCTACTCCCGAGCCCTCTTCTCCAATAAAGCAGTTAAAGTTTAATTTTTCTTGCGGTACAGATTGAGGTAGTTGGATGGTTACTTTTACCTTTCCTATAGGCACATTCCAGTTACTACCTACGGCGTCCCAATACAGCTCATCGAAACCCTCAAAATAGGTTAAAGCTCCCGAGACAGTGTAGCTAATTACGTAAGTATGTTCTCCGGTTATTTTCTCATTTGGATCCCCTACTTGTAGTTTTAGATTTTCTCTATTTCTGGTTTCTTTGTACTGATAAGTTTCTCCAGAAGGATTTTCAACCGAGATATCTGTAAATTTTAACTTAAATCTTTCTCCTTCTTCATTTTCCTTTATCAAGGGAATCTCTCTAAAAATCCCATGTCTTTCCGAATTTCCAAAATCATATTGGATTTCTTCTTCAACAGAAATCTTTCCGTTCCCCTGAATTTGAATATTTACCTGATAATTGTTAATTTTTTCTTGTTGCTGTGAAAAAACTTTTCGTGGACTTAAGAATAACACGGCAAAAGAAATTATTGTAAGGAATTTTTTAAGCATAACTAAATTATAAGGAGATGTTACTATTTAGGCAATGGCAAAAACTTTGGTGAAAAACAGAAATGAAATAATAGATGATTTATTAAATGAGGTTAATGCTTCAGATTATAGATGGACTCAGATTTATAAAGCCATATACCAAGAGCCGCAGTTTCAAAAATACTCGGAAATTTTTACTTTACCGGATGAGTTTAGGGATGAGTTAACTTCAAGGTTGGGTGAGAGTATCTTAAGTTTGAAGGTGAAAACTTCTCAAAAACATGGAGAGACTGAGAAAGTATTGTTTGAGACTTATGATGGTTATCCTATTGAGGCAGTTAAGATGCATTATGAAAATGGGCGAAATACTTATTGCGTATCTGTTCAAAGCGGTTGTGCCATGGGATGTGAGTTTTGTGCAACAGGAAAAATGGGTTTAAATCGTAATTTAAAGGCAGATGAGATTGTTGATCAGGCTTTGTACTTTAGGAAGAAAGGTTATGATATTGACAACGTTGTCCTTATGGGTATGGGAGAGCCTTTAGCTAATCCGGAAACATTTAAGTCCTTGGATGTTCTTACCGGTCAGAAGATGTTTAATTTAGGAAAGAGACGTGTAAGTATTTCTACGGTGGGAATTGTTCCTGGAATAGAGAAGATGACCAAGGAATATCCACAGATTAATTTAGCTTTTTCGTTGCACACACCTTTTCAAACACAGCGCGAGGAACTTGTACCTATTTCAAAAAAATATTCAATTAAAGAAGTAATGGACGCTTTGGCAAGACACATTCGAATTACCAATAGGAAGGTTTTTATCGCATATATTTTGTTAGGCGATGTTACAGATAGTAGAGGCCATGCTGAAGCCTTGGCGAAACTCATAAAATCTTATAAGGAGGAAGCTTACCTCTTCCATGTCAATCTGATTAATTTTCACGAGATCTCGGGTGAGGTTGGATTCAAATCTACTACAGAAAATAAACTGGAGAGATTTCGTAAGGTTTTGTACGATGCTGGAATAAGAACTACGGTGAGACAGGACTTTGGAGAAAATATTGACGCTGCCTGCGGACAATTGAGTAGTGATTTGTAACTTCGCTTTTACCTGCATTTGCGCTAATTTATGTGAGTTGCTCCGCTTTTTTGCTAGTGGCAACGTGGCTGTCTAAACTCACTTTGTTCGTAAAGTCATCTAAGCATTTCTGCACCCCAGCTCACTAACCGTGCTCGTTTACTATGCAAACTGCGCTCGCTAAGTGATTTGGTGGGCGAGACAGGACTTGAACCTGCACGGGATTATCTCCCACAACGACCTCAACGTTGCGCGTATACCAATTCCGCCACTCGCCCAGAACAATAGGATTATATCAGAATTAAGAAGTAAAAGTCCCTCGTACTCTTATTTGGTGCCGAAGGTGGGAGTCGAACCCACACTCTCTTGCGAGAACAGTCTTCTGAGGACTGCGAGTCTACCATTTCCTCCACTTCGGCATAGCTGCCTATACTATAGTACTTGGTTTAATTCATGGCAATATAAAAACATAGAAAAGATTTTAACCACAGCTAAATGCGCCTTTCAGTTGCATTTACCTGAGTCGGCAAGGTTTTTGGCAAAACCTTTCCGATGCGATTCTACCATTTCCCCGCCCCCTCACTTCAGCGTAGTTGCTTAAATCAACGTACTAATGAATTCTATCAAATTTAGAATTATTTTCTTTTTTGTGGATTAGGAACTATAATGTTACACTAGATTTCGTTATCTTTTAGCTATAGAGGAAAGGGGAGAATAAAGTGAACGAGTGTATCGAGAAGTTGATTAGTGAGCTCATTAGGTTCCAAGAATTACGCCGGAATAAACCAACGATAGATTACAGTAGGGTTATCGCTACGATCTGGGAGCAGATTTTAGAGGAGCTAGAGCATGAGTTCACAAGTCGAGGGATAACAGAAGTCCCGTGGTCGTAAATCTCGGGATTAGCTTTGGAAAGGGGATTTACCATTTGTTGAGCACATGGCTCAAGTAGATTCCCTTTCTTATCTTATTCTTAATAGAAAATTTTTGAAACCTCTCTTTCTTGGTACATCCAAAGCCACTAATTCAGTCTTCACCTTTTTCAGAATAGCTAAGTGTATTGTAGGATCGAGCCAAGGTTCGATTTCCCACTTTCATGATAAAAAATTAGTATAGAGGTGATAGAAAAGATAAAAGGTTGGTGAGGGTGGAGGGATTCGAACCCACGACAAATGGCTTAAGAGGCCACTGCTCTACCACTGAGCTACACCCTCAAATAACGAGATTCATTATATCAAAAGGTATTTCTTTTGAGAAACAAAACAGCCCCTAATCTTAAAAATTAAGAAAAGGGGCTGCTCTAGATATCTTCTTAAAGATTGTACTTACATATCTTCCCAATCCATATCGTCATCAAAATCATCATCCTCGTCGTCATCAAAGTCCACAACCTGGCCATCGTCAAATTCCATCGTATCCAATACTTCATAATACAAATCCCAAACCTCTTCTGGGGCCGAAGAATCGGGTTCCCAGTCAGAGTCATTTTTTAACTTAGCTTCTATTTCAGCTTTCGTTAACATACGGTCTCACCTCCTTTAAAATATAAGGTTTACCGAATTGTCCAATACTAATTTTTAATTGTCAATACTAAATTTTTTAATTGAATAGATTGACAATAAGGCCAAAGATACCTTTTACCGATTCTTCTTGAGACACTTTGTTTGTCAGAGATTGATTCTGATCAACAATTGCTTCTCTCAAGGCGCTTAATTCTTCCTTCTGCTCTAACGTAGAAGCTTCTTCCTCTAATTCTTGTAGCTCCTCTAGACGTACCTTGTTTTGGTCTATTTCCTGCTTTATTTTTTGAATAGCTTCTCTGTTTGGACCGAGAATTCTTTTTATCCAAGCGGCACGTCTTTCCAATTTTTGATGTTGTTTTTCAATTCTCTCTTGAGATTCATTTTGTTTTTGTGCGAATTCACTTATTTCTTTACCCATACCAACATAATTTTCTTTGTTTTTCATTAGCTCTTTTACTTTTTTTGCTACATTACTCATATGTTCCTGAGCTTTATCTGCTCTAGCTTCTTGAATAATATCCATAGCTTTATCTTTGGATTTTTCTAAGCCTTCCCCATCCCTCTCCATTATTTGTATTTGAACTTCCTCTTTAAGTTCTTGGATTTGATCTATTTCTTTGTTTGTTTTTGGAGGAAGCGGGTTTCCTTGGGAATTTTCATTTAACCTTCCTTGTTCTGCACTTACAGGTAAAGTAAATAAAGTAAAAAATAGAATTAAGGTTAATAAATTCATTCTTTATCCTTTCTAACAAATTAATAACGGTTAAATTATATCAAAAAAATGTTTGATGGCGCCTCCGGAGGGATTCGAACCCCCAACCACTCGGTTCGAAGCCGAGTACTCTAATCCATTGAGCTACGGAGGCTGATAAATACCAGACAATCTGACACAAAGATTATATACTATGTATGTATGTTAAACAAAAACCAGAAGAAGACGTTATCAATTGCTTATGTTTTTTTGTTGGTATTTATTTTTATATTTAGTTATCGTGCATTAAATACAGAATTTGTAAAAGTAGTTGAGAAGGAAGGTTCTCCCAAGGTAGAAAAAGAGCAAGAAGCCAAAGTTACTGCATATATAGAGAACAACAAAACTTATGAGGTAAAACTAACCGAGTCTAATACAATTTTGGATCTTCTGGAGGAGTTGAAAAAGGAAGAAGACCTGATGTTCGAGAAAATACTTTATTCTTACGGGATCGATATTGAACACTTGAACTATGTTTACCCCGAAGAAGATGAAACCTGGGCAGTTTTTGCTAATGGTGAAGATGTTACTTATGAATTAAGAGATACCTATTTAGAGGACCACGCAACCTATGAGTTTAAAATTACTCGTATCGAAGAGCTTCAATAGCATCTTTTTTGCTTGCTTGTACCGCTGGATAAGTACCGAAGATAATTCCAACAACTAAAGAAAATCCGAGGGCTAGGCCAACTAGTTCAGGGGTTATCTCTGAGTCTAGCCACTGTCGAGCAATTAAACACCCACCAAAACCCAGAGCAAGACCTATCAAGCCTCCAAGGCCGCTTAAAATTATTGATTCGATTAGAAATTGCAAAGCTATAGAACGGCGAGTTGCTCCCAAAGCCTTTCTTAAGCCAATCTCTCGTGTCCTTTCTGTAACGGAAACAAGCATAATATTCATGATCCCGATACCGCCCACGAGCAAAGAAATTCCTGCTACAGCAGCAAGACCAAATTTTAAAATATCTAAAATACTTTGCACCTGCTTTAGAAGGTCTTCTTGGGTATAAATTGTAAAATCTTCAGAACTTAAATCCTGTAAAAGTGCTCGTTCCACAATTCTTGAATCCACTGAGACATTGTCTTTGCTTTTTAGTCTTACTGCTATGTAGGTGTAGTTATCCAAATCAAAAATTTCTTCTACTCTTTTGATAGGAATTATTACCATTGGGTCAAAATCTGGGTTTTTGGGAGGCATATAACCCACAACTATAAATTTGTTGCCTTTAACTTCTATTTCTTTGCCAATGGGATCTGAATTTCCAAACAAATCTTTTCTGACTAGGTCACCTATTACTGCAACTTTTTCTCCTACTCTATGCTCATTATCTGTGAAATAACGCCCCTCTTTAAGTTCAACATCAAAAATATCTCGGGCATCTGAATCTCCACCTAAAACACTAGCATAGTAAATATTACTTTTATAGGTTACAGTGCTTCCTGTTTGCATTAGAGGTGTTACTTTTGATACAACCTTGGAGGCATTTCTTTTTATTAAATCCACATGTTTAGGGGAGAGTTTATTGTTAGAAAAGGCTAGAGAAGGGTCATTTGTTATTCCACCGCCTCCAGGATATACAAATACGAGATTTGCTCCCAAAGCTTCAAATTCGCTGCTTACATAGTTTTGCAGCCCTTGAACTAATGAAATTAAAGTAACAACAGCAAATACACCAATAACTACTCCGAGAACTGTCAAAATACTTCTGACAAAATTTGCCCTCAAAGATTTTATTGCTGTTTTTATTGTAGTGTTTATATTCATTTTTTACTTTTTCTATTCATGTCTAAGAGCTTCAATTGGATCCTTTTTAGCTGCTTTGATTGCGGGATAGGTGCCGAATACTGCTCCCACTAATAAAGAAAATCCAATAGCAAGGAGAACTACCCACGAAGTTATTTCAGCCCGTATGGTATTGCTTATTGCTATTGTTAGAATCCAGGAAAGCCCTAGACCAAGAAAGCCTCCTAACAGACTAATAGTTAGAGCTTCGACAAAAAACTGACTTCCTATATCAAAACCAGTTGCTCCAAGAGCCTTTCTTAAACCAATTTCTTGTATTCTTTCGTTCACAGTCACTAACATGATGTTCATAATGCCTATCCCACCTACTAGTAAAGATATTCCTGCTATTGCTGCTAAAATGATTGAAAGGATATCTAGTATATTTCCTGCTGAATCAAGGATTTCATTTTGAGATATAACCGTAAAGTCATCTCTATCCATTTCTTTTGCTAGAGAATGTTCTATATTTATTCCTAGATCATCAACATTTTGAGAATTTTCTCCTTTGACGAGAATATTAGTAATACTATCCACCTCAAAAACCTCTTGAGCTGTTGTGTACGGTACAAAAACACGTTCATTTGATTGTCCCCCCTCATCCTCGATTAAGCCTATTACTGTAAATTGTTTGGAATCTATCTTTATTTTTTTACCTATTGGATCGATCTCACCAAATAACTCATCCCTTACTTCAGGTGCGAGTACAGCAACATAATCTTTGTTTTTTACTTCGGCGCGATTAAAATATCTACCCTCTTTTATGCTTGTATTGAACAATTCCACCGCTTCTGAATTTGATGCGGTAATAGTTGAAATATGATCTCTAGTTTTATATTGAGTTTTTTTAACCAATCTAATAGAAGGGGTAACGCCTAAAATCACCTCCCCAAATTCATCTCTTATTAAGTCAACATGTTTTTCTTTTAAGGTTTTCTTCGTGAAAGATAATGCTGGATCTTGAGCTAAACCGGCGCGGCCAGGTACGACGATAATAAGATTAGATCCAATGGCATTAAATCTATCTACTATAAAGTTTTCTATACCTGTAACCAAAGATACTAGCGCTACAACCGCAAAAACTCCAATAATAACGCCCAACATGGTAAGAAAAGATCGCAGTTTATTAGATAGAAGAGATAGAAGTGCTGATTTAATTGTTTCTAGATGCTTCATGATATTATTGAGCCATCATGTAAAGTAACTTGTTTTCTAGTAATACTAGCCAAGTCTTCATCATGAGTGACAATAATAATTGTTTTACCTTCTTCATTTAGTTCTGTTAATAAATCCTCAATTGCTTTTCCTGTTTTTGAGTCGAGGTTGCCTGTAGGCTCGTCTGCGAACACTATTGAAGGATTATTTACTAAAGCTCGGGCTATAGCTACACGCTGTTTTTGACCTCCGGAAAGTTCATTAGATTTATTTTGCATCCGATCGCCTAAACCCACTTTTTTTAACATTTCTGTAGCTTTGGATTCCCACTCGCTTCCCGGTACCTCGCTATATTTCAAGGGTAAGATAACATTCTCCAGTGTTGTGGCCCGCGGCAATAAGTTAAATGATTGGAAAATAAAGCCTATTTCTTTGTTTCTTACTTTTGCTAGTACATTAGGTTTGTATTGGGTAGTATCTTTATCGTTAAGCAGTACTTTTCCTTCAGTAGGAGTATCCAATAGTCCTAAAATATGCATGAGGGTGCTTTTTCCAGAACCTGATTTTCCTACTACAGAAAGAAAATCACCTGAGTAAATTTCCAGATCCACTTCTTTTAAAGCAGATATCTTCACTTTTCCCATGTCGTATATTTTAGTTAATCCTATTCCTTTTAAAACAGGCTTTGAATTGGAAATCTGGTTATTCATTAGTTATATTTGCTTTATATCCCTCTTCTACATTCGAGTTTCTATCTGTAGGAACGAGAATAGGAGTGTTAACTTCAGTTTTTATTTCTGTATAAAGATCTCCTTCAATTCCAATTTTAATGTGTTTTCTTTTTAAGTTTCCTGAATTATTTATAGTCCAAATATATGGTTTGTCCTCTACATCATAAAAAACCTCGTCATATAACAGAGCTTGTACTTCTTCTCCTGTTGATGAGACTACGATTTTAGCGTCACCTGTCATACCTAAGAGAGCTTTTTCGTTTTCCTCTATTTCTATTTCCACAGTAAATGTTGGGTTAGAGCCTGAGTTTGCATAGTTAGGGAGTTTGGAAATGGTTCCATTGAGGATTGTGTCTTCTAGTGCATCAAGCTCGATCTCCACCTCTTGTCCTACAGATAAAGAACCAAAATCTTCTTGATCAATGTTGGTTTCGAATATTAAATCCTTCGGGTCGGCGATCTTAATAACCGGAGCATTAATGCTAACGCTTTCTCCCTTCTTTACAAAAGTATCTATAACTAATCCTGAAAATGGAGTATAAATAAAATTATTAGAGAAATTAGCTTGAATAGAATTATAGTCTGCCTGTGCTTTGTCTACTAATCTTTCATGTCTTCTGACTTCCAACCAATATTCTGTCTCTCCTCCAACTGCGTCAATATTACTGGAATAATTTTCTATGAATAATTCTTTATTCAATTTTGTAGCCTCAAAATTCTGTCGAGCTGACTCTAATCTGCTGGAAGCTTCTGAGGTAGAGAGAGAAGCAAGTAATTGACCTTCATCTACTATGTCCCCTTCTCTCACATTAAGTCTGCTTAGAGTTCCATTTAAAGGAAAAGACAGTTCAGCTTCCTTTTTGGCTTTAATTTCTCCGGTGGTGGATATTGTTCTTTGAACAATTTGATCTTTAAGTTCAACTTGACGTACGGGAACAGTAGTTAGTCCGTTTCTAAAAAACAGGATTCGAGCGAGAAAGAAGCCAGCTCCAAGAACGATTACGAATTTACCTATATTCAAGATCTTTTTCATATTTTACCCATCAATCTCCATTGTATAATTATAAACCATCTAAGTAATTATACAAGAAGTTGGCTATACATTTAATTGAGTTTATAGCCGTTTTATCTACTAATAAAACTTTTTTTGTTGTATTATTTACTTATGGTTAATCTATTAAATCAGGACCAATTGGATCAGGAAGTTAAGAAAGACCTAAATTTTTTAGGCTTTCGCATTCATAAATTTTTCAACTCACATCATCCCAGAAGACATGCAAGAAGTTTTAAATATGCCTTTAGCGGAGTAATTCACGCTTTACTAAATGAACCTAATTTTAGAGTACAGGTGGTGATTGTAGTGGTGGCTGCTATTTTAGGATTCTATTTTAAAATTAATACAACTGAATGGGGACTACTAATTTTAACCATGGGTCTTTTATTATTTGCAGAATTACTAAATACAGTTGTGGAAGAGTTTATGGATAATTTAATTCCTCATAAGGATCCCGGTGCTCGAATAATAAAAGATCTTTCAGCGGGATTTGTCTTAATTATGGCTTTTACCAGCTTAGCTATTCTTAGCTTGATCTTTGTCAAGCATTTTCTCGTTTTCTTTGGAGTTTAGTTTTGGAGAGTCAAGAAAAATAATAAATCCTAGAAATAATCCTCCAAAAAGATAGCCGGCTAAAACATCTCTAACTGAATGATAACCAAGATTTACTCTGGATGGTCCTATCAGAGTAAGAAAAAGCAAACATACAACACGGACAATGGGCGTGAATCTACTTAGCTTAAAGTTTTCAACTTTGTAGGTTAAATATAAAATATAACCTAGAAAAACTGTATAGACTACCGTATGAGAGCTTGGAAAGGCATATTTATCTGCTGGAAAACCAGGTCTTGTTATTAATGGAGGAGCCTCAGTTGGTCGTGAGAACTTGAAAAAAGACTTCAAAATTACGGAATATGGATAGCTTAAAAAGCATGTGAGTATCAGTAACGCCTTTTTGAGTTGTTTCCAATATAAAAGTAAGCCTAGAAAAGAGAGTGCAGTACAAATAAATAAAATATAATTAGATCCAAACCCACTTACTCTCTGCATTAGGATTTTGTAGAATTCAGAAAGCATTAGTAGCCTTCTTCAATGATATCTTCTAAACTTCCCTCAGGCATGTAGTAAACCTTTACAGTTGTATCTCCATTTTTGTAGAAGCTCAAAATAGGTGGGTAATTATCGGCCCAATAAGCAGCCTTTTCATAAATAATTTCATTGGTAAAACTTTGCGGATCTTTTATATATATGAAATGTCCGGCCTTTTCTGTATTTTTGTCAAAAGGAATATGATATCTAGCTATACTTTTGCGTTCGTTTGTGGAGTAATAGCCTGTATTTTTAGAAGATCTTACAAAGCCACTTATCTCATCCCAATGTCGATAATAAGGGAATCCAAAGATACTTAAATGATAGGTTGGAGATGGTTTGGGAAAAGTCCAGATAAAAAATTTCTCATTTTTCCAAGGATATTCAGTACCATGCTCTACAAAAATTTGATGAGATTGAGCAAAAATAAAAAAGAAGACCACAGAAGTGCCAAGCCAAAACAAAAAGTTAACAAACGTAATTTTACCTAGAACTTTATCCAGCATTTCCCATATAAAAGCAACACCAAATCCTAGAATTAAAAATAAGCCTATCAGATAAGTGTATATGTGAGTCCCGGGGATATTGACAAAGAATTCTAAAAAAGCCAAAGGAATGGCAAACCAAAGGCCTACTGCAACATATAAAATTATACGATCAAGATTACGTTTTCTGCAGTTTTGGTAGAGTTTCAGTAGGATTCTTATTCCACCCAGAAAAGCTAATGAAGTGTAAATATGTATTACATAAATTGGTTGATATACCGTAAAAAGATATTTTGAGCTTGAGATTTTACCCCCAGTTCCTTCGATGCGTCCTTTCCAGTAACTTAAAGTTGAATCATCAATTTTAGAAACAAAGGGAATATAAAATGAGCATAAAAGAAGCACAAAAATTAAACTAGGAAGCGTGAAAAATCTCAAAAAATCACTAACCTTTCTTATTTCGTACTTTTTAATCCAGGCATAGAAAGTATAAAGGACGAGAGGTGCTATAAAAACACCATCGTAGTGAGAAAGAATCGAGAGAGCCCATGCCAAAAATCCAAAATAAAGACCTTTTACTTTCCAGGATTCATCTTTAGAGGCTAGTGTAAAAAAGTAAAGAGCCAGGATCATAAACAAAATTACAAAGGATTGGTATTGAATTATTCTGGAGAATGCTATGAAGAATCCATTTGTTGCAAGAAAGAACGAGGAGAAAAAAGCGATTTTTTTGGAGAAATATCTTTGGATCAGTTTGTAGAAAAAGAAAACCGACAAAATTCCTGCTAAAGCAAATGGCAGCCGCATGAAAAATCTCGCATTATATGTGGGGTCAAAGAATTTAAGTATAAATGTAACTAGAAATTGCACGGGACCTTTCCTTTGGGTTAATAAAAACTCATAAATAGGCTGACCTTTCTCGGGAAGAAATAAAGCCTTTATCTCATCCCCCTGATAGTCAGAATATCCTAGATTAACGATTCGCAGCCAAAAAGTGGTAAAGCCCAAAATCAGGAGATACAAATTACTTTTTAAAAAATTAGTTATTTTTTTCATTATTCATTGTTTTTTAAATAATATGCATTTAACTGGTCCATAGCTCTGGTTACACCTACAAAAGACTTTTTTGCTTCTTTAATTGAAGCGTTTTCCAAAGGATTTCTACCTACTACATATACTTTAGCAAATTCTAATCCTTTGCAATTTTCAAATTTTGTTAGATAAATGCTGCGAGGGCTATAGTTGATTCTTTTATCGGAACTCAAAACTTTTTTACGATCTTGTTCTATCGGTAGATTGTCTAAAATTTCTTGCATTCGATTAAAGCTATTATCATCATAACAAATTATGCCAATGCTCTTTTTTATGATTTTAAGATCCTCTTTCAGATCTTTTTCCACCGAAACATATAAATCATCTGCACTTTCAAATGATAATAATTTCGGCTCGGCCCCTTTTCTTTTTATAGATTTTGGAAGATATTTCTCTGTAAAAGGAGATAAAATTTTATTGGCTAGATCAATGATGGGTTTGGTACTTCGATAGTTTGTCTCTAATTTGAATTTTTTTAGGTCTGAAATTTCAAATATCTTTTCTAAATTGTTCCAATTTTTTATTCCTGCTTGGCTGTATCCTTGATTTAAGTCTCCTAAAATACAGAAGCGCTTGTGCAGTATAAATTCATTTAAAACCGCGAATTCCAGGGGGCTGAAATCTTGTCCTTCATCAACTATGCAGTACTGATATTTTTGAGTTTTTGTGAATCCTATGGTTTTAGAGTAGATATAAACTAGAAGAAGTGTAGAGCCATAATCGAGTTTACTATTTAAGTCTATATTCATTGTATTTACAATATCCTTTAAAGATTTCTTTTTAAGCTCTCTTTTTAGTTTATTTAATTTAGTTAATATTTTTCGTAAAGAATTAACGTTTAGTTTATAAAGCCAAAGTCTTGGAGAATTAGGATTTTCCTTTAGAAGTCTTTTTTGAGTTAGGAATTCTTCATTTAGTTCTGAAGTGATATATTGCAAGTTCTCGTAGGCCGTAATTTCGGGATCATATACATAGCCGCCATAGGATTCTAGTTCATCCTCAAAAACATCTTCTAATTTAGCTTCATATTCTTTATCTAGTTTGACAACTAATTTTCTAACTTTTTCAAGGCTTTCAATATTAAGCTTTTCTTTATCAAGTGGGAGAGAAAAATCAACTTTGACTCCAAGTTCCTCTCGAAAAGTAAAGTTATAAATTAAGTCACTTAAAGTTCGGTAATTTATGTCAAAAATCCCTAATTTTGGAAAAAGCGTTGCTAAGTAACTTACTAGAATTTGTTTGTTTGCTATAAGAATAGATCTTTGGGGTTGAATCAATTTGGGATGATTGAAAAATATATGGGACAGCCTGTGAATTGCTACAGTACTTTTTCCGCTTCCCACGCATCCTTGAACTACCATTGGGGTTCTGGGATCTTCCTCTATAATGTCCAATTGAGCTTCTTGAATTGTTTCTACAATATCTTCCAAGACACCTCCAGTTCTCTCTTCAATCTTATCGACTATAATTTCACTCTCATCGAGCTGAATGTCGTTATTGTAATATTTATTAAGGCTTCCTTCGTTGATATCGAAAGTACGCTTTAAAACTAAATCCCGGACCTTTTCACCTTCAGGAGTATCATATTTAACATCTTTCTGTGGAAATCGGTATCGGTAATAAACTGAAGCTATTTTTGAACGCCAATCAGTTATTATTGGTCGATGATTTTCAGAGAATCCAAACTTGCCTATGTAAATTTTCTTAGGATTACTCCCGGTTTTTTTCTTTAAATCAATTCGCGCAAAATAAGGTTCATCCAAGGAGTATTGCATTTCTTCTAATCTTTTATACCTATCTTTTAAATTGAATGCTGCGTGCTTCTGGTGAATTTGTTCCAAATAAAGAAAGAAGTCCATAGCATTTGTTTCAGTGTTTTCCCTAAGTTTTTCAAGCTTATTAATTGTTTCTTCCCCTAAGGACTTTAGGCTTTTTTGGAGCTCTCCTTTTGATTCACCTAGAATGTTTAAAGTTTTTTCGAGATGTTTTTCTTCTTTTTTAAATGTTTCTTTATTCATTAGATAAGTTTAAAAATAGACTTAATTATCATAAAGTCACAGATCATAGCCCTTTTTCGACACAAGTATCACATACTCTCCCTTTTCCTTTATTTTGTCTTTTTCTTCAAGAATTTTTTCGAGTTTGCCAACTTTAACATCCTCATATCTCTTTGTTAGGTCTTTTGCCAGACAGACAGTTCTATTGCCCAGACTTTCTTGCACTTCCTTAAGGAGTTTTTTTACCCTATAGGGAGACTCGTATATTACCATAGTTGCGGGTAGAGTGCCATATTTCAATAATATTTGTGTTCTCTGTGAGGATTTTTTAGGCAAGAAACCTAAGAAAATAAAATTATCGCTGGGAAGGCCGCTAACTGAAAGTGCTGCTATTCCTGCGGAAGGGCCAGGAATAGAAATTATTGGTGTATTAGCGTTTCTTAGTTCTCTAACTAATCTAAAACCGGGATCTGAGATTACTGGAGTCCCGCTATCTGAGACAAGTGCTAAGGTATCTCCTTTTGCTAAAGATTCAAGGATTTTAGGCATAATTCTCTCATGGTTTTCCTCTCTATACGAAATTTGCGGGGTTTTTATATTCCATTTTTGAAGAATTTTATCTGTTTCTCTGGTGTCTTCAGAAAGAATTAAGTCTACTTCCTTAAGAATTTCTATTCCCCTAAAGGTCATGTCCCCTAAATTTCCTATTGGTGTGGAAACTACATATAATTTACCCATATCTAATCGATTCTACCACAATAGCGGTCTATCGCTTACTTAACGGGTTTTTTTATAGGAACTAATCGCAGACAGCAGTACTTGGAGCTGAACTACCTGCAGAATCATAACCAAAGCCAGGAGCTGGTGCTTCGGCGCTCAAAGCTAAATTACATTCTTCCGGTTTATTTTCGAAATAATCGCATATAGTTGTTAGCAAAGATTGTGCATCACGTCCTGAAGCATTTGCTTGAACTCCATTTACCACTAACGTAGGAGATCCTTGCACTCCATATAGCTCATTTTCTTCTTTATGGACATCAAACATAGGGTAACGCCCAGAGGCCCAGGTGGATTTATCTTCATATGAATCAGTTATAGCATAAGTTTGGTCTGTGTTTTGAATACAATCTGCTAGATTTGCCTGATTAATTCCTACTTCAGTTAGACAACCTGGTGAATCTGAATCTTCAAGGAAACACTCTAAATAAGCTATCAAGGAGTCAGGGTTATTTTCTTGAATGCAATATTGAGCGAGTTGCTCATCAATTTCCTCTTTACCATGCATAATATAATCTACAAACTTTAAGTCGAAATCAATGTTACTTCCTAATGCCTTAACTACAGGTATTATTCCCTTTTCTATTTGGGTTCCAAAAGGACAATGACTCATAACAAAGAGTTCTACATAAGGTTTCTCATTTTTGTTTTCTTCACTAACTGCCTTAGGTTGTGGGGCAGAATTACGCGGTTCATTTTCACTTAAGACGTTTTCTGTTTCCTCTTTTTCTTTACTTGTTGAATCAGTTGCAACTTTATACCAAAAATTCCCAAAATAAACCAAAGATCCAACGATCACTAGCGAGAGAATAGCTACTACGGGAATGGAATTACCTTTATTACTTTTCATTTTACTTTAATCTTTTAACCTCCTTAAACCAAGTATGTTTTTTTAAAACCGGATTAAATTTCTTTAATCTTAGTTTATCTCTTGTGTTTACTCTATTTTTTTCGGTTACATAGGCCCTTATTCCTGTTTCTTCACATTCAAGACCTATCAACACTCTATTTCCTTTTTTTGATGCCATAGTGAGCATTCTATTACAAAAGTACGTCTAAGACAAATTTTTACTAAAAAAAATCAAAATCTATATGCTAAAATTCCTTTATGGAAAAAGGCCTAAGCAAAGGAAACTACAATCATAAGGGAATAGAGCAAAACTGGAAAAGTAGTTGGTATGAGAAAAATTTATATAAAGCTTCTGATTTTTCCGAGAAGCCCAAAAAATACATATTAGCTGAATTCCCCTATCCATCGGGAAAAGCTCTGCACGCGGGCCACATGATGCGCTACACAGTTCCAGATGTTTATGCCCGTTTTTTAAGAATGCAAGGTTTTAATGTTCTTTTTCCAATGGGATGGGATGCTTTTGGTCTTCCTGCCGAAAATTATGCAGTTAAAACAGGAATTCATCCGGAAAAAACTACCCAAAAAGCCATAAACAATTACCAAGATTCTATGAAAAGAATGGGCTATGGAATTGATTGGGAAAGAGAAATTAACACAACAGATCCATCTTATTATAAATGGACCCAATGGATATTTCTAAAATTTTGGGAAGCCGGCTTAGCAGAATTAAAAGAGATGCCAGTTTGGTGGTGCGAAAAACTTAGAACTGTTTTGTCTGAAGAAGAAGTACTTACAACTAAGGAAGGCGAAAAAATATCAGAACGAGGAGAACATCCAGTTGAGAAGAAAATGTTAAAGCAGTGGGTTTTGAAAATCACGGATTACGCAGATAAGTTAATAGAAGGATTGGAAGGTCTAGATTTTCCTGATTCCATAAAACAAGCCCAAATTAACTGGATAGGAAAAAAAGAAGGCGCTTTAATAAACTTTGAATTTAATTACCAAAACTCTAAAGACAAAGATTTAATTGAAGCTTTTACAACCAGAGCAGACACTGTCTATGGAGTTACCTTTTTGGCTCTAGCTCCCGAACACTCTATAATAGAAAAGCTAGTAGAAAAAGCAAAAAATCCGGATGAGATTAAGAAATATTTAGAGAAGGCAGGAAGTAAATCTGACTTAGATAGAAAAACTCAAAAAGAAAAAACAGGTGTTAGAGTTGAAGGTATATTTGCCAAACATCCCTTTGAGCGGGTTGAAAGGGAAGTACCCATTTTCATAGCTGATTATGTTTTAACTGATTATGGAACAGGGGCTGTTATGGGAGTTCCCGCTCATGATGATAGAGATTTTGAATTTGCAAGAAAATATGATTTAGAGATTATTCAAGTTATAAAGCCTGCAGAGTTTGAACTTAGCGAAACCGAAGCATATACCGGTGAAGGTACTTTGATTAATTCCCATGAATTTAATGGAATTGAAAGCATTTCAGCTAGAAAGCAGATCACTGCACAACTTGAAAATTTAGGGAAGGGAGAAAAGGAGACAACTTATAAGTTAAGAGATTGGATTTTTTCAAGACAGAGATACTGGGGTGAACCTATACCACTCATTCACACTCAGGACAACACCATAGAACCGATTTGTCAGACAGAAGATCAAAACTGTGTACAAGAAAATCTCCCATTAAAACTACCAGAGGTTCCTGACTACAACCCCCCAGCCGATGGTTCCTCCCCATTAGAAAGAAATGAGGAATGGGTACAAACAAAAGATACCAAGGGCAGGCCGGCTAAAAGAGAAACCAACACCATGCCTAACTGGGCAGGATCTTGTTGGTATTACATTCGCTATGTTGATCCAAATAATTCCGAAATCTTTGCCGACAAGAAAAAAATGGATTATTGGCTTCCGGTCGATAAATATTTTGGCGGCGCGGAACACACTACAATGCACTTGTTATATTCAAGGTTCTGGCATAAGTTTCTGTATGATCAAGATTTGGTTCCTACAAAAGAGCCTTACAAATGGCGTATGAATGGTGGTCTATTGCTAGGACCTGATGGTACAAAGATGTCCAAATCTAAGGGAAACGTGATTTCCCCCATGGATATTATTGAGGATTATGGGGCTGATGCTTTGAGAGCTTATATATGTTTTTTGGGACCCTATACCGACACCTATCCATGGAATGACAATGGAATTAAAGCAACTTATAAGCTGGCTAAGACTGTCTATGAACTGCAGGATAGAGTAATCAAGGAATCTTCTAAAGAGGAAATAAGTGAGGACCTTGAAAAGAAGTATCATCGGCTGGTTAAAAATGTCTCAGAAATGTTTGAAGAAATGAAAATGAATACAGCAGTTAGCGAGATTATGATTTTTGTTAATGAGTTGAAAAATCTTGATTTTATACCCGAACAGATCTGGAAAGGTTTTCTGAAAATTCTTGCACCAATAATGCCCTTTTTGGCAGAAGAGTTATGGCAGACTACTAATGGTTTTTCTGAATGGATGCCTGAAAACAGTGTTCACCTGGAAGAATGGCCGGAGTACGATGAGGACATCGCAAAAAAGGAAATCTTTTCTTTAGGGATTCAAATTAACGGAAAGATTAGAGATGACATAGAGATAGAAAGGGATCAGGATGAGAAGACAGTCAAGGAGCAGGTATTATCAAGAGAAAAAGTTCAGAAGTATATAGCGAACAAAAATGTTAAAAGATTTATCTACGTGCCAAATAAGATAATAAGTATTGTTACTGCTGAAAAATAAACGATGTTAATAACTGCTCTGAAAGAAAAAATTTTGAGATCAAACAGATTTACACTTGAGGAATCAGCTGCTCTTTATACTACTAGTGCAGTTTCCGACTTAGCTATTTCCCTTATTGGTATATATTTGCCTATTTACATTTACCAAATCTCTCTGGAAAATCTAATATTTCATTCAAATAGTTTGATAAATGGTCTTGGCTGGATTTCCATTTATTACCTAGTATTGTCTATAGGAGTTCTATGTACAATTTTATTTTTTACTCACTCTATTTTTAACAAATTACATTTGAAAAGCAGCTTGTTCACGGGGATAATACTTAGAATTGTAAGTCTAATTCTGCTGCATTTTTCTGCAAGAAACTATTACCTGCTTATACCTTCTGCTGCTTTCTGGGGAGCAAGGATTGCTTTCTATTGGATACCTTATCATATATTTTTTGTGCGTAGGACCGATGATGGGGGCCATAAGTTTGGAACGGGAATTGGAAAAAGAAGATTTTTCTCAGGCATTGCAACGGCCCTGGGTCCCTTATTAGGTGGATTGATAATCACGAATTTAGGTTTTAATATTTTATTTTATTTAACAATCGTTTTACTTCTTTCTTCTGCGTTACCAACCGTATTATATGTAAAAGAAGAACGCCATAAAACACATAGAATTAAAGATGTCTGGAATGAATTCCTTTGGAATAAAAAATTCCTGAATACAACTATTGCCTTGGCAGGAAGAGATACCGCATCTATTATAGTAACGATTTATTGGTCTATTATGTTGTACTTAAAGTTAGCAAATTTTGTAGAATTAGGATTTTTGAATACCATATCTTGCATTTTAGCAACAGTATTATTTTTAATAATAGGTAAACTCATTGATCATCATGAGAAAACGGGTTTGCATGGAATCTCCGTAGTAATCAATTCTTTAATACAAATATCAAGAGTTTTTATAGTGTCTACAGTAAGTTTTTATATAAACAATATTTTCGATCAAATTAACAACTCAGCGTATAGCACAATTTTTATGTCTGCAACATACGAGAAGGCCCAAAAAAATAAAGTTTCTAATTTTATGGTTTATCGATTGATGGTCTTTCACCTGTCAAGAATCTTCTTACTTGGCTTTGTTACTCTTACGATTTTATTAACTGGAACTTGGCAATGGGTTTTTATAGTTGGGGCCATAGCCTCAGGATTAACCTTCTTGATAAACTATTGATTTGAAGGATAGCGTTCCTTAACAATTTCAAAAAGAGTTTTTGACATAGCTTCTATCTCTTTCCGAGAAAATTTTGCTTTAATTATTTTTACCTCGGGACTTGTTAGCAAGGCAACACACTCCTGTATTTTTCTATCTTTGTCAGGACCCCTAAAATCTTCTTTTTTCACAAGCCTTTCAGCTATTTTTCGCTTTTCCTTTAGAGCACTTCTTACTCTTTCGGTACGTGCTGCAGTGTTCCCTCCCTCTGTATTGGTTCTTTTCCTATCATAATCAGAGGGGATTTCTTTTTCTTCAGTTACTATTAAAACTTTACCTAATCTTTTGGAGACTCGTAATCTTTCAAATCTTACTAGGGCTTGATAGTCTCTTTTGTAGATTTCTTGGGCCTTTTTTGCTAACTCTTTTTGAATAGTCTGGGCAGCCCTCTTACCTGAGAAATTTTCCCGCAGCTCGGTTGCAACCGTATCCACAATTTCACTCCATAATTCTCCCTCCTCTTGAAACTCTGCATAAAGTTCTCGAGCTAAATTTTCTTTAAACCTTTCTATCCCTTCCCATCTTTCAGAGAAGGTCTCTTCGAAAGATTTAAGCTGTTGAAAGGCACGGTAATCAATCTTTCCTACCTTAGCTTCACCAACCGCACTGACTTCTTGAACTTCAGATTCTTTCTCCTTACTTTCTCCACTTTTATATCTTCTTATATCTGTGAAAACTAAATCTGGATTTCTATTGGAATCTCCTCTAGGCACGTCAAATCTTTCTGGATCGTGCAAGAAGGTTAAAAGTTCATTTTCTAAGATATTATCAGGATTGTAGCCCTTAAGCCTTAAATTCTTTTTTGGATTTTCAGGATCTGGAAGGGGTAGTTCTACATCTTGAAAGAATTCTCGAGGGTGCGCTTGTACTAGACGTTCAAATAACTCGCCTTTTAAAACTCCTAATTGTTTTCTATATTCTGTAGTAGGTCCTTTACCATAACGAGAATTCTCTATGTCTACCGCCATCATGTGAGCGTGTATTTGTTCTACGAGATCATCTGGTAGGTTATTTATGATAGCTGTCTTTTCTTGCGTTTTTTCTGGGTCTAGGGTTGCGGCCTCAGAGAGAGATTCGATTAGCGCATTTTTTACCTCTTCAGGGGCGAGGTTTTCTTCAGAACCTTCTATTGACCTTACTTGATGTTCATGAGGTGCTGTAGGGATTTCTCCTTTTACTTTTCCTAACATGGGCCAGCTCTAATTTTAATTCTCCCATTTGTATAAATAAAATTCCTGAATCTTTTCAGTATAATCCCACCCTTTTAAAGGACCATGATTAACGAGATAAAAGGGTTCCTGAATTTCTTTTTTAACAACAATCTCTTCGGGAAAAATCAAAGGCCACCCGGAAGGCGCGATTACATTGTCTTGAAGTCTCACACCAGAAAGTGAATCTTCAGTTAAATAGTGTTTAATCGTTCCATATTGTAATGGATCAGTGAAAACGAGCAATTTAGATGAATTTTC
The DNA here is from genome assembly GCA_964638225.1 of uncultured Candidatus Saccharibacteria bacterium. GTDB lineage: Bacteria > Patescibacteriota > WWE3 > UBA101185 > UBA10185 > WJKK01. Next base: position 22,590 of record CAZWYL010000009.1, read on the forward strand.
CGCATATTCTGCTAATTCTCTATAACCTAGATTATTGACCTCCTGAGAGAAATGGAAATCAAGCGTTATGCACAGATAGAAAATCAATATAGCTATCCCCAGATATCTATGAAAACTCGAAAAAACAAATATGAGATAAAACAATAGGATTGATAAATATCCGATTAAAATACGATCTATGTAAAGACTTACATCTAAATAGATAGAGGCAAAAAGTATCAAGAAAATAGGAAGCGTACTTAAAAGCAATAGATAAGATGCTCTCCTTCTTTTCTTCCCCTTGCTTCTAAAGAAAAATACAAGACTAATAGTTATTACTGAAAGGAAAATTAACAGGGCTTTATAGAGGTTTCCAGAGGAACCAAAAAGAAAGGTATAAAGTGTAAAAAAAAGATCGGAAAAGGTTACTTTAGGTATCCAGTTTAAGGATTTTTGTCCAATCTTCCACTGGCGGAATAGAAAAGGAGACCATAGTGCCAAAATTATCGTAGGTAATAGTAAAGAAAGTAGTCTAGGAAGAAGTTTTTCTTTATCAAGAATTACTTCAAAAAATAAAACTAAAAATATCCCCGGTAGGAAGAAAAGAGCCATGTAGTGAGTTAAAAAAGTTAAAGATAGAAAAACTGAAAACATAAACCATTCTCTTTTGTGAAGCGCGTGTACGGTTCCCACAATTAGGAAGGTTAATAATGCGTATGATCGCGCTTCTTGGGAGTAATTGATTAGAAATGGATTTACCGCAAAAACCAGTGAAGTTACGAGTCCTAAAATTTTACTGTCCGAAAATTTAACTCCAAATTTATAAACTATAAAAATAAGCGCAGTTCCAAACAGTGCAGATAAGAATCTCAAAGCAAAATCTGAGTAACCAAAAAACAAAGCCCAAATTCTTAAAATTATGTAATAAAAGGGTGGGTGTATGTCGGTAAGTGAGTACCTAAACATTTCCATCCAAGGACGTCTTATCAGTAATGAGGAAAAAGCCTCGTCATACCAAAATTCGGGTAAACCTAACTTCCAAATTCTAAGGAAAAAGGCGAAAACCAATATAATTATTAAAATGCAGGTATGGTTTTCTTCTGCCTTTCGGGAAAGTTTTTTAAGAAACTCGTCAAAATCTTCTCTGTAGTTCTTATTTGATATTAAAAAACCGGCAAAAGTTATAATGATCGCGGCTAAGATACCCTTTAAAAAACCAAACATAATAAGTAAATTTTATCAGACAAAAGTTATTAACTCTATTCTGAGGTATATTTTGTAGTTTCTAGAAAGAAGTGCGGTCTTAAACACTAGATAGCCACACTCTGTAAAAAGAAAAAACGTTATCAAAAAAATGTGAATAGACAATCATGCAGAAATATTTAGCGTATTGGAAACTTTTCCTTTAAAATGGAGTTATATTTATACGAACAAGATACATAATGATTTTAAGGAAAATCTTTAGTGAAATTAAAAAACATTACCTAGCTCTTTTAATAGCTGTAACGACTTTATTTGCGAAAGTCCTGGGACTAACTTGGGGATTTCCAGGTACTATGCACAATGATGAAAGCAATTTAATTCGCTCTGCCATGGGCATGCGATTTGGCGACTTAAACCCACATCATTTTGACTGGCCCTCATTCTCTTTCTACTTTCACTATTTTATATTCTGGACTTTTATAAAGTTAAGAACACGCCTGCAAATTCTTTTTGGCGTAGATACAATGAGAGAGCTTTTTTCTTTTTGGTGGGGTCCAGAGCTTCCTTTTTATCTTTTAGGCAGAATTAGTTCAATCTCCCTTTTAGCTCTCACGGTTATGGTAGTGTATTTCGTTGCAAGAAAAATAACGAAAAATAAATTTGTTTCGATATTGTCGGCACTCATTTTTTCCATTGGATACAGGACAACTTATTATTCATTCTATACTTTTCCTGAATCCCTCATGCTTTTTTTATTCATGCTCTCTTTTTATTTTTCATTGAAGGTAGTGGAGCGTCCTGATAAGTTTTCAAATTATTTTTTAGCTGCTTTTTTTGCAGGACTTGGAACTTCTACTAAATACCATGGTTATTTACTTTGTATCGTACTTTTGTGCGCCCACATTTTAGGAAACAAGAAAAATATCAGGACACTAAAGGATTTTTTCCTGTTACTCTTCAAAAAAGAAATAATTCTAGCCGCTTTCATTTCGGTTACAGCTTTTTTTATAGGTACACCTTACGCTTTATTAGATTGGGAGACCTTTACGAACAGGGCAGATTATACTGGAGCTCTCTGGCAAATAGATCACATGGGGCATGGATTAAACTGGGGTTATCATTTATTTAAAGTTATCCCGTCCAATTTTGGACTACCAATGGCACTCCTTGGGTTTTACGGATTATTTTTATCTCTGAGGTCAAAGAATAACCTTACTAAGTTAAATGCTTTTTCTTTTTTAATTTTAGTTGCATACATAGGTACGTGGGGAATAACGCGACCGCATTACTCATTACCCTTGTTCCCTTTTTTCTCAATAATGATTGCTTTGGCCATAGAATCTCTAATAACCAGACTCAATATGGATAAGAGGAAAACCGCATTAATAATCGTTTTGTTATTCTCAATACCTGTCTACAATTCAAGTAGGGAAATAGTACGCAGGAGCCGTACAGATACACGTGTTCTAGCTGGTAAATGGATTGAAAACAACATAGGTAAAGAAGAGGTAATTGAGGGAAATCTTACCGCCACAGGAATTTATGGAGGAAACTCTCCATTGTTTAGATACTCCGATTACAAAACTGCTTTTCCACAGTTCAAGTTATACGAAGAAAGAGATACTTTTGATAAGAAATACTTTATTTATCTACCAGATTTGCAAAAACTCCCAGATAAATACAAGGATTCAGAAGTTGTATTTGAGGTGGATAATGATTTAAGAACGGGACCCAGTTTAGTTGTTCGTTATTATAGAGAAAATTTAGGAGAGTGATGAATTTTATAGTTGGGGTGACTATTGCACATTGTAGTAGACCACGTGGTGGTTAATAGTATCGATGAGTCGCGGGCATGGGCGTCGCGGCACATTGCATGACCTCCGGTAGGAGGTCGAGTCAGATCGCGAGGACCACCTGTATCGACGAGACGTATTGACGAACGGAGGGGTCGCCTCACTGCATGACATAGACGTACCGCAGATGACCCCTCCTATTTTTTTGGAGTTATTTATTCAGAATATCAGCTTCTTGTATCACCTTTTCGGCGTTCTCCCATTGTCCTTCGAATATCAGATGATCTTTAAGTTTTTCGTGGGGCACCCACTTTATTTTTTTAATCTCTTTTTTTTGGAATTCTAAATCGTTTTTGTTCCCTGTGAATTTAACAATGAATTGTTGTTTGATTTGACCTCTATACCTTTTGCCGTATTTTTGGAAGCCAAGTTCTTGGTCCTCTTTAGGCCATTCGAATTGTATTTTGTGCGGGCTTTTTTGATTATTTTGAAGTCGACTGAGTGTAGTTCTTCTTGCAGTTCTCTAAGTACTGCTGTCTCGCAATTTTCTTCTTCATCCATTCCTCCGCCCGGGAAGTCCCATTGATTGTTTCCATATCTCACTTTTTGAATCAGAAGGAACTGATTGTTTTTATCTATAACTATTGCATTGGCACCTTTTCTGTACGGATAATCGTTCATTAGATCAATTATATAGTAAAAAGTATGTATAAAAGAAAACACCCTCTGGCGTTCAACGAAGAACTGACCCAAAGGGTGTATACGACTACGAAAGATTATAAGCCGGAGAGCAAGTAATGGGCTATGTATGCCCACACTGCCATTGCTATAAGGAGCGGAGTTCCTGCCATCAGCCATCCTTCTCCATCCTTGTCGAGGAGGAAAGCAAAGGCAACTGAGATTACCGCCCCGACCGAGAACGAAAGGATCATGCTGTCTGCCATCTCAATGGCAAACTCCAAACCCCGTGCCATGGATCCAGCTAGAATCAGCGTCTCGATCAGAATGAACACGCCGATTACCTTTGCGATCTCATCTCGATGTTTCCACATTTTTTTCCCTCCTACAACATAGTGAAGCCGACGGCTGCCAGGAATGCTCCTGCTGCTAGAATTGCACACAGAAGTGTGCCCACAACCATTTCTTTCCTTCCCCCTTTATATCAAAGAGAAAAGCAAATACGAGAAACTCCCGCTGAAACTAACATGGTTCTCACCATGTCGTCCGCCATCTCCTGGGCCTGTGGTCATCAAGAGCGCAGCCGTTGCAATGGCTGTCACCACTGCAATGAACGGAAGTTCTAGAACGAGCCTATGTTGCCTCCTCTCCCGCTATGGGTTTTCAAAGTGCCGTATGACCCCTTTATAAAAGGCCCTAACAATAGAAGATTTTCCATGACTATTATACCACAAACCCACACTATAAGCTATCTCTGGTTGTTAGGTTGAGAATAAAGTAATTATTGAATTTAGACTATTTAGCTTCAAACCAAAGCGGAGGAACATCACGTAGTGTAACAAATTCACGGTATATTGGAGTATTACTCCGAAACAGTACGAAGATTTTCGTACGAAGTGGAGGAAGGAACAAAAGAAATTAGAAAACAGACTATCCGAAATATTAGAAGCAGATGAACAGTACTACATCACTTCAGTTATGCTCATGAAGCTTGCTTCACGCGCTAAAGAATTATTCTTAAGTTCTAAACCTGAAGAAAAAAGGGTGTTAATTCAAACCTCACTCCAAAACTTTAGGTTAAGAGACGGTTTACTCCTTTATGATTGGAGGAAACCTTTTGACAAAATCGCAGAAGCGAAGGAATGTAACAGTTGGGGTGACTGAAGGGATTCGAACCCTCAACCCCCGCCTTCACAGGGCGGTG
>CAZWYL010000010.1:0-1438 GCA_964638225.1 uncultured Candidatus Saccharibacteria bacterium
AAAATGCTATAATACCCTCACAATGGGCATGCTACTCTCATCCTCCATAAGGAAGCCATACAATACAAAATTCCAAGGGGAAGATCACGATGAACGCATTAAATATATCTTTAGAAGAAGCTTCATCACAAACTTCGGGTGGATTTTCATTACAGGAGTTATGCTCTTTACCCCCTCTTTCATGAGTATTTTATTTGCAAGCTCCCTGCTGCAGGATACCCCAAGCCTATCCTCCAGAACCTCCTTAATTTTGATCCTCTTTTGGTACCTTGTAACTTTCGGGTTTGCCTTTCAGAATTTCATAAATTGGTTTTTTAATGTCTACATAATCACTAACAAAAAAATAATAGATATGGATTTTCATGGGATGCTGTCAAAGAACATTTCGGAGGCTTCCCTTAAAAATGTCGAGGATGTAACTTCTAACGTTACAGGAACCCTAAGAATTGCTTTCAATTTCGGACATGTTTATATACAGACCTCTGCCAAACAAAGAGAATTTGATTTTGTGGATGTGTCAAACCCTTCAAAAGTTAGAGACATAGTAGCTGATTTAGCAATGGAGATAAAAAATGGATCCTGAAGTTTTGTTTTTTCCGGGATTTGAAAGCGCTTTTTCTTATGCGCTGCTTTTCGGTATAGCTGTCTATGCCTTGTTTGCGTTCATAACTGTAAGACAAGTAAAGATACTCAATGCGAGTTTTACAACACCTAACAAAGGGCTTTTTGTCTTCTTGGCGAGGATTCACTTACTGCTATCACTAGGCTTATTAATTTTAGCTATGTCCTTACTTCTGTAAGAATAGGGTTGGGGCATTAAACGATAAATGACAAAAAAACTAACGGCAAAAACTCAAAAGATAAAAGGATCTCTACCTCCAACCTCTAAATATTTTTCCGACAGTTTCTCCTATACTCCTGAAGAGCAGGAAATCATAAGCCAGAAAGGAATTTTATATGGAATCTATAGCTTAAGGGACAATACACAATATGAAACTGACCTGGTGACAAAACTTGTTACGGACATAATCGCACAATCCTATTACCAATCGGAAAATACTTCACCAATTCAATCATTGGAAAATGCTATGGCCGATGTCAAGGAAAAAGTCCTGAAACTTAAGGAAAGTAAAAAAGAAGAATCTACAGAAACTTCTTTTAACCTAACCGTAGCTGCCTTGTGGGGAAATATTCTATACATTGTTATTAATGGAAGCGGTAATGTGCATGTGGTAAGAGAAGGAAATTTCAAAGAAATAGAAACAATTAGAGAGGGGGGATTTGCTGTAGCAACAGGCGTGGTTAAAAAAGGCGATGTGGTTGTCTTATCAAGTAAAGAATTTTCCAAAAAGCTACCTCCAAAAAAACTTCTAAAATTAAACCCTTCAGAACTTAAAACATTAGATCCCCATGAAAGCTGTTTGATGATTAAATTTGA
>CAZWYL010000010.1:1538-26625 GCA_964638225.1 uncultured Candidatus Saccharibacteria bacterium
CTTCAGAACTTAAAACATTAGATCCCCATGAAAGCTGTTTGATGATTAAATTTGACAGGAAAGAAACCGAATCTGAAGAAAAGGAAGTTAAAAACTTCGGTCTACAACAAAAAAATCCTGGGCCATTAAAAAAAGGAACCCAAAAAATAAAGGGCATGTTTAACAAAAGAAAAAAAGACTCTTCCAGGGGAATTACACAAATAAAAATAAGGAGAGAAAAACTTCCAAGGAAAAAGATGGCTTACATTGTACTGGGATTAACCTGCGCTGCGCTGATAGGGGCGATCTTCTGGACAGTACAAAAAACCACCACGTCTTCTTCTACAGAGGAAACTTCAGAACAAGCCGAAGACGATGCTTCTGCAGGACAAGAAGAGGGACATTCCCTTGAAATTGCAGATACCCCCGGAACACAGATCTTCTATGATCTTAAAATCATAGATTCAACTTTAAACCCATTACATATAGAGACAATAGAAGATACGCTTTATGTATCCGATACTTCGGGATATTTATATACTTCCTCAACCGAAAGGCCCAGCTTTGAAAGAATCTCGGAAACCAACTACCAGAACATCAGAGAAATTGAATCTCTAGATGATGGCCTCTACATAAGCTCAGATGCGGGCTTAAGTATCTACAATACCGTGGAAGCAACCGCAGAAAGCTATGATATCCCAAGCGTCAGAGTTTTCTTTCCTTATCTAAATTCAATTTACCAAATCGAAGAAGACAAATTACAAAAGTATACGCTAAACCAACAGGAAGATGAGGTGGCAAGCGCTTTGTGGATCCAAAGAGAGGAAGTAAGAGAAGCAAAAGACATGGCCATATCCATAAGCATCTACCTGTTAACAAAAGAAGGAAGCATAACCAAATACACCAGCGGAACAGAAGAACCTTTTGAAATAACGGGCTTAGAAAAAGCTCTGGTTAATCCTACAAAACTAAAAACCAAATGGGATTGGGAAAATATGTATGTTCTGGATCAAGGAACAAATAGAATTGTAGTGATTGATAAAGAGGGTCGTTTCATAAGAGAAGTTGTAAACTCCAATTGGAAAGACTTAAAGGATTTCACTCTTACCTTAGATGAGTCTAACTTGTTTATTTTGAACGGAAGTGAGGTACATCAATTCGCGCTCTAGTCTGCTTACCTTAAAGTGGAAAGTAAGGGCTAGAGTCTTTTACTCAAAGTAAAAGCTGTAACTTTACGAGCACCCGCTTCATACAGAACACGTGCCGCTTCTATTAAAGTGGCTCCCGTAGTGCAAATATCGTCCACTATCAAAAAATCTAAATCTTCCACTTCTGAAATAACCTGGAAGGCGCCTTTTATATTCACTAGTCTCTTTTTTCTGTTTAACCGATGTTGCGCAACTGTATCTTTTTGTCTAGTTAAAATAGAACATTGGTAGGGAATCAAGTACGCTTTGGAAACTACCTCCGCTACTATCAAGGCTTGGTTAAAGCCTCTATATCGCTTCTTCTTGGAACTCAAGGGTATAGGAATAATATAATCGGCCGACAATTTTATTTTTCGTTTCTGCATATCCAAAACGGCAGATTTAGATACTTCCCTGAGCACCGCAAACTGCTTCTTAGAGTATTTTGCATGTATTATGCACTCTCTTATCGAACGTTCGTATACAAAATAACAGAAAACATCCAAAGAGGGGTGTGGTTTTGGGAGTTCTAGAGAATAATGTCTTCGAAGTTTTCTACAAGCCGCAAAACAATTATCACAAAACAAGCTGCCAAAATTATCGCAAATTGTACATTTCGGCGGAAAAATTAACTTTAGTAGGTTATCCATAAGTTATCCACAAAAATTAAAACGCTTTCATAGAGATAAATAAGGCGGTGACTTCCTATAGTATAGATGTCCGTCCTCCCATAGTATTTATACCGAGGGGTTGCCTGTGTTTCAAGGAACAAAATTCTATTTAAAATAGAAAAAATAAAAAGTCAGTCAGTTATGCTAAGAGAGGGGTCTGGCGAAATTTCTGCAAACGGCCTGGGCTTAAAGTTAAAAAAAGCAGCAGAGGCGACTGTAGAGGCATTATCCCCACACAAGCGTAACTCAGGTAAGAAAAGGGGAATTCCAATATTCTTCGCCTGTAAGGACATTCTAGAGCGAAGTTGTGTGTTTGCAGAAACACCTCCTCCAAGTAAAATGCTTTCTGCATTAAACTCTTTTGCAGCTTTGATAGTTTTTTCTACCAAAACGTCGGCTACTGCAGTTTCAAACTCGCAAGCAACTACTTCAGCCGGGTAATCATTATTTTCCCAAAAACGCTTCACGGCTGTCTTTAGACCGGAAAAAGAAAAATCATAATTATCTTTATCCAACATGGGGCGGGGCAACGCTCCTGCAATAGAATTTTCTCTACATTCGGAGGCTTTCTTCGACAAGACAGGGCCTCCTAAATAATCGGCAATGCCTAAAATTCGAGCTGTTTTATCAAAAGCTTCTCCAGCAGCGTCATCCAAAGTTCCTCCCAAATACTCCAAATCCCCGTGCCCACGCATAAAAACTAGGTCCGTGTGTCCCCCGCTAACAACCAAGACTAGTGCTGGAAATTTAATTTCTTCCGGAGAATAGTTTATAAAATTAGCATAAAAGTGCGCCACTAGGTGATTTATGGGAACTAAGGGTTTATTTAATACAAACGCGAGAGCTTTCGCTGCTTCTAGGCCTACTACTAGTGAGCCAATTAGACCGGGGCCCTGAGTTACTGCTACAGCGTCTATTTCCTCTTTGGAAACTTTTGAAAAAACTTGTTCCAGAACAGGAATCATAAAATCTACCTGCTTTCTTGCAGCTATCTCAGGAACTACTCCCCCTGTTTTTTCGTGGAACTCTTTTGAAGAAGCTATTACAAAAGCTAGCTCGTCTGTTCCATTCTCCACTACTGAAGCAGCTGTTTCATCACAGGATGTTTCAATTCCTAAAATCTTCATATATACAAAGTATTATACCGATAAGAAAGTAATAGGAAACAGGTACACAAAATTCGGGCTAAAAAGCACAAAATAAAGAAATTTCCGAACAGAGAAAAGCTAGACATACAGCAAGGAAAAACAACTCGTATCCTTTGGTATGACAGGTCAGCTTGACGTTTTTGACAACTCAGTGTATAATCCTATAGTAGTTCGTTTGGTGAAATGTGGATCTCTCAAAGGAGGTAGAAATGCAAGGCAAAGGAAGAAGCATATTAGGGCTGGCGGTGTTCGCCCTTATTGTATTTACGATCCTTCTCTGGATCGCTGCAGGAGACGCCTGTCTGGCTGACCCGAGCTGCAGCGGGCCGTCAGGAGTTTTCATGAAGTTTTGGGAAATAGTTTTCCTAATCCTCTCATGAAATTCTCGAGGGTCAGTTTATAGTTTTTTCGCGTTTTTCGCGAAATTGTTGTTACCTGTAAACTGATCCCGTATTTTTTCCACAAAAGAAAAGCTAAAAAAGACCTAATTGATTAGGATCAACTTCTTCGGAGGACTTGCCTAAAGAGCTGCCTGAACCATTGATTTCTTCTAGGCGCTTCAACAAAGAAACAAAATTAAATTCTTCAAAAACATCACGTAAAGAACCTTTATCTAAACCTTCAAAAGCACATTCCTCTAAACCAATATCCAAAGCTAAATCCGTAACAACCCGAGCTAAATTATGACTCAAAAAAGCTTCCTCTTTTTGCTCCTTTAGTTTGGTTGCTACACTTCCACCAATATCATCTAAATTCTTGTAGATCTCCTCCAGATGGCCATATTTTTTTATCAATTTAGTAGCAGTGACTTCCCCAATCCCGTAAACACCGGGAATGTTATCACTAGAGTCACCTTTCAAAGCTTTATAGTCCACAACATATTCCGGGCCAAAACCATATCTTGCCCTGACAGCTTTAGTATCAATCCAATCTGCATCTTTTCCTCCCTTTTTAGGAGACATTACCAAAACCCCCTGCCCTACAAGCTGCCACAAATCCCTATCATTAGAAGCAATAACTATCTGAGATTCTTCTTCAAAATTTCTAACCAAAGTGCCAATAACATCATCTGCCTCGTAACCAGAGGCTATAACGGTCTTTAACCCAAAGCCTTCCAACAATTCCCACAACAAAGGGATCTGAGACTTCAACTCTTCATCCATAGGTTTTCTATGCGCTTTATACTCTTCAAATTGCTTTTTCCTCTCAACTTCCTCTTTGCTTTCTAAAGCTGCAACTGCATAGTCTGGGGAAATCAAATCAAAGATACTAAGCAGCATAGAAGCAGTGCCGTAAATTGCATTAACCTGCACTCCCTCAGAATTAGTTAGAGAGGGAGGGAGCGCGTAATAAGCTCGGTGGAAAAAATTAAAAGTGTCTATTATAAGAAACTTCTTCATAATCAATAGTATAACTTACACAAAGACAACTGGAAAAATCAACGAAGCACTCCTTTTAAAAAATCTCTAAAGTAACGCTTCCCAAAAGCTAACGGGTCATAGAGGCTTTAGCCCTCTTCAGAGCCTCCCCAGGGCCAACGCCCTCAAGAACTTCCTCAACAGCCCTCTGCAAAGCATCTACTTGGGTAGCATTCCCTGCCCTAGCAGCAATCTCTGCACTAGTTGCGTTAGAAGCTTCTAAAACATATGCCCGCAGATAGTCATTTAATGAAAGTTCATCCGCTAGATCTCGACGAGCATAAGGTGCTCCAAACGGACGATAATTTGAAGACTGACTAAAGTAGGAGAGTTGCTGCTCTCTCTGAGACAGGAAGTACAGAAAATCCCAGGCGGCCTTCTTGTTCGAACTAGAAGCTGAGACACCTTCCATCCAAAAACTACCCCATGAAACTGGGTCTGAGGCAGAGATCTGGGGAACAGGTGCAACACCTACGTCCAAACTAGGAGAGGCGTCTATTATATCCAAAATCTTCCAGCTAGGTACAAAAATCATGGACACAGTACCGTTAGCAAAAGCAGTGCTAGCTTCCGGAAAGCTGCTGCTCCAAACCTTATCCTCCTTATTAAAATTAGTATAGAAAGTCAGGGCATCTTGAGCAGCGGAATTATCTATCTCTTCCGGGATTGAGACATCTGCCTGAGACCACATAAGTCCTAAAATATCTGAAAAGTGATCTATATTGTCTGCTGTTCCTACAGCAGCTCCAGCACGTACTAACTTATTATCCGAATACAGGGACAATTCTCTGGAAAGTTTGCGGAATTCCTCCCAAGCAGTGGGCGGAGATTGCTGCCCAACTTCTTCAAAGTGTTCCTTGTTATAAACTAAAGCTAGTCCGTCGTAATACAGGGGAATAGCGTAAATCTTACCGTCAATAACGGCACTCTCCGCGGAAACATCATAAAATGTGGAAGTATAATCTTGCACGCTCATCATAGAAGAAGGCATAGGCGCTAATAAAGAACTAACTCGAGGAACCCAGCTATTATGCACACGAACTATATCCGGAGCACCTTCTTCCCCTAAACGATTAAAAACCCTTTCCTTATAAGAAGATACGGGTTTCACAACTGAACGGTCTTCATAATTAATGGTCACATTAGGATTGAGAGTTTGATATTGGTCAATTAAATCATTCATAACTTCCGGATTTTCCCAAAGACCCCACATGGTAAGCGAAACAGATGTCTGAGTTGCTCCGTTGCCTCCACCCCCGCCTCCACCTCCATCCCCTCCTCCAGGAAGCAACCCTCCTATAACAGGTCCTATCACGGGAAGTTCTTGAATTGTACAGGCACTTAACATTACCGAAAGTGCCAAAAGAAGAATTAATGTAGTGATTTTGGATACAGGCAGCTTATATTTCATTAACTTAAATTGTACTGTAAAGCAAAACCTAACGTCAACCACAAAAGCAAGTGAACCTGCTGAGATGTTATCAAGAAATGATCAAAGAAGCCTAAAAGCACAAGATGTAAAACTAAGATTAAAAGGAACTGACCCTCTCTTTTTGAAGAAGTAGAAATACTATTTTTTAAAGTAAATAAAATTCTCCTAATTAAAGCACCTAAAAACAGAGTGAAAAAGAAAATCGCAAAAACGCCAGATTCAACAAAAATAAGGACATAGATGTTGTGAATAGGTTGAGGAAATTTTGGAAATCCTAAACGAACTGCGTAAAGATCTGCAAATAAAGTAAAATTGTTAAAACCCGCTCCAAAAAGAAACTTCTCAAAAATTAACTCATACCCCATTATTAAAAGGTTTTTCCTATAAACAATAGAAGGATGCACAACTCTACCGGGAAATATAAAAAGAAGTCCCGTAATCAGCAAACCTAGGAGGATGTAAGCCAAGGGAACCCAATTTACAACTCTGTCATAACAACTTTTATCAAGAAAAAATCTTCCCTTTATCATAAATACCGACAAAACAAAGCTAAAAACAAAACTTAACAAAACGAAGTAACTAAAATTTAAAATTAAAGTTATAAAACCTAAAAGACAAATAAAAAGATACAGAATCCTTGGATTAGCTCGAAAATCTTTCTCTGAATTATTTCCAAAAGAGCGATTCACAATACTCGTGATCAATCCAAACATCAAGAAAAGCAACCCAAAACTTAGAAAAGCGGCGAAAGCGTTGGGGTGTCTGAATGTCCCGTAAGGAGGTACTCTAGAAATTCCGAAAAGATTTTCTCTGGCAATTCGCGGAGTGGAAATACTGTAGGGCTGCTCTCCAAAAAACAGATAGTTGTTAAAGACACTCCCTTGATTTACCCACTGCAAAATCCCCAAAAAGCTTAACAAAAAAACCAATACAGAAAAGATTTTTAGAAGGATCGGATAGTCCTGCTTAAAAGAACGTTGAGAAAAGACATAAAAAGCAAATCCCGCATAAAGAAAAAGCCTCAAAAAAGCATAAAAAGAAGGTATAAAGGAAGAGGACCCTAGAACCGATAAGAAAACACTAACTAAAAATAAAATCAAAAAAACAAAGGCTTTGGAACCTGAAACTAAATGCTTTCTCAATGTACGCAGCAATTCAGGAAACGTAAAAAACAAAAGGGCGGTTACAAGTATATCCTGCACATAAATAGTGGGAATTAGATAATCAATCAATTTTCCATACACATAAGACATTTCAGAAATATAATGTTTGCCCAAATTCAAAGGCGTGGAAAGAACCGTTAAATAAAATAAAGTATTTTCTAGACGTTTATGTAATTTCATCTGACCAGCTCTTTAGAGCGAGCATGGGCAGAAATAATTACTGAGTCATCGAGTTCATCAAGTTTTGGAATCTCTAAACTTTGAGCTATCAAAAAATCCGCTAAGTGGGGATTTCTGGCCAATACTGGACCGTGGAGATAAGTTCCGATAGTTCCCTTGTAAAGTACTCCTTCAGTAGAATCAACTACATTATTTCCACAATCCCTTGAAGTGAATCCAAGCGGGGACAGTTTCTCAGGCAAATAGGTTAAGCCTCCGTGGTTCTCGAATCCAACTAACGTATTTCCAACCTGGTTGTTATTTTTAAAATATGGATCAGCCATCAACTTATCGTTTATTTCTACTACAATATTACCTATACTGCGTCTTGCCTTATTTGAAGAAACGGGCGCTTCCGTATAAAAATCTAAAAAGGAAAGACCTTCTAACTCTGCTCCATCAGCTCCCTTATAATAGTTACCTAGGAGTTGGTAAGAACCACAAATAAACAGACCTGCTCCACCCTTTTCCAAGTAAGGTAGTAAAGAAGAGGCCTTTCTATCCAAAAAATCTCGGTATATCTTCTGCTGGGATAAATCAGGTCCTCCTCCCATAAAAACTAAGTTAATTTTAGAAAATAAGTCATTGTCTAAAGAAGAATTCAAACCTATCTCTATCACATCTACACTAAAGCCTCGTCTAAGCGCTCTTTGCTCCAGTATCTCTACATTACCTCTGTCTCCATATAAGTTTAGATGTTCTGGGTAGAACCATCCAATAGTCAAAGTTTTTTTCATAAAATGTCCGAACCGGTAATTAACTGCCTAAACTCTAACATAGCAGAGTAATTTGGCAAAACCATTATTCTCTGTCCTTTTAGTTCCACTAAATTCTCCCTGTTCAAATCAAAGACTTGTTCGGCAGAATCCACACCTGCATAATCCAGACGAATCTGCATATCCAAAAACCTCGTACCACTCACATATACATTATGTCCTTCACAAATCCTCCGCAAGAAATCAGGCTCAATATCATAAATCCAGGAAACATCTCTGCCGTCAGGTATTTTGTCGTTCAAAATAAACAGCAAAGAATCATACCCTATCTTTTCCTTGAAAAGCATTTTTAGATTATTGTTTAAACTAGCAGGATTTTTTGCAAGAAATATATAAAACTCTTTTCCAAATTTAGCAACTCTTTCTCCACGACCAAAAGCAGGTTCAAAATTTTTTAGATAATCAGGAATTTTTTGTCTATCAACGCCAAGCTCAGAAGCTGCTGTAACGGCTGCATTAACATTGCGAGCATTGAAGGATCCCACTAAGAGCGTGTACTTTAGAAAGCCAGTGTCATCGCTAAAACTAATCACGTCAACCCCGTACTTTTTATATAAATCTACAACTGCACTGAAACCCTCATCTGAAGAATTTACAATCAAAGATGGCTTAAATTCCTCCTCGGATTCCTGAGTAATTATATTCTTGAGAGCGTCTAACCATCTTTTCATAATGGTAGCTATCTCACCATAGCGATCAAGCTGGTCCCGCGAAAGGCTGGTTAAAAGTAAATAATCAGGAGTGATTTTCTCTAAAAGAAAAGGTAAATTGAACTCATCAACCTCAAATACAGCAAAATCATCTACAACCCGGCCAAAAAAATTTGTTCTCAAAAGTATACTGGTCAAGATTCCGTTAAGTAAATTAGCTCCTGAAGCATTGTGTGTTACTGAATATCCAGAAGATCTTAACAGATGGGTAAGTAAGGCGGAAGTTGTGGTTTTCCCATTGGTCCCGCTAATAAAAACAATTCCTTTAGAAAAAAAAGAATCTTTATTTTCTTTTAATTTCTTCCATATAGCAGGATATATTTTTTGTACTAGATGGCCAGGCCAAGTATATCCATTTCCTAAATGAAATATTTTAATAAACTTGCTGAAAAATTTAGTTAACCAACTAATTAAAAAAAGCATATCCACATTATATGTCATTGTTTTATATATAAATAATACGTAGTAATAATAGTAGTAATGTGGATATGTAGATGAATTCCCCATTTCTTTTAGGTGAAGCCTGAAATTCCGTGCGTTTCTGTGAATAAGTTAGTTTGGTTTTTATTATGGTTGGCAGCGCTTTCTATAGCTGATTAAAACCTTTTCCTAAAGGATTTTATTTTGTTGAAAACTCTTCTTATTTTGTGGATTTTGGTGTGGATAACTTCTTTTATTTATCCACATGTCTTAGAGTGTTAAAAAATTTCTCCACAGGTATCCTCAGTTAATCCCCATATAGTCCACATCGTTCGAAAATAGTTATTTTAAATTGTCTGGATAAGACTTTTAATGTTTTCAATGTCTTGGCGCGTTCGGGGTTTTTCTTGCATTAGGTCAGCTATTTTCTCGGCCCCATGCATCACTGTTGTGTGATCGCGTCCCCCCAGAAGTTCTCCAATAGCAACCAAAGGGGTGTCCGTCATGTTTCTTAAAAGGTACATAGCTATCTGTCTTGGAACAACAATTTTTTTTGTTCTTCTTCGGCCTTTAATTTCCGTTTTGTTTATTTGGTAGTATTTACAGACAGCTTTCATAATTGCATTTGGATTTGCTACTTCTCTTTTTTCCACTACTATTTGTCCCAAGGCCTCTGCTGCCATTTCTATAGAAGCTTCTTTTCCGCTGGCCAAGGCCTCGGAAAGAACTTGAATATAAGCACCTTTTAGCTCTCTTATGTTTGTATCTACTTTTGCTGCTATAAAGTCAATTACTTTATTAGGGATGGGTTCATTATTTGTATCTCTTCTGCTTCTTAATATTGCTGTTCTAATCTCTAAGTTCGGATGTTGAATGTCTGCTGTTATACCACTTCCAAATCTTGAGGTAATTCTTTCTTCTAAATTGACAAAATCTTTGGGAGGACGATCTGATGTCAAGATTATTTGTTTTCCTGATAAGTGTAAAGTGTTAAAGGTGTGGAAAAATTCTTGCTGAGTGGAGTCCTTCCCTACAATAAATTGAATGTCATCTATTATAAGTACGTCGGCACTTCTGAATTTTTTTCTGAATTGGTCTATTTGATAATTTTTTCCTTTTCCGGTTTGTATAGCTTCTATAAGTTCGTTTGCAAACTGTTCTCCAGTTGTATAGAGAACTTTTAAATTTGGTTTTTCTTTAACTATCTTATTCCCTATCGCCTGCACCAAGTGGGTTTTACCTAGACCTACCCCTGAGTATAGAAATAGGGGATTATAATCGCTTCCAGGGTTGTCTGCTATTGCCAAAGCTATAGAAAAAGCCAGCCGATTGTTGTCTCCCATGATGTAGTTGTCAAAAGTGAATTGAAGAGATAGATTGGAATTGAAACTTCTTTCTTTTTGCTTTTTCTTGAATTCAAATAGAGGAGCTTTTTCTGTTTCTTGTTTATCCGCTGGTTTTTTTTGAATTGTATCTTTTGGTTTTTTAGAGCCGTTGTCGTTCAGAGCATTTTTATCTACTTTAAAGATGATTTTATAATCTCCTTTGCCTATCTTGTTTACACTCGTTTGAATTAAGGGTTCAAAGTTTTTAAGTTGGTCTTTTGCATGAGCGGTGGGACATACTATTTCTAGAGAATTTTCGGTGAGATTTTGAGCGTGACTTTTTTCCGCCCAGGTTTTATATGTGTATTCAGATAGGTTTAACTGCAAATGGCCGAGCACACCTCTCCACAAGCTCTCCACATCAATTTTTTGATTATCTTTAGAAGAGTTTTTAGTTCCGGTATCAACGGTAGTTTTTGCTTGTTTCAAGGACATTTTCTGATTTATTTTTATAAAAAGTTTCTGTAGAAAACCGTTTCAAAATTAATATTGTGTATAACTTTAACTAAGTTATCCACATTGTTAAAGCAATGTATGTTGAACTGTTTCGTTGCGGACGCTTTTGTAATCTTTGTTTGTGCTTATGTTGACTAATTTTGTGACTTCCGTTATTATTCCTTCGCTATGCCTAAAAGAACTTGGCAACCAAAAAAGAAGAAAAGATTAAGAAAGCACGGGTTTTTAAAACTTATGCGAACTAAAAGTGGTAGAAAGATTTTGAAAGAGAGAAGAAAAAAAGGCCGCAAGGAGCTTTCTCGATCTTACAAAGGAAAACAGAAGCGCAATATTAAGTAATGCTAAAGAAAAGAAACAGACTTTTAACTAATTTTGAATTTCGTACAACTAGGCGTTACGGGAAAAGTTTTTCTTCTAAATATTTTCAGCTCTTTTATCTTTTTAGAGGTGATGAAGAAACTCGCGACAAGCGACAGGAAGATAGTGGTTTTGCTTCCAAGGCCCCTACAAAAGTTGGAATTGTGGTTTCTAAAAAGCTTTCCAAAAAAGCTGTGGTTAGAAATAGAATAAAAAGAGTATTTCGTGAAATAGTGCGCAGAAACTTTGATAAAATAAAACCTGGGTTTTGGATAGTAGTCCAACCCAAAAGAAAAAGTTTAGAAACAGACTATGAAAAGATTAACACTGAGTTTACTAAAATTTTACAGAAAGCACCTTTCTCCAAGGACCTATAACATGAGTACTTGCAGATTTACACCCAGCTGCTCCATCTACACGAAAGAAGCTGTTGAAAAATATGGCGTTTTAAGAGGCTTGTTTAAAGGTTTTTTAAGAGTACTTCGGTGCAATCCTTTTGCTAAGGGAGGTTATGATCCTGTAGACTAACAGGACTATACATATGATCAGCACAGTATGGCAGACAATTCTTGTTTCCCCTCTTCTTAATTTACTGGTGGCTTTGTATCAGGGCGTGGGAAATTTAGGAGTTTCTATAATTTTAATGACGCTGTTAATTCGCAGCGCACTTCTTCCGGTAATGCTTCCCGCTTTTAAGAGTATGAAAAAGCAAAAAGACTTAAAGCCCGAATTGGATAAAATTCGAGAGAAGTTTAAATATGACAAGCAAAAACAGGCCGAGAAGCAGATGGAGTTATTTAGGGAACATGGCATAAATCCTGCTTCTGGGTGTATTACACAGCTAATTACTCTTTTGATTCTTTTCGCATTGTTTGGTGTAATACGCAAATTTACTACAGCAGAAGGTGTTAGTGAGATTAATGATATGATTTATTTTTCTTTTTTGAAGTTGGAGGAAGGTGTAGGACTAAACACTAAATTTCTATATTTGGATTTAGCTAAACCGGATCCTTATTTTATATTTGCTTTTCTTTCAGGAGGTCTGCAGCTTATTTCCACGAAATTAAGTATGGTGCATAATAAGATGGGAGAGAAAGTTGCCAAAGATACCCCGGAGAAAAGCGATGATCTGGCGTTTAATATGCAGCAGCAAATGCTCTACACAATGCCCATCATGAATGTTATAGTAGGTATCACACTGCCCTCCGGAATAGTTCTTTACATGTTGACTGCCGCGTTCTTTTCGATTGTACAAAATTTATTTATACACGGAACGGAAGGTCTAGAACCCTTTTTTGACAGAGCTAGAAAATGGATAAAAAGATAGAAGAATTAAAAAATATATTAGAAGAGATTTTTAAGTATTTGGAAATAGATCCAAAATTTACTATAGATGATACCGATGGCGATTTATTGGTAGAAATTTGGGACGGTGATCTAAGTTTTCTGATTGGTTATAGAGGACGTTGCCTCAAAGCCTTAAAGAACTATCTAAGCCTAGCGCTTAACCGAAATTTGGAGGAGGATGAGTGGGTCCGCGTGACAGTAGATATAGAAGGCTACTTGGCACGCCGTAGAGAAAAGGTTGAAGAAATTGCCCGTAACTATATAGACAAAGTTAGATTTTTTGGACACGAGGTTTCTTTACCTAACATGGATTCTTCAGAGCGCTACATAGTTCACACCTATGTAAATGAGTATCCTGATATAGATTCGGAAAGTGAAGGAAAAGGTTTCAATAGGCATGTGGTCTTAAAGCCTTTAAATCAAGAGGAACAAAACCAGGAGTAAAACAAAAATGAAATTTACCTGCCACCAAGAAAAATTAGAAAACGCCTTAACTCAAGTATATAAAGCTGTGCCGCATAAGGCTAGCTTACCCATTTTATCTAACGTACATCTATCGGCTCAGGACGGTCGGCTTCAGTTATCTGCTACCAATCTTGACACTTCAATAACAACCTTTCTAGGTGTTTCTATTGAGAAGGACGGGGCTATTACAGTTCCGGCAAAAATTTTGCGAGACTTGGTTTCAAATCTTCCCGAGGGAGCAATAACAGTCACTTTAAATAATAATCTATTGCATGTAGAAGCAGAAAAAAATATAGCTAAATTAAATACTGTAGATGCAAAAGAATACCCCGAAATTCCTGTTATGGGAAAGGGCGTAGAAGTTTTAAAACTAGACTCGGAGATTTTTGCCGACGCGGTAAAAAGCGTTGTCTTTGCAGCTGCATCCGACGATACGCGCCCCGTCTTTTCAGGAGTTTTTCTTTCTTTTATTGATGGGATTTTAAGTGTTGTAGCATCCGACGGGTTCAGGCTTTCCGAAAAGACTTTAAATGTAGATACAAGTTTTACCAAGACTTTCTCAGTAGTTATACCAGCTAAAACGTTAATGGAAGTTTCCCGGTTAGTTGAAACTGATGTTTCTACAGATATTGCATTGGATGATAAGGCTAATCTTGTTCTTTTTTCTAATAAAGATACTGTAGTTGCAACTAGAATTTTGGATGGACAATTTCCTGACTATAAAAGAATTATCCCTGCAGAACATTCCTTAGAAGCCGAGCTGGACTATGGCGATTTACTAGAAGCCGTCCGTTTGGCAGATGTTTTCGCACAGCAGGTTGACAGTTCTGTAAAAGTACATTTTGATCCTGAAGGAGTAATATCAATCTCCTCTTCTTCTCCTGAAGCCGGCCAGCACACCTCTTCTTTTGAAGCCGCTGTCGATGGAGATGAATTAGAGATTGTATTAAATTCAAAATATATTTTGGATTTTCTCAGCAACGCGAGTACTGACAAAATTAGATTTCGTACTCAGGACAACCTTTCTCCTTGTGTTTTTGAACCCCTTGATAAGGAGCAGTTTCTTCATATAATAATGCCACGTCAAAGTAACGACTAGAGATGGATTCAATTAAAAAAGTAAAAACCAGGTTAAATGTAGTTGAAGTTGTAGGTTCTTACATTGATTTAAAGAAATCCGGGAAAAACTACAAGGCTATCTGTCCCTTTCACACTGAAGATACTCCCTCCTTTATGGTTTCACCTAAACTAGGTATTTACAAGTGTTTTGGGTGCGGAGTTTCGGGCGATATCTTTACTTTTGTTCAGGAAATGGAAGGCATAAGCTTTTATGAGGCTTTGCAGAAATTGGCGGATAAGGCTGGGGTTGAGTTGGAAGATGTTCCTAGAGACGAGGCGTACAAATTAAAGAAACGTCTGTACGAAATAAACGACGTCGCGGCAGAATTTTATCAACACCTGTTGTTGAACCATAAATCCGGGAAAAAAGGCTTTGCTTATTTTACAAAACAACGCGGTCTAAAGAAAAAAACTATTAAGGAGTTTCGGCTGGGTTACGCCCCAAAGACCTGGGATCTCTTATATAAATTTTTACAAAAGCAGGGCTATGCGGAAAGGGAATTGGTTAAGGCAGGCGTGATTCAGCCTAAGAAAAAGGGTGACGGATATATTGATAAGTTTAGAGGACGAGTCGTCTTTCCCTTAATCGACACCACCAATAAAGTACAAGGCTTTATGGCTCGTACTATTTTAGACGAAGTTCCTAAATATTTGAATACGGCAGACACACCTATTTTTACTAAATCCAATTTTGTGTATGGACTAAGTCAGGCGCGAGTTCCCATAAAGAAGAAGGGCGCTGTTTTTGTTGAAGGCCCTATGGATGTGGTAAGTGCCTTTCAGCATGGCATTGATAATGTAGTGGCTCCCCTAGGAACCTCCCTGACTCAGGGACACTTAAAAAAGATTTCCCGTTATACAGAAGATGTAACTTTTTGCTTTGACTCGGATGCTGCCGGACTAGAGGCAATAAAGAGGGCTATTCTCATTGCGGATAAACAGGATCTGAATGTTAAGGCGGCTATGATTCCCGATGAATATAGAGATCTAGATGAGGTTTTGAAGGCAGATGTATCTTTGGCTAAGGAAGTTTTGTCTTCTTCAGTGTCTGTCTATGATTTTTTCATTGCTTATGCGTTAAAGAAGTATGATCAAAAAAGTGCCTTAGGAAAAAAGAAGATAGTTTCCGAGCTTTCAAAGATTTTTTCAAAGGTTTCTAATGAGGTGACTGTGAATCACTATGTTAAAGAGCTCTCAGATGAATTGGACATCTCTGAAAAGGCAATTTATTCTGTTTTTTCAGGAGATGTATCTACAGCAGAGGTTGACTCTGTTTTTGGAACTTCTTCGGAAGAAAACCCAGTAAAGGTCGACACACCAATTAAGGATATGGAATCTTACTTCCTTTTTCTGCTTTTAAAGTTAGAGAATCTTTTGGAGATGCAGCCCTTTTTGAAAAAACATTCGAAAGATTACTTTTTTTCTCAAAAGGCTCAGCAGCTTTTTGCGGAACTTAAAAAAACCTCCGAATCCTCAAAAACAAAGAAACTTGATATTAAAGCGTTTATTGATACAATAGATGAGAATTTACAAGCTTTCGTTGAAAGTTTGTATTTATGGCAGGATCATGTAGATTTAGAGGAGATCGGACTAATTACGGAGCTGGAAGAAGTTAGCTGCCGGTTAGAGAAAAGGTATTATAAAAAAATTATAGAGAAACTTCGGAAAGAACTGTCTTTAGCAGAGAAGCAAGGCGACGCGGTAAAAGTGAAGGATCTAACTGCTAAGATAAGTAAGTATTCTAAAAAGATAATTTAAAACTCATTTCTAAAAAAGGAGGTAATAAATTAGATGGCAAAATCTAAAACTAATAAAAAGAAAAATATTGTAGATCCTAAGGAGAGAGTTATACAAAAACTCGTCCTGCAAGGTAAGAAACAAGGCTACCTAACCGTCTCAGAGGTTTTGTCAGTTTTTCCTGAAGCAGAGGAAAGTATTGAAGAGGTTGACAAGCTCTACGAACGTCTGGGAGAAGAAGGTGTTAATGTTTTTGATGTTCAGGCAGAAGGAGAGGAGGAAGCCCTGGATGCCTTTGCAGAAGGGATTTTAGCCAAATTAAAGGGATCCGGCTCCCGTTCGACAGATCCGGTACGTATGTATCTTCGCGAGATAGGCAAAGTAGATCTATTAACTGCAGAAGAAGAAGTTGAATTAGCTAAGAGAATTGAAGAGGGAGATGAAGATGCTTTTGAGCACTTGACGAGAGCTAACCTTCGCTTGGTTGTTTCTATTGCCAAGAAGTATATGGGAAGAGGACTTGCTTTTCTGGATTTAATTCAAGAAGGGAATACCGGTTTAATGAGGGCAGTGGAGAAATTTGATTGGCGCCGTGGATTTAAGTTCTCAACCTACGCAACTTGGTGGATCCGCCAGGCTATTACTAGAGCTCTTGCAGATCAGGCTCGAACAATTCGTATTCCTGTACACATGGTAGAGACAATCAATAAGTACAAGAAAATAGAGCGTCAGCTTGAGCAGGAGAAAGAAAGAGCTATCAAACCCGCAGAGGTTGCAAAGGAGATGGATATCGATCTGGAGAAGGCCCGCCATATAGTGAAGATTTCGCAGAAAACAGCGTCTATTGAAACTCCTGTAGGTAAAGAAGAAGACACCCGCCTCAAAGCCTTTATAGAGGATAAAAAGGCTTTATCGCCCTTTGAGTCTGCAAGTCAAGAATTATTAAAAGGCCATATTATGGGAGTGCTTGATACTTTGAGTGACAGAGAAAAACGTGTTTTGGAGCTGAGATTTGGCTTGATTGATGGGCGTACTCGAACACTCGAAGAAGTGGGCAAGGAGTTCGGTGTTACCAGAGAAAGAATTAGGCAGATAGAGGCTAAAGCTTTAAGGAAGTTACGCCATCCTTCCAGAAGTAGGCGGTTAAGAGACTATCTCTAATTAGCAGTAATCACTGGGAAGCTTTTTTATAGATATAGACATCCGATAGGTGCACTAGATTAGGTTTTGGTAAAGTAAATTCTTTAATTAGAGTAAAATTATCCGGGTTCTTTACTGTTTCTTCAAATTCTCGCCACCTTTTTGAATAGAAGGGATATGTTTCCTGAACTTCTTTTCTTTGGTAATTTTTCATTGGTTTTGAAGACAGAACGACATAGTCGTATCTTAAGGGATTAGGGGGCATATCAAATTGAGCACTTTCTGAACCATAAACAATAGGGCGTTTAACAAAGGCTTTTTGAAATTTATTGAAAGGATCCAGACCCTCTTCTGTTATTGCTAAGATCATGCTTTTAGGGGGAAGACTATCTCTTACCCACTCATATGCCGCCGATTTGGGAGTATCGTCTCCATATTGTTTTAATAAAAGCGTAGGATAGTAGAGATATGTCCCTAGAATTATAAAAAGCGCAAGTACAGCTAGTTTTGGTTTTTTTGTTTTTTTCATTTCGGCCGCATTTTTGGTAGACAAATCTTCTGTCTTTAAAAATTCCTTCATACCTTTAGTTGCATAGACTAAGATTAAAGGCAGTATAGGTAGAAGCCATCTGCTTACCTCGCGTGAATTGAGGGAATAAAAGACAAGGTAAGTTAAGATATTCCCTGTCAAAAATACATGCAAGACCTTGTTTGTGCTTGAGTTTTCTTTCCCAGGAGAACGAAGAAAACTTGTGACATTTCCATAAAGGGAAAACAGAAAAATAAGAGGCGTACCAATAAAAACCAGGCTTTTAACGTATTTAAATGGATCTGAATTTACCGAATCAAAAACTAAACCCGCTTCTTTTGTTTGCATTTCAAGAATTCTATACGTGAAGTCATCGGCAAATATTAAAGAGAAGGGGTTCGATATTGCAAACCCTATGTATATTAAAAATAAAAAGGCAGATAAGCTCCTAAAGTCTTTTTTATGGACGAATAAATAAACTATCCAGGGAAGTGAAAGGACTGCTGTAATCTTAGTACCTACGGCAAAACCCACGATCAAACCACTTAGGATTACAAAAACACTCTTTCTTGGATTTTTAAGATAGGCAAACAGAGTTAAAAAAGATAGATTCATCAATATAGTCAGGAATATATCCATATTTACATAATGAGAATGTACTACCAGTTTCCAGTTTAGTGTTACCAAGAAGGCTAGAAAAATTATTTCAAATTTGCTAACCTTTTTAAAAAGTTTTTTATAAATAAATATAGTTATAGGTATAAGGGCCATTGAACTTATTGCCGTGAGAACCCGCAGGTAGATATAAATTACATATTTTTCAAATCCAAAATTTAGAAAATTAGCGACTTTACTAAAAAGCATGGTCGCAAAGGTTAGTAGATAAGTAGGAAACATGCCGTAGACGAAATTTATTGGGATTAGTCGGTAGTAGTCGTTTTCCTTTATTATGCTGCGTATTTCATAGGTGTATTTCACCGCGAGTTCTACGATTTGGGGCTCGTCTGCATGAGTACTGTGAGGGAGTCCAAAGCTTATTCCGTGTAGGCGGAAATACAGCCCTGTTATGGCAGCCAACGCCATTATTATCCAGAAGGAAGTTTTACTCAGTTTTTTAGTTATTTTCATAGGAAAGAAGCTTTTCGGTGTTTTTCTTGTAGCTTTCCACATCCGGCTGCCCAAAGGGATTGATGCCTAGAAGTTTAGCCAAGAAGAGCACCTCAATCATTTTGTCTTGCATGAATTTACCTAAATGAAACTCATTTATTGCAGGCAGGATCGTATTTTTGAAAGGTATGTTGTTTTGCTGATAAGTCTTTTGCACGGCCTTTAAGATAGTTCGTTGATATCTGTTTTCTTCTTGGGAAATTATAAATTCATGTTGTACACTTTTCTTCCCTCCTACAAAATATTGTTGAAGGGAGTGGAGATCCTTTGAACCCTCGGTTACTACAGGAAAGAGG
Organism: uncultured Candidatus Saccharibacteria bacterium; assembly: GCA_964638225.1. Taxonomy (GTDB): domain Bacteria; phylum Patescibacteriota; class WWE3; order UBA101185; family UBA10185; genus WJKK01. The sequence goes on from CAZWYL010000010.1 coordinate 20,660, forward strand.
CCTTTCTCATTTTTTCCCAGGCTCTCTCCCAGCAGCTGTTGATACCAATATCCCAATGTTTTTAATCTTGGAGAGAAAATAAAGATGTTGTATATTTCCCTTCCTTCTTTATAATTTTGCCAAGTTATAGCTGCTGTTTCTGCAGTGGGATTTTCTTTTGTTTGTAGAGAAATCTTTCTAGCATCCATACCGCCTTTAAGGAGCTCTAAAATATCCACATTAGTTAATGCTAGGGGGAATAACCCCACCGGAGAAAAGATAGAAAACCTTCCGCCCACATTTTCAGGTATATTCAGAATTGTCTGGTTTTTGTTTTCCTGGGCTAAGACAGAGTCTTTCCCTGTAATGAAGATGGTTTTAATTTCATTTTTTAGTTCTTTTTCCAGTAATTCATAGTTTTTTCTGGTTTCAAAAGTGCTCCCTGATTTGCTTACCACAATAAGTAAAGTTTCATTTTCACCCTTTTTGTTTAAAGTATCAGCTGTTTTGGCTATTTTTTCCAAATTGATTTGATTCAAGAAATGAATCTTCGGAAGTGTATTTGTTGTTTTTAGGGCTTCATAAATTGCTTTGGTACCTAAACTAGAGCCTCCGATGCCAATAATTACTAGATCTTTAAGAAAATGTGTTTTCTTAATTTCTTTCACACTCTCCATTATTTCAGAGATGTTCTTTTCATCGAGAGGCAAGTTAATGAATTGTTCCTTTTTGGAATATCCAGCCCTTGTTTTTAAAGAGTCTAAGGTTTTTAAATATTCCTCCAGTTTCTCTTCCATAAACTAAGTATAACAATTTTAAAGTTTCTATCTATGAACTCTCCGGCGTTAAAATACTTCATATATATATATATCTAACAAATCAAGGAGCCACAATAAAAGGAAGTCTGAAATTTTGAGGATGCAGCGGTGTACGGAGTTTAAAGAACGTTATCTGGTTATCTGGATTGTATTATCTTTTTTCAGTCGGGTGATTTTTCTTGACTAACCCCTATTTTGTAAGTAAAATGCTAATCGCTTATAGATTGTATGAGTAAAAGAATTAATTTAAGTAAAGTATTGTGCCATGGTTGCGGAAAGACTTTAAAAGAAGCTAGTCTTGTTATTGTGACTGAGACCCCGCTCGCTCTTGTTGCTCATGCAACTTGTAATAACTGTTCTGCCCAAAGCATGGTTACGGTTACGCCTTCCGGTGTAGGCAGCGTTCCCATGAAGTCGGATCTAATGCCGGGAGAGATTAAGAAGTTTTTAAACATGGACTCTATATCTTACGATGAGATACTAGATTTACATGAAGAATTAAAAGGCACAGATATATGCAACTTAATGCAACAAAAAGAGAACAACTTGGTAAAAAAGCAAAAAAGGTTAGACAAGATAGAAAAATCCCAGCAGTAATTTTTGGGCCTGATATTGATTCAATTCCTGTTTCTCTGGACTATAAAGATTTTGTAAAGGTATTTAGGGAGGCTGGAGAGACGACTTTGGTAGACGTCAAGGTCGAGGGCATTAAAGAGCCCTACAAAGTTCTTATAAAGGAGTTTCAGCTGCACCCCGTTAGCTATGAGGTTTTACATGTCAGTTTGTACAAGGTTAATTTGAAAGAGAAAACCACTGCGGATATCCCTGTTTTTGTAGAGGGAGAGGAAGAGATAAATTTAGTAAAGAGTGGCGAGGCATTAGTTTTGACACAGCTAAATGAAGTAACCGTTTCTGCCTTGCCTACAGACCTTCCCCATAAATTTGTTTTGGATGTTTCAGGCTTAGAAGAGATAGGGGATAGCCTTACAATCGCGGATCTGGATTTTGATGAGAGTAAGGTAGAAATTGTAGAGCACACTCCTGAAGACATTGTTGTGGTTTTGGACTACGCAACCATTGAAGAAGAGGAAGAAGAGGAAGTGTTGACTGAGGAAGAACTGATAGAGGGTCTAGAAGCTACAGAAGAGAAAGCTGAAGAAGATCTTGAAGAAGGAGAAGGCCCCGCACCTGCTGAGGAAGTGCCCGAAGAAGCTGTTGAACCCAAGGAAGAGTAAAGGTTAGATTTGTTTTTTATTCCAAAAAGGTTTATTTTTCCGGCCATTGGGCAATCATTAAAGGAGTTCCGCCATCTGTTATTTCCTGCCAGATTTTTTCTGTGGTAAAAGGCATGAAGGGGTGCAGTAGTTTCAAGGAGGTTTTATATACGTGAGATAATACGCCCAGCGCTACTTCCTTGTCTTTTCTATCTTTTACAAGCTCTATGTATTCATCCGCAATCGTGTGCCAGATAAAATCATAAATTTCATTGCCCATATCCGAAAACCGGTATTTTTTAAGATTGTTGTTTGTTTTATCGATGACTTTTTCCAGCTCGGCCAGTATTTTATGATCTTCCTGTCTAAGCTGAGGCTGTTTTATTCTTCTGAATTCGGTAATTTCCTTGCCAAAGTCTTCTTTCATAATTTCTATAAATCTTGCCATGTTCCAGATTTTATTGGCGAAATTCCTGTATCCTCTTACTTTATCTTCACTTAAGGCGGTTTGTTTTGCTGCGGTGTTTCCTCCCACAACGATTCCCATACGTAGGGCGTCTGCACCATACCTTTCTACAAATTCCATCGGGTCAATAACATTTCCCTTGCTTTTACTCATTTTTCTACCTTTCTCGTCGGTAATAGCTCCATGTATATAGACGTTTTTAAAAGGAACTTTATCTGTTAGGTATAAACTAAACATAGCCATTCTTGCTATCCAGAAAAACAATATATCCCACATTGTATCCATAAAATCAGTTGGGAAGAATTCTTCAAAGTCTTTCCCTTCAGGATAGTCCAGTGTAGTTAAAGGCCATTGTCCGGAACTAAACCAAGTGTCAAAAGTGTCTGTTTCTTGTATATATTTTCCTTTAGGTTCTTTGCGAGATATTATGTACTCCGCATCTATAGGAGCTATGAGATTTTGCAAGCCCTTTTTGATTTTTTCTAACCCATATCTTTCTAACAATTCTTTAATTTTCCCTTCATGGGAAACGCCATTTTTATCTACAAAGGTAACGTGTAAATTAGGATTTTTATCCACTGGGTACCAAACCGGGATTTTAATACCAAAAACTATTTGTCTACTGATTGGCCAATCTCTAATATCACTAAGCCAACGAAGAATTTCCCTTTTCCATAATGGGCGATTAAACTTAATATCCTCTTCCTTAACGGATTCGGTTACCGTCTCAGCGAGTTTTTCGGTCTTTACAAACCAGTTTGGCAGGGGAAGGGGTTCAATTTCCCTCTTATCTTTGTAGTCAACAAGAAGGCTGTGCTTGTATTCCTTGTCGATTTTAGTTAATTTGCCTTCCTTAGTTAAAATTTTAACTACTTCCTTTCTGGCTTGCTTGGGGTACATTCCTTCCACTTCAGCCGCTTCCGAGGTCATTTTTCCTTGGAGATTTATTACCGTGAATAATGGAAGATTATGTCTTTTACCTATTTCGTAGTCCGTAAAATCATGCCCGGGCGTTATTTTTAGAGCACCTGTTCCAAATTCTGGATCAACGGCCTCATCAGCTATTATAGGTATATCTGTACCTGTCAAAGGGTTCGTGGCCCTTTTACCTGCCAAATTCTCATAGCGGGAATCTTCTGGGTGTACCGCAATAGCCGTGTCTGCATATATTGTTTCGGGCCTCACTGTTGCCACTGTAATTGTTTTGGGACTGCCTCGGATCTCGTATTCCACGTAATACAAAGGCGCTACACTTTCTTTATGAGTAGTTTCTAAGTTGCTAAAGGTAGTTCCATGGAAAGTTGAATAGTTGACCATGTAAGTGTCTCTATAGACAAGTCCATCCCTGTGCAATTTTTCAAAGGTATCATAAACAGTGTCTATTACTTTCTCATCCAGCATGAAAGTGTTTCGTGTCCAGTCGGCACCCATACCCAATTGTTTTAGCTGGTTTATGGCAACTTCGGAATTCTCTTTTACAAAACTGAGAATATCCTTAAAAAGAGTGTCTCTATCAAAGTCTAGGCGTGACTTTCCTTTTTCTTTGAGTTTTCTTTCATATACAACTTGGGTTTCAAATCCGGCATGATCTGTGCCGGGCAGATACAATGTTTTGTATCCCTGCATTCTTTTTATGCGTGCCATTATATCTTGAATTGCGTAGGTCGCGTGGCCGCAGTGAAGGGGCGCGTTAGCATTTGGGGGAGGCATTAAAACACAGAAAGTTTCTTCTTTGTTTTGTAAATTATTCCTTTTCCTTTCGGATTGGCTTTTTTCTGGTGTAAATAATCCCAATTCTTCCCAATATTGATAGATTTTTTGTGCTGCTTTTTTATGATTGTAAGTTTTTTTCATGTATTAGCTTTTTTCTAGAGAAAGTGTCAACGGAGAGATTATAGCATATTGAAGGGCTTCCGTAGTTAAGAGTTTTTCGTTATTGAAAAATTAGGCTCTTGTAGGATGTCTACTGCCTGTTCGTGAAAAATCTTTTATTTTCCTTTGTTGCGCTTCCTCTCTCTTAAGTTCCTTTGGCAGTTTTCCATTTCCACGATTCTGGGCTCGAGTCTCTTTATGTTGAGCCATCCAGTCTTGAAATGAAATTTTCCCTTGTGTTTGATTCCAGTAGGCAGTAAGCTGATCTAAAAGTTCGGGTGACAGATGTTCTTGTTTTTCTGTATTTTCTTGTTTGATAGGTTCCAGAGCTTCTTGAATTTCCTTTTTATGGTAATCTTCAAGATGCCTTTGACGAAGGTCCGGTTGTTTGCCAGAACTTTGGTCGTTAGTTTTGTGAGGTTTCTTTCGAATCTTTCCATGGAGTTCTTCGAAATCCTTTGTTCTTTCTTCCGCGCCATTTACACGCGATTCGTTTCCCTCCGCTTCTTCCGGCATTTTTTTCGTGTCTTCCGTGGGTTTTTCGGGATCCTTTATCCTTTCTTCCGCATCATCGATACGAGATTCCTCTTCTTCTACTCTTTTTTCCAAGTCTCCTAAAGTGTAAATTTCACCCATAAAGTGTTTTATTCTACCACTAATCTTTTTGTGGCACCTATTACAAGAAAGCTGGGAAATTCTTGTTTAAACCTTAAATAATTTTTGTCATTAATTTTTTTGCCCTTAGAATGCTCTTTACTAATTTCCACGAAGTTTGTTATTTCAAAGCTATGTTCCGTCAGTTTCTCTATGTAATATTGGAGAGGTCTATGATAGGAGACGATTCCTTTATCTCCGTAGAGTTTATTGGGCACTTCCAGTTGTGTTTTATAGTTTTTTAGGAGCAGCTGATATTCCCTTCCCTTTTTTAGCGTTTTTCCAAGATGGGTCCAGGGATGTGGAATAGAAAATATTAGTTTCCCACTGATCTGTATTACTCTGGCTATTTCGTCTATGGTTTTGTCTATATCTTCGATATCGTGAAAGGACATGTTGCATAGGACTGTCTCGAATTGGTTTTTCTTAATTCCCTCCATGTCCGAGGCATCTTTTACTAAAAATTCAATATTTGGGTGGTCAAATCTTTCATTTGCAATGTCAATAAGCTTCTTCGATATATCAATACCGGTTACTCGAGCCCCTTTGTTCGCTAAAATTTTGCAAAAATATCCCTGGCCACAGCCCACATCCAATACTTGTTTATTCTTAAAGTTTCCTATGATTTCCAGAATGACTGGGTTTATGTAAGTTTTATGATTGAAGTCTCCAGTTTCATCTACAAGCTTATCATAAGATTCAGCGACTCTATCCCAGTTAGTTGTTTTGCGCCGGAGCAGTGGCATGGCTACATTATTACATAAAATTTTTTCTTGGGGTAGTTTTTGTGGGCGTGACTGGTATTCAGCCCCCGCATTTTAGATTTAGTTGTTGCAAGGGGAGTTCAAGAAATTTGACAAAGCTGCGTTTCGGTATATAATGAATATGTATTCATTACTTGATTGATTAAGGGAGGTGAATTTAATGCCTTTTTTTGATAGAACAGGTCCTAGAGGTTTTGGC
>CAZWYL010000011.1:0-5267 GCA_964638225.1 uncultured Candidatus Saccharibacteria bacterium
CGCCCAAAATAAATAGATATCAAGGGCCAAACCAAAATCTGCGCTGCTACCGTAGCAACAAAATCCTCCCTAAGTAAAGATGGTATTTTGGGAACAAAGAAAATCCCTTCCTCTATCACTTCCGAGAAAAGAATTAAACTTAACGTGGCTGAAAAACTCAACTGAAAACTAAGACTAAATAAAAACAGAGGCTGCCATAAAATCATTAGCAAACCGGAAATAAAAAGAACCTTTAGTGTGGGGAAAGAACGTCCGTGATACTTCCCCAAGTAAGCAATTGAGCCCATAATCCAAGATCGAATCACCGGGGGATCAAATCCTGAAAGCATAGTATAAAAAATTGCCACTATAATCCCAATAATTAACTTGGACTTACTGTAGAAAGAGCCCAGAAAAACCCACACCAAAGTATATACTAGGCTTATATTGTATCCGGAAACCACAACAACATGTATAGTGCCTGTTTTTATAAGCATTTCCTTGAATTTAGGAAGTTTGCGAAAATGATCTACGCCTATGGTCATTCCCAATAAAAGTTCGCTTGCCGGACTGGGAAGGTATTTTCGGGCTCGCTCAATAGCGAAAGCTCTAATTTTATCTAAAAAAGGAGTCAATTTTTGAATTATTAGAAAGTCATCAAACTCCATTTCTTGTAATGCACAAGCTTTATAAGGCGCCCATTTAGAATCCCCATCCTCAAAATCGCTTAAATTACTAAAACCATGGCTTTTGAATTCTTTGGGAGTTTCGCGTAAAACAAGCAAAGAATTTTCACAATATAATTGAACCCGAAAAATCGTAAAAATAACAAGAATAATTAAAGGTAAGTGGGGTCTAAGAAAATTCATAAAATCCAAACCCAGCAATCCTCAAAGACTTTCTAAAAATCAAAAGGTTACTAAATCTTTAATTTTTTCCAAAGTACTTTGATAAATATCAGTTTTTTCATCAAGATCCTCCAGGGAAGCGTAGGGCCTGTTGTCAATGATTTTTCCGGCCGTAACCTCACCCACCCCAGGTAATTCCATGAGTTTTTTCTCGGAAGCCTGATTTAAATTTATTAAACCTGTGGAGTCCTCTGAATCATCATTGCTGCCTACAGAATCCTCCCCCCAGTCAACTCCCGTTGACACATCTTCATCCGGGTCTGTATTTACAGCAACCGGTCTCGGCTCCCCGCCGCCTTCAAAATTCTCTGAAATCCCAGATTTTTTGTCTACAACTAATTCCTTTAGAGAATAATCGGGTTTTTCCGGAGATATTTCCCACTCAAACGGGATATAAACTTTCTGTTGGTCTTGCAAAACCTTAGATAAGTTTAAATTCCTTGAGAGCCATTTTTGAGAAGCCTGGTTTGTTACACCTCCTGAAAGAGAGATGAGGTCCGCCAGACGATCTCCCGGCCTCAAAGAATAGATTCCCGGTCTATCAACTGCTCCTGAAAGATCCACTATAATTGAATCCTTCCTTCTTCCAACATTTTCAGTTAAAGGAGAGTCTGTGGTAGTCTCCTCTGAATCAGTAGAATTACTGGATTCTATTTCTAGAGCACCTCCGGAGTCCCCTACTCTAAAAGAAAGAACCTCTCTGTTATAAAAATAAAGGTACGTTCCTAAAGCTGAAAGAAGAGCACAGCCAGTAATAAAATAATATAAATTTTGAAATAAAAAATCTTTAAAAAGCATGCAACATTTTAAAAACATTTCAATGGATATTGCCAGATCCAATAGTCTACTTAAAATAGAAAACTTAGAAAATCTTGTTCTTTTTCCCGCATATTTCCCGCAGGAATAAAAGTTATCCACAAAAATGTGGATTAATCTATTTTATACTTACTTTTCCCGCATATTTCCCGCAGAATAAAAACAGAAAACAACACTCAAAAGGAAAAGACGCTTTACTTACAGGGAATATAGGAATTATCTTTGGATGATATAACGCTGGAGATAAAGATTACCTACTCTAAAGCTTCTTCTATTAGATCTCTAAAAGAGGGATTGTTACTAATGGTTTTTATAAGAGAAACAAATCTACGCTCATTTAGTCGGTAAAATACCTGTCTCCCCTTTTTCGTGTTCTTTAAGAAACCTAAGTCAGCTAAAACTCTTAGGTGATGTGAAGCTAAATTCTCCTCAACTCTAAGATTCTCCGCCACTTGGGAAACATTTTTCTGTCCGTCACTCAAAAACTCTAAAATTTTTAATCGATTATTGTCTGAAAATGCTTTTGATATTTTTGTTAATTTAACCATGGCTGAATACTACAACAGATATTATATAAAGTCTATCCAATGGTCATTATAGTATTCACTTTTCCCTATACCTATACTGAAGAGCCTCTGCCACGTGATTTTCTTTAATAGAATCAACCCCGGACAGATCGGCTATTGTACGCGCAACTTTTAAAACCTTAAAGTAAGCCCTGGCGGAGAGAGAATACATATCAGCGGCCTGTTGAAGAATTCTTTTTGCCGAGGTCTTCAAGCTACAGTACTTCTTGATATGCTTATTTTTCATTTCAGAATTGGTAAGAATTTCTGTTTTATTGAATCTTTCTTTCTGGATCTTTCTTGCTGAAATAACTCTTTTTCTAATTTCCCAAGAGCTTTCTGCTTTTCCTTTGGATTGTGTTGAATCTGACACAACCTCCTTTTTACCTTTCTTGAAATTCCCCCCACTTAAAACAAAATCCTGCAATTTTGAAAACTCTACTTCTCTAACTTTAGTAAAAAGATCAATTCTATCCAAAATGGGCCCGGACAGTTTCCTTTTATACCTTGTCATTTGGCCGGGTGTGCAAGTACAATCCTTAGAGGAGCCAAAAAAACCACAGGGACAGGGATTGCCTGCTGCAATTAAAATGAATCGGCAAGGAAATTTGAAGCTGCCTAAACTCCGCGAGATTTTAATCTCACCCTCCTCCAAAGGCTGTCTAAGCATTTCCAATATTGAACGAGGAAATTCAGGGAACTCATCCATAAAAAGAACTCCTCTGTGAGCTAGACTTATCTGTCCCGGCTGCGGAGTAGTTCCTCCGCCTATCATTCCGGCATAAGAAATAGTGTGATGAGGTGCTATAAACGGCCGCATTTTTATTAAAGAGCCTCCAGGCGGAATTGACCCGGCGGCAGAATAAATCTTGGTTACTTCCAATGATTCTTCTTGTTCCAAAGGAGGCAAAATAGAAGGAAAAGTCTTCGCCAATAGGGTTTTCCCTGACCCGGGAGGGCCAATCATGAAAAAATTATGTCCCCCGGCAGCCGAAATTTCCAAAGATCTTTTTGCTGTTTCCTGTCCAATTATTTCTCCCATATCCAGATCATGGTCTCCAATCCCCTCCAAAGAATTCTTACTAAAATTACTACCTCCAGAAAGCGGATCTAAACCACTTCTAGGACCGTGTCGTAAAAAATTAGAGATTTGTAGGAGATTTTCCACCGGATAAACTTCAAAACCTGGAATCGAAGATACCTCAGAACCATTTAAAACAGGAACAAATATCCTTTCAAAACCCTTGTCACGAGCAAAAAGCGCTAGTAAGAAAGCTCCTTTTGTATGACGTAAGCTTCCATCCAATGAAACTTCTCCAAAGAACAGCGATCCAGGTGGAATTCTCACATTATAAATTAGGCTTATCAAACCCACAGCAATAGGTAAATCATAAAAAGAACCATCTTTAGGAACATCTGCGGGGGCTAAATTTACCGTAATCCTTTTGTTAGTGGGAAAATCAATGTTTAAATTCATCATGGCGGTCTTTATTCTATGCTTGCTCTCTGCAGTAGCTTTATTTGCCAGACCAACAATTTCAAAAGCAGGAAAACCCCTTCTTGCTATGTCAACCTCAACTGTAACTCCCAAACTCTTTAATCCTAAAAAGGCAGCTGAATTCACCTTAGCTAACATAGTATTTATCACCTTCCTCAACTACCAAACCTTTTAAACTTAAAGATGTAAGTTTTGCAACCAACTCCGCAGTAGAATAATCTAATTGTTGAACAATTTCATCTACAGATAAGGGACGTGTCTTTAAGACAGCAAAAATTTTTCTCTCCTTTGAATCCAGTAGATCCTCCGAAAAAAGTACTTTTTGAGAAACTGAGTTTGTCTGAAAATCAAGTTGTCCTTTTCTCCCTTCCAAACCATTCTCACCGCTGGTAGTTTCATGAGGCCTTAAAATTAAATTTTCAGAATCACACTCACGATAGTATTCCTCTATATCGAAGGGAGAGCAGGCTATTCTGGCACCCTGGTCTATAAGCTGATTTATACCTTTAAAGTTGGCGGAAAAGACATTCCCGGGAACAGTAAAGATTTCTCTTCCTGTCTTACGAGCATGTTTAGCTGTTATTAATGTACCACTTTTAACACCTGCCTCTACAACAAAAAGGGCCTGAGACAATCCTGCTACTATACGGTTTCTCTGGGGAAAAGTCCATTTTTTAGCGGGCGTATCTTTAGCATATTCTGAAATAACTAAACCTCCCGAATCCAGAATTTCATAATATAAATCCTCCTGAAAAGACGGGCAGATCAAATCTATCCCACAAGGCATAACCGCAATAGTCCTCCCTCCTACTGATAAAGCCGCTCTGTGCGCCTCTGCATCAATCCCGTACATAAAACCTGAAACTATGGTGATACCTTTTGAGGCTAAATTCCTGATAAAACGATGTGTAACCCTTTTACCGTAAGGTGTCATCTTTCTGCTTCCTACAACAGATAGACATAAATCAAAAATTTCCGGGCTAAAAAAGCTGCTTATACGCTTTTTCATATCATCATTTGACATACTCTTCTGATCTTCTTGATTTACAATTGAATTCACTGGCGTGTTTCCCTCCTTCTCAAGGACGTCCTCCCCAAATTTTCCCTTAATAAAAAGCTCTTTTGGCGGCTTAGAAATATGCTTTAGAAGATCTGGATATAAAGGTGAATCTATATTTACCAATAGTTGATTATATTCTCTCATCAGATAAAACTTACAAAACACCTTGAAAAATTCCAAGAAGCAAAAATCTAGTTAAAATAGAATGTTATAATTTTCATATGACAAATAAAAAAACATCAAAACTTCTGAGTGTTGATAAAGTTATTGAAATAGCCAAAAAAGAAGGTGTAGATTTTGGCAGTGGAAAACCCTACAACAGATTAAGATATTACACCAAATTAAATTGGATCCCCCACATGGAAAGAAAGGGTAAAAATGTTGAAGGTCACTATCCTTATTGGGTAATTAATAGACTCAAACTTATTCAAAAACTTAAA
>CAZWYL010000011.1:5367-15971 GCA_964638225.1 uncultured Candidatus Saccharibacteria bacterium
ACTCTTGACTAATACTTTTGAACGTGCTTGAATTAATTTATGAAACAAAGCAATAACCAAATTCAAAGTGCGATTAAATATTTAATAAGTTTATTGGCTTTTGCACTGCCCTTGTTTTTCCTTCCCATAACGTTGGAAAAATTTGAATTTAATAAACTAAGTCTACTCCTTGTAGTAACAGCCGCTGCCTTCTTGCTCTGGGGAGCTCAGGTCATAAGGGACAAGAAAATCGAAATTGCTAAAACAGCCCTTAACATACCAGGAATGCTCTTCTTAGGGGTTATTTTACTAGCAAGTATTTTCTCCATTGACAAAACCTCCAGTCTATTTGGAAGTCAAGGCAGATGGTTTCCAAGTCTAGTCTCACTGGGGGCATTAGGAGCTTTTTACATCCTGATTGCTTCAAACATAAGAAGCAGAAGTGATGTAAAAATGATCTTATATGGATTCTTATCTGGAACCTTGCTTGCAACACTAATAGCTCTTTTAAGCTACTATGGAGTAGCTTTGATTCCGGGTTCCGGAAACTTTTTTAATCCTGTTGGTTCTCTTCTAGGTCTTGGAATTCTAGCCTCTATTTCGTGTGTGGCAGCCATTCATGAATTAATTACGGGTGAATCCCCTGCTTTAAAAGGATTTTCCCTTTTAGTACTTCTGCTAAATTTTAGTTATATAGCTCTTTATAACAAACCAATAACCTGGATACTACTGGGACTAGGTGCTGTTATGGTCCTTTTGCTAACTAAGATTGAGAAGATTAAAGAACAGAAACTTTACTTGTTGCTTGCTGGAATAGTTGTTACTTTAGTCCTGGGTCTAACCCTTACACCTCTAACTAAACCTGTAGTCGTTAGGGCAGAATACCCCGCAGCAATTCAACTAAATCTTATGGAATCCTGGAAAATAGCTATATCGTCGATGAGAGATTTTCCCTTGGTAGGAAGTGGGCCTTCAACTTTCTATCTCAACTATCCCCGATACCGCTCAGTACTAATGAACCAGACTGATTACTGGAACACCCGATTTGATAAACCCTTTAATGAAGTACTATTGGTCGTTGGAACTTTGGGGCTTTTGGGAATTGCTTTGGGAATTTACCTGCTTGTAAAGACAATAAAGTTCACCGCAAATAACTTAAAAAAAGGAAAACTAGAAAAAATAGTCTCAATTATAGCTCTGCTTATGGTAACAACTTTGTTCCTAACAACCTCAACTGTAATACTTGGCTTTACCTTAGCATTAATGGTAGCTCTTTTAGCGGCTTTAGTTAATGTAGAAGAACAGAAATATCTCTCCTTTGATGCAAAAGGAAGTAAAGGTAGTGTAGAAGATACCCTGAGTATAGTTAAAGATAATTCTGAAAATTCAGCCTTCTTGACCGTCATAATAAGTCTACCCTTAGTAGCTGTTGCTGGATTGTTATTCTTCTCAGTCTACAGAATGTACCCATCTGAATACTACATGCAAAAGGCTGTAGACCTGCTTAGCACAAATGCAGCTGGAAGCTTTGAATATCAAACAAAAGCAATCAGACATAATCCAAGAAGAAGCAATTATTACAACACCTTTGCGCAAACCAACCTAGCGGTGGCTATAAATCTCTCTCAGAAAGAGAACCTGACTGATACCGAAAGAGAAGTCATGAACAACCTAATCTTAAGATCCATAAGTGCCTCAAGACTGAATACGGAAGAAATCAACAAGCTAAATCCTGCAAACTGGGAAATTAGATCAAGTATATACCAAGCCATTAGAGGAGCAGCCGAGGACGCAAACAAATGGGCAGTTCAATCTCTCATGACTGCAATCCAATTAGATCCCAACAACCCGCGCTTAAGGGTTGGTCTAGGAGGCCTTTATTTTGCAGAAGAAGACTACTTGACAGCTGCAAATTACTTTAGACAGGCCACTGATCTTAAACCCGATTATGCCAATGCTTATTACAACTTTGCACAAGCCGCCAAAAATCTAGAAAACTATGCTAGCGCGAAGAGAGCTCTTGAGCTCACTCTGAACTTGATCCCAAGTGATTCGGAAGATTACGAAATAGTACAAGAGGAGATCGAGGAATTAAATCAGATACTAGCGAGTCTAGAACCTCAGGAGGAAAAACCTACAATAGAAGAACTGGAAAGACAGGCTCAAATTCAAGAAGCAGAAGAAATAACGGAACAAGAACCTCTTACTGTAGAGGGTGAAAATGAAACCGTAGAACTTCCCGAAGGATTTGAAATTGAAGAAGAAGCCAACGAAATAGAAGGGGTCGAAGAAATAGAAGAATAAATAATAGTAAAAGAAACCTCAGAGTAAGTATTCAATCAACACAAAAGGAGCCTCCGGGCTCCTTTTTGTTCTCCTAAAGACCAAATGATTTAAGGACTCCTCTTGAATTAAATTAAGTCAGATGTAAAATGGTATATGTTTATGAAAGTATTAAAATTTGGAGCAGTCTGGTGTTCGGGTTGTTTAGTCATGGGCCCTCGCTGGAAAAAAGTAGAAAAAGAATATCCTTTTTTTGAAAGCGAATACTATGAGTACGACGACTCTCCTGAAAAAGTAAAAGAATATGGAATTGAAGACAGTACTCTTCCCACTTTCATCTTTCTAGATAAAAATGGAGAGGAAATCGACAGGATTTCAGGCGAAGTCTCTGAAAAAAAGCTAGTGAAACTAGTCAAAAAATACAAAGACAGATAATTCTGAGGTCAAACAGTATATGAAAAAAGTATTCAATAAATTCTTAATAATTGTTGCTATAGCCCTGTTAACACATCACGGGATAAAATATTTTCCTAATCACGGTCCAAAAAATATTGTAAATATAGTACAAGCTCAAGAAAAGAACGAAGAAGATACAAATAAAGAAATAAGCGAAAATCAAAAACTAGTTAAAATAGAAGTATTTACTTCCTCTGGCTGCCCGCATTGCCGTCAAGAAAAGATTTTTTTAATGGAGCTTGCCGAATGGAGAGACGATGTAATCATACAAGAATATGAGGTTAGCCAAAGTAGAGAGGGTGCCTTAAAAATGCAGGAGTATGGTAAAAAACTGGGAGTTAATATCTCAGGAGTCCCCTTTACTGTAATAAACGGAGAGTACTATGTTTCCGGGTTTAGAACTCGTGAAACCACGGGCCTAGAAATCATAAATATCGTTCGAGAGATACAGAAAGAAGAACCTTTAAAAAACTTAGATGAATTGAACCAAGAAAACAAAACCCCAGAAAATAACTTTAATTTTCTCTTTCTTAAAAATATAGACTTGGAAAAACTGTCCCTTCCCCTCTTAACTTTCGTGATAGCCTTAGCAGATGGATTTAATCCTTGCGCAATGTGGGTGCTATTGTTTTTGATAAGCCTTTTAATAAAAATGGAAAACAAAAGAAGACGTTGGATCATTGGAGGAACTTTTATTTTCGTTTCCGGAATGGTTTATTTTTTATTCTTAACTGCATGGCTAAAGTTTTTTCAGCTTTTGTCATACATTTCGTGGATTCGGTTTGCAATAGGAGCCCTAGCTTTAACTGCAGCATTCATTTACATCCGAGACGTGATAAAAAACCCCTCAGGATGCAAAGTAGTGGGAGACAATCAAAAAAGAAGGCGAATATTTGAAAAACTCAGAGAATATGCATTAAAGGATAATCTCTGGATTGCCCTAGGAGGTATTTCACTATTAGCTATAGCAGTAAATTTTGTTGAACTGCTGTGCTCAGCGGGACTCCCAGCAACTTACACGAATCTGTTAGCTATGAATAACTTGCATCCTCTAACCTATTACCTGTATCTTCTATTTTATGTTGTAATCTTTATGATTGATGATTTTACTGTTTTTGCAATTGCCATGATTACTCTGCAAGCTACTGGACTTGAAAATAAATACGCGAGAATTGCTCATTTGGTAGGTGGATTAGTAATGCTTTTTATTGGTTTGTCAATGATATTTAAACCCGAATTGCTTATGTTTGGGTAGTTAAAAAATAAATTCATACTTGTAATTAACGTATCTTCTCAATTTGTAAACAACATTAAGATACCCCCCCTATGCTTAATATAGTGGGGTCTCTGTGGGTTGGATGAAAAGTGTTTTAATGGTGGACCGTGCGGGACTCGAACCCGCGACACCTACGCTGCCAGCGTAGTGCTCTAGCCAACTGAGCTAACGGCCCAAAGTATTACATTGCTTTAAAGCATGGGATATTATAACTTATTAGCTTTTTTTCGTCATCCTACCTTAGAGGAAATAGCGTAAAAACAAGAATTAGAAAAAGAGAATAATCCAAAGAGAACAGATACAAAACAACAAAAAGGGGAAAAGGAGGAAGGAAGGGTGCATTTCCCTCCCCCTTTCTTCGAACAGAGCTAATTCCTCCTGAAAAGAGATGAGAGGGAAAAAGATCTCCCTCCCTCGGATTCTTCAGAAGAAAAATCTTCCTGGTAACCTCCGCCATCTCTGGCTCCCAAAATTCCTGCAGCTAGAAGCTGCAAGAGATTAAATACAGAAATGGCCAGGAACCATTTCCATCCCCTCTCGCTAGGAGAGATAAGAAGCGCATAGCTCCACGCTCCCAGCTCCAGGACCTTGAAGATTTTGGCGTAGACCCCGTTGCTCCTCTCAAACCCGGCTAAAATGGCGCCGACCACAGCGAGAGGTCCCCATAGGGTCATAGGCTTGGTCCACATCATCCACCAGACCGAAATCCCCAGCCCAATTTGGGCTAGGTCCATTAGAAACTGCTTCCACTCTACCTCAAACTTCAACTTCCGCATCATAACCTCCCGTAGCTAAAGCACCCTAAACGATTCTTCCCCACTTTCTAAAAACTCTAACTAAAATATGCCCAAATCTAAAGCATATTTACAAGATCTTTTCAAAAAGTGAGGAATAATCATACATACAACAATTTTCCGTTCCCTTTGGATTTCAAAGTACAACTATCATAAAAAGTGAAGAAATTATACCAAGACCTATAGGATATTTCAAGGGCGGGAGTAAATCTAATCTTTCTCTCTTACTTTCGCAGTGAAAACCATTCTTCTATTTGGCAAGTTACGAATATTATAGGTTTTGATAACGTCCTCGGAGACAAAAATCTTCTTCTCCGGTAAAGTAGGCAAAACCTCTCTCAAAATATTTTCCAAATCCTCAATACCCTCTCCCGTCGCAGCAGATATGCCTAAAACTTTTGCCCCATTCTTTACAAAAAGCTTCCTAATAGCCTCAAAGGACTCCCGTACCTCCGTAATATCCAACTTATTAATAACCACTATCTCTTCTTTCTTAACCAACTCCTCGCTGTAATCAGAAAGCTCTTTTCTAATAAAATTATAATTTTCCCAGGCATTCTCAGCTAATTCACTAACATCTCCTACAATATTGCCTGCATTTTCAACGGAGAAAGCGGATCCATACTCTTCACCAAAAGGATCAATAACATGGACCAACAATCGCGTTCTTTCAACATGCCTTAAAAACTCATCCCCTAAACCCTTACCTTTACTGGCACCTTCTATCAACCCGGGTATATCTGCAATGACAATTCTCTGATCTGGGTTTAATCTTAAAACACCTAAATTCGGGCTTAGAGTTGTAAACGGATAGCTCGCGGTTTTGGCCTGAGAAGACGTCAGTTGATTAATTAATGTACTCTTTCCTGCGTTAGGCATTCCAATTAAACCAACATCAGCTATGATCTTAATCTCCAATCTAAGTTCCTTGGACTCTCCTTTTGTTCCTTCTGTATATTGCCTGGGAGCTTGGTTTGTTGAACTCTTGAATCTCCAATTACCTCTCCCACCAACCCCTCCCTTACAAATGAGTAATTTTTGTCCTCCTTCTATCAAATCGCCAACTAAAACTTCCTCACCATCGCGTATTTCATAAACCAAAGTTCCAACTGGCACCTTAATGTACAAATCAGCCCCATCCTCACCTGTCTTTTTTCTTCGTCCACCCTCCGCACCATCCCCAGCTTCATAAAATGGCTTTGTTCTAAAATCCCTTAAAGTAGCCATATTAGGTTCTGCCAGAAGGAACACATCGCCGCCATCGCCGCCATCGCCACCATCGGGTCCGCCTTTTGGAATAAACTTTGCACGTCTGAAAGAAACATGGCCGTCGCCACCATCTCCTGCTTTAACTTTTATTTTTGCTACATCTACTAACATATTTTATAAATTTCCCAAAATCGTACTCCATATTAATTATAAGAATTTCCCACCAGAAAGCAAAATAACTCCTTCTGGAAACAAACGAAACATAAAATAAACATAGGAAACCCTCTTTAAACACTAAAATACCTACTCACTCCCAGAAACAACAATCTAAAACTAAATCTCAACAGAAGATTCTTTAATATACCTCCCCATCATTCTATCCTCGAGCTACTGCATATAATTCAGGGGGTTTTGTGCAGCACCATTGTAAGTAACCATAAAGTGCACATGAGCGCCTGTAGAACGTCCTGTATTGCCCATCAACCCTATTACCTGACCTCTAGAAACACTGTCTCCATAACCAACATCCAAACGGCTTAAGTGGCCGTATACAGTCTCATAACCATTTCCATGATTAATCCTTACGTGCAATCCAAGGCCCCAAGGATCCCAACCGGATCTTGTAACTGTACCTCCAGTACATGAATACAGAGGAGGCATGGCAGTGCCTTTAGGAGAAGCAATATCTACTCCGTTGTGGTACCAAGTAAAGTATTGAGTAATTATCCGTACAGAAGTAGGCCACACACAAAAACTCTTACTTGCTTGTGCGGACGGTACATACCCCCCAGAAGTACTTTGGGGAGTGCCTGTTACTACAGGGGCAATCGGTGTAGGCACTTTAGCCCCGGGAATGACTAACTCGGTTCCCAAAGCCAAAGAAGAAGTATCTAAAATATAGTTGAAATCAGCTACAGCCTGGGTAGGAACATCATACTTTTGAGCTATCGAGGATAGGGTATCCCCAGATTCGACTTCATGAATAAGCCCAGACACGGGAGGAACCGTGATTTCTTGGCCAACCTCTAAAACGGAATTATCTGTTAAGTTGTTTACATATTTCAGAGCATCTGTAGAAATTCTAAATTTATTACCAATTCCAGAAAGTGTGTCGCCGGATTGAACAGTATAATTAAAAGATTCCCCTCTCTTACGACTTTCGGGAACTGCTGTTAAAGCGGTGTTCCTTCGAGGAATAACATCTGTTGTTGTAGCCAAATAATCGGGATTTAACTCCTGACTGCTAACAAAGCGTGTGCTGTTAAAAACCTCTCCAAAAGTAAAGACAGCGAAGGCAGCGAGCATCACGAAGAAGGTTGCTATTGGACGTCCAAGCTTACCTCTTGACCAAATAAGCTTTGCTGTCAAGAGCTCTTTGATATCATTGGAAAATTTCCCAACAAAGTTTATGCTGCCAAAAATAGCCCCTATAAACTGATTAACCTTAGAAACAATATAAGCAGCCATATCTTTGGAAAAAAATACCAAAGATTTTTTAATTCTATTAAAATGATTGCCCTCCTGGGGCGTAAAACCCTCAAATTTCAATTGAAAAGGATCTTCAAGGGAGATGTTTTTTCTATATATATCCATAGAAAGCAGTTAATTTACTGCGAGGGTTATTTTACCACAAATTTAAAAACAACTCCGGAAAAGAAGCTCGTATGGAAATTTGCAGTCCTTTTGGAACATATACTGAAATTCTTTGTTTACATAGACTGGGAGAGTCTTAAGATGTTTCTTAAGCTTTATGAAGAGACTTTAAAAATTCTTCATTGGTCTTGCTTTTCCTCAGTCGATCAAGCACTAAAGAAGTTGCTTCCCTATCATCCAATAGGTCAACCATTCTGCGCAGTTTTACTACGGATTTTAAAGTCTCTGAATCGTAAAGATGCTCCTCATGACGAGTGCCGCTAGCTTTAATATCAATGGCCGGATAAATCCTTCTCTCAGCTAGACGTCTATCCAAACGAACCTCCATATTTCCCGTACCTTTAAATTCCTCAAAAATTACATCGTCCATTCTTGAACCGGTTTCAATCAATGTAGTAGCTATAATAGTTAGACTTCCTCCGTTTTCAAAGTTTCTTGCAGCTCCAAAGAAGTGTTTAGCAGGATATAAAGAAGAAGGATCTAAACCACCTGACAAAGTCCTACCAGAAGGAGAAACTACCAAATTATATGCTCGGGCAAGGCGCGTTAAAGAATCCATTAAAATTACAACATCCTCCCCTACTTCTGCCATGCGCTTTGCTCTTTCCAAGCAAATCTCTGCAATTTTAGTTTGGTGTTCGGCTTTTTGGTCAAAGTTACTGGAATAAACTTCACCATCAACGCTGCGGCTAAAGTGAGTAACCTCTTCAGGACGTTCTCCAATTAAAGCTACCATTAATTTAACTTTAGGGTGATTCGTGGTTATTCCATTAGCAATATCCTTTAATATCCAGGTCTTACCCGCTTTAGGAGGAGCTACTATCATAGCTCTCTGCCCTTTTCCTATAGGTGAAACTAAATCCAAGACTCTAGTGGTTAAAATATCTGGTTCGGTCTCCAATACCATCCACTCCTCGGGAAAAATAGGTGTTAATTTCGAAAATTTAGGGCGTTTTCTTGCTTCCTTAGGATCTAACCCGTTTACCTTTTCTACTTTTAATAAAGATAAGTAACGCTCCCCTTCTTTTGGGGGGCGTGCGTGCCCTGTTATTTGATCTCCTCTGCGTAATCTGAATTTTCTTATTTGTGATTGACTGATGTATACATCTTTGGGAAGACTCTCGTCTTTTACAACTTCTTCCTTCTGACGAATTACACCGTAATCGGCTAAAATCTCCAAAATTCCTTTAATGGGTACTGTTTGAGTGGTTATTTTTATTTCTCCTCCCTCTCTTTTTATATCAGAACCACGATTACTTCCGTTTCTATTAGATGAATTATTTTTATTATTTCCGGAGCCATTAGAAGCCCCCCTACTTTTATTTGGCATATCTTTTACTTTGTCCTTTGGAATGTACATAAATAATAGTGAACTCTAAAAGGATAACCTCTTAGTTTAAGCTTGTTTGCTTAGGTTGGGAGAGAGACACTGCCCCGCTCTCTCTCCCAGCCTAAAATAACAAGCTCATTTATTCGTGCATTCTTTGAGCTCTGACAACTAACCGATTGTTATAAGTACCTCTAGAAGGAATCCAAACCCCTCCACATGTAGTAAGGGTCAGAGCTGTTCCATTAGATTCTAGAACCCTTTCTATGCGGTCTGTATCTTCCACGTGTACATGAAAAACTTCTTTAACAATATAGGTGAAAGGCCTTCCAAATGAATCAACTAGATAAACTTTATCATTTACTTTCAAGGTTTTCAAGTTATAGAAAGCTGCGGGCTGGCCAAAGTTATTGTCATAATGGCCAAAAATTAACACATTTCCTTCCTCCCCAACTTTAGCCGAACTTTTATACCAACCGGCTTTATCCCAGTCCGATGGAGCTTCTATCTTTCCATCTATGTCTAATCCAATTTTAACTATTTCTGCGTCAATTATCTTGGGATTTTCATTAAGGGAACCCTCAGTTTCAGAGGAATTTGATAGATCGTTAGATTCAGAAAACTTATACGCATAAATTCTTATTGGTTCCCCGTAATCCGGAGCAATTTTTGCCTTGAATACAGAGGGCTTTTCAACCGATTCTGAATCTTGAACAGCGCCTTCAACGCGGGGCTCTTGCTTACTGTCCTCATTATAAAAATAGGAGAAACTTTTATTTAAAATAACCCCTTCTCCCAAAGTAAAAACTCCAAATAAGGCAAGAATTAATAATGAAATTATGAGAGCTATAAGTATGTATTTTTTCATGAAAGATTTTCTTAGTATAAAGTTTTAGGCCGGGGACAGAATAGCCGCGTAAGGACAAGCCGAACCCAGCTATTCTACCCCCGGCCCAAATAGCAAACGCTATAATTAAGTAAGCTTTACTGTTTTCTGGATTTCTTAATAAGACTTCCAATAACTATAAGACCTAATCCTAAAGGTGCTATAGTAGATGCAAAACCGGTCTCGGGAAGCTCGGTTATTTCTATATCTCCGTAACAAACTGTAGCAGTATCGGAACCTTCAAAGCTGTCATCATAACGAATCTCGGCCTTATTTACAACACATTTATCAAAGTTATCACGATCAAATTCTTTTTCATCTATTTTGGCATCTATATAAAAGGTCTCAGTATCACCGGGCTCAAATTCATCCCAATATTCAGTAAGACCATCCCCTTCTACAAGTTCCATTTCTTCGGGAAGAAAGTCCTCCATTTTCATATTGCTTACTTCTACTTCACCTTTATTTTCTATTCTAACCCTAAACTCAATAACGTCTGCGACATTATCGTTGTCAAGAATAAGTTTATCTTCATAGTCTCCTTGATCCTTAACACGTACCTTCTTTTCAATAAAGAAAGCCTTATTATAAATACAAACCTCACCGTCATATGTTAATTCACACACCTTGGCATGAACACTCCCACTTTTTACAGCTAAAAAAGCCAAAGCCATGGCAGAAATCATTAAGTTTTTTAATATTTTTTTATTCATAATTATTACCTCTCCCACTAACTAGTAA
>CAZWYL010000011.1:16071-22056 GCA_964638225.1 uncultured Candidatus Saccharibacteria bacterium
TAATAGGAAAATTCTTCCTCTTGGCAGGAATTAGATACAATCCCTTCACGAAAGTAAATTCTTTATATAAAGAAAATATGTACACGTGGGCAAGGAAGGGCAAAAGAAAGAGACACCTCTAAAGGTCTCTCTTAACTGACAGGAACATTCTATCCTATAACTATTGATATGTCAAGTGTTATAGGATTTGTACTTGTCACTTTGGGATTATAGAACAGCTTCAAATGTTTGTCAAGCTATAGGTTGCTATTTCCGGAGTTATAGGATATAATAGCAGCGTGTGATCGTTGAAAATTTAGTAACATAAGGAGAAAAAAATGAAGAAGATGCGCGACGTCTTGTTCGTCACGGCCATGGCCGTAGTAGCATTAGCAGTGCTTCTGCTGGTCATTGGAGGTTCATTCGTCAACGCCGAAGAGGGCTGCAAGGTCCTCGAGATTATCTCCCCTATTGAGGGGGAGCTGGTCATGCAGGCCCGAGATCCGGGAGAACCGACGGCCTGTGTGCAAATCGTTCCCGATTTCTCGGGCGAACTCCAAATTCAGGGAGGTTGGGTCTTCACAGCCCCGGTCACCCTGAACGGGGAGGTCATCGAAACCCTCCGAGTTCCCGGCGAGGAGGCTCCGCAGATTGCTCCGCTCTCGCGGAAGCTGTTTGCAAATGAGACCATTGAGGTCAGCTCTTCGAAGACGGAGAACGGATCGTCAGAAATTGGTCTCTGGGTCGGCTTCGTCGAAGAAGAACCCCAATGCGAGCAGATCGTACTCACCGAGTCCATCACAGACACGGTGAAGATACACTCCTTGACCAACACGGTTTCCGGTGCTTGCATAGAAATCACCTCGAAGAACCGAGGAACGCTGGAAATCACGAGCGGCTGGGCCTTCACAGCCCCGGTCACCTTGAATGCGGAGGTCATCGAGACGAAGGAAGTCGAGGGCGAGGAGGCTCCGCAGATTCTTCCGTTCTCGCGGAAGGTTCACGGAGGCTATTATTTCCTCGTTCAGGCCTCCCCTATGGAGGACAAGTCCTCCGAACTGGGGATCAATTTCAGTTTCAACGCTGAAGAGCCTGAGCCGGAAGTCTACCAGATCTTCATGCCCCTGATCCGAAAGGATCCCCCCACTTTGTGGGAGAAAAAGGCATTTTCAGGAGGTCTGGAGGCAATAACCACCTCCTGGACGGAGGTGATCGACGGGCAGAAGACTTGCCTGAGGATCACCTTTGCCTCGCAAGAGGAAACTGAACTTCTTCGGGGCTGGGCCTCCGAAAGTGCCCTCGAGGCGCGGCTCAATGGAAACCCCATCGAGCTGAGGACTCATCGGGTCCCCGGGGAAGAACTCCCGCAGATTAGGGAGAGAACCCTCCAGAACCCGCAAACCCTCGAAGTCTGCCTCGACGAGGGTACCAATCGCGAGATAGGAATCGTCCTATCTCAATAGCGATCACACAAACGTGCTGAACCCACTTTAGTCCGAAGTTATTAGTAGCTGCATGTGCAGCAACTGATATGGATGAAAAGTGGGTTCTTTTTTTACCCCAACCCAAACTTTCCTTTTTCAAAGTCAAAATGTTAAGATTTTAACTAGATATGAGTACCAAAAAACTGTCCAAAATTCTCCTAATATTCGCGCCCTTAGCCCTACTTCTCTTTATGCTAGGAAGGAACATCCTAAAACCAGGCTACATAATCCACACGGATGTAACTGAACCTCTTCAATTAGAAAAAATCCATGAGAGATACCTATATACTTACAGTGACGACTGGGGCGAATCCTACGCGGAAACTGCACGCATACCCCTCTTCTATCTAATCAAGACCGCTCACGACCTAACAGGTCTTCCCGATTCCTACTTTGTAAAAACCAAATTTATTGCATTAATAATCATCACCTACTCCGTATTTACCCTCTACACGTACAAATGGCTAAAGTTCATCCAAAAAGATAAAGAAAATAAAAGAAAAGTACTTATTCCAACAATAGCTGCATCACTTTTCTATCTCACGAACTTCTGGTTTACAGATAGATTAATGCATTTCTACTTGTTCTTTGCTTCCTGCACCATACCCATAACCTTTTATTATCTTTACACCTATCTGTTTTCAAAAGAAAATAAACCAAGAAAATTAATTCCTCTCGCACTGCTCCTTGGGATTTTCAGCGCTACCCCCCATACAGTCCTTTTTCAAGCACTTATCGGGACCATATTAACCGGAGTATTCTTAATTACACAAAAAGAATATCGGCTTAAAAAAATGCTCTATCTAGGTCTATTTGCTTTAGGATACCTGCTCATAAATTCCTACTGGTTATTCCCGGTTCTTGTTACTAAAGCGGCCCCGGATAAAATGCTAAGCACAACCATTGTAGATTTTTTGTCCCAAGAATCCTCCTTAATAAACTCCATAAGGCTAATGGGTTATTGGATGACACCTTACGGAAGCTACTTTCTAGAAGATGCCCGCATCCAACCAATTCAGTACGTACTAGCTTTTGTTCCCATAATAACAACCTTATCCGTGACCAGCTACCTGGTAGTTAAGAAAAAAACCGCATTGGCACTCATTTTACTGTTTATGGCCCTGGGAGGTATTTTCTTGTCATCTCAGACAGTACTTTCAAAACCATTTTATGAATATCTCATGTTCGAATCCCCAATAAGTTTTGTCGGGTGGATTTTTAGGGAGCTTGATAAATTTGGAATAATAATTGCTTTTGCCTACGCGCTCTCTTTTGGAGTTTTCTTCACCCTTGTAGATAAAAGATTGAAAATTCTAGTTGCTCCCCTCTTTATCTTGTTAATAACCTCTAATCTATATTTCTACAATAAAACCATAGAAAATCAATTCACTCCGCAAAAAGTTCCGAGTGAATTTTTTCACGTTATTGATTTATTGAAAAAGGATCCTGAACTCGCCAATGCTATCTGGTATCCGGGAAATCCGAGTCCTGCCTGGTCTGAAACTACTTCTGTAAGCTACTTTCTAACTAATTTTTCATCTCCCAAACCCACAATAACAACTAACTCAAAAATAATTAATTATCTTGATTACATCGGTAGTTACGAAAATACCTACCAAATTGATGCTGCAAAAGCTCTAGACCTGATTGGGGCTAAATATCTCATACTAAGGAAAGATCATGGCATCTTCCAAAAAGAACTTCACCAAGAACATGCTTTAGATATGCAGCAAGATTTGGAAAAGGTGTGGAATGGAAATTATCTTGTGGTTTACAAAAATCTAGCTTTTTCCGGCCTTATTAAAGACCACGCCAACAGAATAATCACCAATCAAGGCTATGAAATCCTAAAAGATTTGGAAGACCTTCAAATAGATACAAGTAAAAGCTACTTAGAATACACCGATAAGGCAAACTCACAAAAGATAGAAAGCAACATAAAAACCTACTACTACTTCCCTGATGACCAGTATCATGACTTAGCAATAAACGAGTTCAAGGAAAAATTCATATTCCCAGCCGAGAAAAGCAATCACGTCTACACCGGTAAAACCGATAAATGGAGAAAATCATCCGTAGAAAATTTAACTCACGCAGAATCCAGCTATTTTCTTGGATTTTATGGGATAAGTTTGTCGCAATTTGACTATGAAATGGGGGTGCTATCCGCGGATGAGGGCGTTTTAAAGGAAGACAGAAACTTACCCCCACGCGAAGTATATTTCCCCACTTTCATACAAGACACGCGAGGCCGATTTGAAAACAGGAATCTTTCATTCATAGGAGACGTAGACCTTTTCACCTATCCTTGGACTTCTATAATTAGTGAAACTTTTGCCCTAAATGATGTAAAAGCTCTACAGGTAGAGGCAGAAGTAGTCGTTGATAAAGCACAGGAACCTCACCTCAAATTATTTTTTCAAGATGAAGAACATAACCAACAAAGTATTAAATATTTATTTCCTGACTACAGAGGGAAAGTTAATGACATAATAAAAGTTAATGATAATGTTAGTTACGTAAAAATCGGACTCTGGTTTAGACCTCTCCCGATGCATCAAGACCAAATTTTAGTTAAAAACCTATACATAAAAGACAGGAGCAACAATTACAAAAATCTGGAATTCAGTTTTGCTGAAAAAACCAACTGCTACGGGAACTGCTCAATTTACGCGAGAGTACTTGAAAGTGCTTCCGGGGGAAATATGACCCTAGTTATAAATAATACTGAATTTGAAATAGAAACCCTTATAGACCAGAGAGAAAGGCCCCAAAGATATAATTGGCTGGAAGTGGGAAAAATTTACTTAGATCAAAATCAAGAAAAATCTGAAATCCGTGTCATTAATAAAAAAGGTTTCAATTCTATAAACGCTCTCGTTCTTGTAAACGAAGATGAGAAGAGAGCAATGGAAGAAAAAATTGCCTCCTATAAAAGTTCAGCTAACAACTTAAAAATAGTTCCTCCCGAAGATAGGGAGGAAACTGAAGATAGAGAAAAAACCGGCTCTGCAACTCCCATAAAAGTAAATAAACTAAACCCCACAAAATATGAAATATCACCCTTCCTCAAACCTACTATTATTTCACTAGCCGTCCCGCACGGAGAAAGTTGGAAAATAACTGAAATGCCTGAGCAAAAAACTATTTTAATTAACGGGCTTCTTCCAGGGTGGGAAGTAAAATCTAAAGAAAACACTTATACTATAGAATTTACACCTCAAAAAACCTTTTATATCGGGTCAATAATTTCAGGTGCTACTTTTATGATTGGCTTGGGTGCGATCGTCTACTTAGAGCTAAAAAACCGCGAAGTGTCTGAACGAATATCCAGCTCCCACGGGTAAATACGTTTAGAAATTAATTCTTTATTTCCTGCCACAAAAGAGATAAGTTGAGAATATACTGCTGCTGACCGGTCCCAAGAAAAAACTTCAGCCCATTTTTCAGCATTTTCACCCAATTCTTCTCGAAGTTCTTCATTCTCAATCAACTTAACTATCTTCCGGATGAAGTCATCAATATCAACGGCCAACAAACCTGTTTTTTCATCAACAACAGAATCCCGCACACCGCCAACATCAAAACCCACCGTTGGGGTTCCACAAGTTCCTGCTTCAATGATAGTCATGCCCCATCCCTCTTTTATTGAGGGGAGCAAATGAATCCAAGCTTCTTTAAAATATTCCCACTTCTGCTTCTCAGATACAAAACCCTTAAAAAGGACACTTTTCTCCATGTTAAATTTCTTGGCTAAGTTTTTCAGCTCATCTGTATAATTGCCACTTCCACAAATAAAAAACTTAGCTCGAGGATAGTCTTTTAAGACCTCTCTTAAAGCTATGATACCTAATTCAATCCTTTTATAAGACTTAATACGCCCCAGATACAGCAGCAGAGGATAAGGCGATTTTTCAACCTTTGTTTTAAGTTTTCTCGAAATATAAGGATAAGAAATAAAAACCCGCCGTTCATTAAAACCAAGTGCTACAACTTCCTCTATGCTGGAGGGAGAAGTTGTTACAACAGGAACCCCAAAGTAAACTAGGGGCATTAAGTACTTCTCAATTAAAAATCCTATCAGAGCTACGGGGAAAAAGAGCTCTTTAAACCATTGCTTGCCGTGAACGTGGTGTAGAACTAAAATTTTAGGCTTTAGTGAAAAAAGAGGGGTAAAGAAAGGAACACCATTTTCTACATCTAAAATAACATCCATATCCCTTCTAAAAAATATCAGATAGTACAAAAATCCGTATAAATAAACCGTAAATCGTCCTCCCCTTCTAATTATGCGAATATTATCAATTATATCTTCATCATCAAGACCCTGGGGTTGACTGGTGAAAAAAAATACATTATCTTTTTTTGCCAATCTTTTAGCAATATTGTGAATATAAACTTCTGCTCCACCCATTTCCGGGTGCTTAACATCCCGCCAATTATAAATTAGGATGTTTTTTCTACCTTCCGATGTAGACAGTTGAGGAATGTTCAGCAAACGTTTCCATCTCCTTTTAATATC
>CAZWYL010000012.1:0-21467 GCA_964638225.1 uncultured Candidatus Saccharibacteria bacterium
TCGTAATGCATCCGATCCTGCTCCATAGTATCTCGATCCCTCACAGTAACAGTATCATCGTCCAGAGTATCATAATCAATAGTCACACAATAAGGAGTGCCTATTTCATCTTGGCTCATGTAGCGCTTACCAATGTTTCCACGATCATCCCAAGCAACATTGTATTTCTTATTCAAGTGCTTGAAAACCTCTCGGGCCTTTTTCACTATCTTGGGCTTATTTCTAACCAAGGGGAAAACCGCAAATTTATAAGGAGCGATTTCAGGATCAAGTTTCAAAACTGTGCGCTTCTCTTCTTCTTTATAAGCCTCAGTTAATAAAGCAAACAAAACACGATTAATACCAAAGGTTGGCTCTACAACATGGGGAATAATCTTCTCGCCTGTTTTACGATTTGTGTAAGTTAGATCAACTCCGGATTGTTCCATGTGATTTCTTAAATCAAAGTCTGTTCTGTAGGCCAAACCGAACATCTCTTTATAACCCATCGGAAATCTAAAATCCAGGTCCTCAGTACGTTTGGAATAATGTGAACGCTCATCATCTGTATGAACTCTCCAACGTAAATGTTTTTCACTAATTCCAAGTCCAGTTATCCATTTAGACATTTCCTCTTTCCAAAAGTTGTAATATTCCATCCAATTCTTTTCATTAGGATCAAAGAAATATTCAAACTCAGCTAAATTAAACTCTAAAGTGCGGAAAATATAGTTACCCAACGTAATCTCATTTCTAAAAGCCTTTCCATACTGAGCCAAGCCAAAAGGCAAGTTAGGGTACATCGTATCTAGAACGTTTTTGAAATTAACAAACATACCCTGAGCAATTTCTCCCCTTAAATAAGCTAAGGACTTTTCACCGGGGACAATTCCAATGCGAGTCTGAAACAAAAGGTTAAAACTTCTAGCAGAAGTCCAATCAGAAACACCGCATTTGGGACATTTTATTTCGTAAGCTTCTATGAGGTCATCCATTTCGGGAGGAGTGCGGCCTTCTACTTTCTCACTTTTACCATTTTTTTTAAGATAATCTTCTATAACATGATCTGCTCTGGTCCTAAACTGACAGTTCTTGCAATCTATAAGTACATCGTTAAAGCTTTCAGTATGGCCTGAAGCCTCCCAAACTTTGGGAGACATTAAAATGCTGGTGTCCAAGCCAAAAATTTCTTCTCGCTGATGAACAAAGAATTCCCACCAAGAATCTACGATATTTCTAAGCATTTCTACTCCCAAAGGACCTAAATCATATGTATTTGCAAGACCTCCATAAATCTCGGATCCAGGGAAAATAAAACCCCGGCGTTTACAAAGGCTGACTATGTCTTTCATTGGGGCTACAGGTTTTTTTCTTCTAGGCATGCAGTCAGTATATCACACCTATTTTCACAAGAAACTCTTGTAAAAAAACAGAAAGGTCCCAGTAAAAATGAATTCCTCACTAATTGTTTAATTTAAAATCCAGATATCTATCTAAAATATGTGAGTGAGTTTTCACGTATTTATTTCTACTCTTATAAAAACGT
This sequence comes from uncultured Candidatus Saccharibacteria bacterium, assembly GCA_964638225.1. Lineage (GTDB taxonomy): Bacteria > Patescibacteriota > WWE3 > UBA101185 > UBA10185 > WJKK01. Next base: position 1,526 of record CAZWYL010000012.1, read on the forward strand.
AAGTCTTTCTTTTTTAACTTCTTAGCCTTAGCTAAGAGTGCTGCAGCCTTTAATTCAATGGCGGGTTCAAAAGTTCTGCAGCTCTCACAGACCAAGCCTCCTAAATCATAGTTAAAACCTGAACCTTCCCAGCTATTATTTAAGCTCCTCTTGCATAAAACACAAAAATCCAGAGATAATTTATAACCCAAAATCTCAACAAAATTCAAGACAAAATAAGCATATACTGAATCTGCATTAACATCTTCCTCGTTCAGTAAGAAAAAGGTTCTCTTTATCAAGTCAAATAATACTTGGTTAGCAGATTCTTCCTCTAAATTCTTTAACAATAAATGCACAATCTTGTAAGAAGTCTCGGTTAACTTCGGATCAGCCTTAATATTTCTAAAAGAATAAACGTTCTCTACCTCAGTGATAGTTTTATGCCCGGAAGAAGATTGATAGTAGCTCAAATTCACCAAGTTCAGGCGGTCCAAACTCCCCGATCGCTTTGAGCTTATCTTTCTCACCCCACGAGCAATTGCACTAATCAAGCCATCCTTATCCGTATAAAGGGTAAAAATTTTATCAGCGTCTTTATAATTATTGGATTTCAGTACAAAACAGTATCTATTTTTGTAAGCCATTAACTATATTATAGCTCAGCCGTAAAGGTGTGGTCTTTAAAAAGTTCTATTTCCTGAGAAGCTCCAGGAACTTGAATTATGTGTTTCTCTTCTTCAATACCGGGTTGTTTTTGAATCAAAAGGTTATAGGGCTCGCCTGAAACAACTACCCCTTCAGGTAAATAATACTCAAATACTACAGTTTTACTCTCGCCGGGATCTATTGTTAAAAAACCATCAAAATAATCTTTACCTTTTTCTGAACCCCCGCCAAAACTGTCTTGAATTCCTTCCGAAGAAATTAATTCACTCCCCTCAGGAACGTATACTCTAACCCAATCTTTAAACTGCGTAATAAAAGGGGAATATTCTGCTGAAGGTTGGGGATAAGTGTAATCAATAGTTACTGTTTTCTTCCATCGACCATTTTCCTCCGCTAAAATGTGAGTAACTTCCTTTTCTACAAACCAATTAGTTTTATCTCCTCCAAGGTTAGTAGAGACCACATAAGCGTAATCGCCTTCTACAGGATCTTCAATAATGCCTCCCAAATCATATTTCTCAATCAGCTCCTGTGCCTCGGGGGAATCCAAGTTAATTAATATATGTTTGCGTATAGCTAAATCTATACCTTTTTCAATCAATTCCGCCCACAAACCTTTCTCAGATTCAAAAAGATTAATTAACATTGCCTGCATTAAATCTCCTAAAACTTTTTTCCTTCCTGCTTGCTCAGCTAAACTCAAACTTGCGATTTTCTCCAGTTCCAAAACAACATTTTCCGAATTATAAGTAACACCATTAACAGTAACCGGACCTGTAACATCAAGTAGTTCTGCAACAACAACTGTATCTATGGCAAAAACACCGCTCACGGGCTTTATCTCAGAAGGATCTATATCCCCTGCCAGATTATAAAATTCCATGAAATAATCCAATGACGTTGGAAAGTCCGGAGAAATATTAGTATCCCGGGCGTAAATACGTTCAACCTTCAAATACCTTTCATATGCAGGCGGAGCATCGGGAAAATCATGATAAGAATCAATAGCCTCAAGAATAAAATCAATATTGTACATATCCCTTGAGGAAAAATCAGAAGCTAACATTGCGTTTTTTACTTTAAAAGTAGCATAGTTTGTCCAAAATCCTCCTGTCGCGCGAATTTCTTTATCATTCTGCATTATTATTAGATAACGTATCTCTTCCCCATCCGTGCCTAAAAGAGTAGGAAATAAAGTTAAAGCTTTTTTAAGATCAGGAGCTGCCTCGTTAAGCTGTGTTAAGACATTTTGACCTCTCCTAATATTCTCCCTAACTTCAAAACCTCTAACACGCTTAGGGTATCTATTGGGGTCTACTTCTTTCAAAGCTTCGCCAGCAAGTCCTAATTGCATAATTATCTCATCAGAGTCTTCTGCAATTTCAGGCATCACGGCAACCCAACTGGAAAAAGCATCCATTAAACTTTCGTCAACATCTTCATCCACCTCAGAAGTTCTAATACCGACAGCGTCGGCAAAAGGTTCAATCAAAACAACAGCTTCTCTTCCTGCAGCTACCATGTGCTCGCCAACAACTATAAAATTCTCAGAGTCTTCATAATATGGGCGGGTAAACCCAATCTTCCTCATCCAATTCAAGTTTTTATTTCTTGTATCCCGAAGCTCATTCAAATCATTCTCCATACTGTCAAGACCATCTGAAACCTGCACCAAATCTCTATTTACAAAACCTTGCTTCACCATTGAAGCATCGTTTTTTAGTGCATTAACTTTACCCAGGACCTGGATAGCCGGTCTACCTATAAATATATATCCCAAAACAGCTATTGCAGCTACGCCTGCTAATACCCCTCCCGAAACTTTAAGGGCCGCATGTCCCCACGAAGAATTCTTAGAATTTTTCGAGGGATTATTTTTCTTAGATTTTGAACTCATATTTTCTTCCTTGGATAATTCTATTTTGTTATTTTTTTCATTGGGATTCCAAAACTTTTCATTAGGCATTATTATTCCGCCCCTCTTTTTGAAATTACTACAAAGGGAGTTTTTAAAATCACCCCTATATCATACAATATTGAGCGTCGCTTTGCATAATCAGCATCAATTTTTACACGTTCCAAAAACCCAATTTCAGAACGGCCGCTTACCTGCCAAGGACCTGTAATACCGGGTTTTACGGTGGATAAAAGGTCTACATATTCCCTAGCTTCAGGATACTTTTTAAGCTGTTCTTCTAATTCGAATGGAAAATATGCACGAGGCCCAACTATACTCATATCCCCCATCAAGACATTAAAAAACTGAGGTAACTCGTCAATGCTGTATTTACGAATAAAAACTCCTCCCGGTATAATCCTGGGATCTTCCTCTCCGGGTATCTTAAAACTGTTTTCTTTATATCTTTTGTAAAATTCAGGATGATCCAACAGCCACTGATGGGCGTTTGGAATCATCGAGCGAAACTTGAAAAAAGTAAACTCCTCACAATTCTTCCCACACCTCTTGGGCATGTCTGCAAAAATAGGGCCATCAGGAGACACTCTTTTTATGTGAATAGATGCTGCAAGCATGAGAGGCCAAAACAGAATTATAGCTATTATGGAACCTATGATATCAATGAGCCTCTTGCCAAGTTCATAGAACGTCATATTAGACTTAAGTATACATTATTTACAACTCTTTCGAGTTTATCTTTAAATTTTGATTTTCTAAAAGATGCCGCGTGCTCTTTACAAAAATCCGGAGAATAACTTCCAGGATCAAAATCTTTTATAACTTTTTTCAACGACGCTACCGTTTGCTCCATAAAAAATTCTCCTGTTTCTGCAGGTATAACCGTAATTTTTGCACCTCCCCGGCCGTAAGCGATTACTGGCTTTCCTGCTGCCATGGCCTCTAGAGCTGTAATACCAAAATCCTCTCTCTGAGTCATTATCAACGCCTTGCAGCTAGCCAAAAGCTTCCATTTCTCCTCTTCAGATACATAACCCAGAAACTCAATATTTTCATCTCTCCCAGCTGCCTTTTCAAGTCTAGATTTCGCAGGGCCCTCACCAACTACTTTTAATTTAAGATTTAATTCCCCGCAAGCTTCAACTGCCAAATCTATTCTTTTCCAAGGTAAAAGTCGACTTAAAACCAGGAAATAGTCACTGTTTTCGGAGGATGGGAGTTCTTCCGGAATTTCAACAAAAGGATACACGATTTCAGAATCTCTGCCGTAATATTTCTTGATTCTTCTTTGGGGGAGTTCTGAATTTGCAATAAAATGATCAACTCTTTGAGCTGCAGTATAATCCCACTTTCGGGCGTGAGTAAGAAAAGGCATGAGTAAAAAACTAAAAACTCTAATTAAAAATTTCTCCTGAGAAAAATAATCGGAAGTTTCCCATATCTGACGGGAGGGAGAATTCATATAACAGATGTGTTTTGTACCCGAACTTGTTACAACTCCATGTGCGTATCGAGAAGATGCGGAGATAACCAAATCGTAAGCGGAAAAATCAAAACTCTCAAACGCAAGTATGTGTAGGCCAAAAACAGAATAAAAACGGTTAAAACTTTCCTTAAAAGGAAGCTTCTGCATAAACGAAGTCCGTAAATCAACTTTTTCTCTTATTAAGCGCTCTCTCCACTTATCTGAAACTACTGAAGTGTATACAGGAGCTTCAGGCCAAATTTCATGAATTGCCATCAGAAGGCGCTCTGCGCCGCCAAACTGTACTAGATCATCGCAAACCAGCGCAATTTTTAGAGAATTCTTCTTAGACATAGATTTATCTTATCCCATAAAAAAATTAAAAAGCAAATCCAACAACACAATTCAAAACAAATTGCCAAAATACATATAAATCTAAAGCTTATCTGTGCTAAGATTAGAACATGTTGAAAAAAATCTCTCTTGTGACCATAGGGAACATGTTTAACGCTTTCCTGGGTTTTATATTTTTGTGGGCGGTAGCCAACGCACTTCCCATAGAGCAATTTGGGAAATACTCTCTTTTTATAAGTTTAATGGTCATAATAGGCCGCCTCACGGATTTTGGCACGAATTCAACTTTTGTTGCTAACTCCATTCTTAGTAAAACTAAAAAAAGTACTCTTATTTACACTAAAATAGTTCTCACAGGAACGGCCCTAATTATAGGATTCTCTGTCCTTGCGCTTCTAAACCTGCTGACGCTTAAGCTAAGTTTGATTTTTACCGGAGGGGTAGTTGCTTATTCTCTAAGCTATCTTCTTTATGCTTTTTATCAAAGAGAAGAAAGATATACCCTGCTGGTGCTTCTTTACACAATACCAGCCTTAATTAAAGCTGCTTCAGCCCCCTTTTTCTACTTCAAGCTCATTAACCCGAGCGTGGAAATGGCATCCGCAATATTTGGCCTTTCTATTTTTTCAGGATGTTTTTTACTAATCAACTCCAATCCACTTAAAAACATCAAATTAAACCTCAGCAAGGAAAACTTAATTCTGCTTAAAAATTCCTGGCCTGCTGGGATATCTCAAACAATAAATGAGGTCTGGTCGGCTCTTTCAAATTCAATTGCAAAAATAATTAGTGGATTTGCAGATGTAGGTATATTTTCCCTTGCAAGTAAAGTTTCAGTAGTGTTCTCCCTACTATCTCTGTCCATCTTCACTGTACTTTTGCCAAAAAATGCTAAACGGAAAAAACAAGAACTAAAGTACAGCTTTGATGAAGCAGCCCTTTTAGCAATGCTCCTTTTAGTCATGGGAATAGTGGGGGTAATAAGCTCTAGATTTGTTATTTCAACCTTTTTTGGACCGCAATTTAAAGGGTCATTAGAACTGCTTAATATATTGGTTTTTGCTGCAGCTCTAACTTCAATATCAGCTTTTATGGAAAACTACTTTTTCATAGAGCAAGACCCCAAGAAAATCCTTATTATCAACACTTCTAAACTTGCCACTTTCCTTCTTTCTGTCTTGATTCTTACACCCTCCTTAAAACTTCAGGGCCTGGCCTATGCACAGCTTTTTGCCGCAATAGCTGCTTTAATTATTACCGGAAAATTTATTTTCTTCTCCCCTCAAAAGGGAATAATAGAAAACGTCAAAGATAAGCTAAAAAATAAAATCTAATTTTTCTCAACTGGTTCAACTACACCATCCACCATGTTCATCTCTTCTCTAAGAGTAGCAGCAGACGGCAAATAACCTAAAACCCATTCATTAATTTGCTTTCTCATCCGCAGATTTGAATGTATCTCCTTAAAAGCTCTAAATCTACTTTCCTTAGTAATAAAAATAATTTCATCATCTGGGCCTGCACCGGCTAAAATATATTTTAAAGGCGTAAAATCAACCACCTCAAAAGGACTATCCGAATAATATAAAACCAAAGGAAGTTCTATCCGGTCGGCATAAAGCTTGGTATCTTTTCCAAACTGCTCATCTTTTAATTCTAGAAGCTGAGCTTGTGATCCGGTCAAATCACTCCTATAGACTAAATCCCTATTTAAAAAGAAATAGAAAAGTGCAAAGGAAGCAATTAAAAAATACCCAATAAACCGAGCTAGATTTGTGTTTATAGAAGGCACTATTTTCTCAAGCATTAAATTAAACACATCCTTGACAAAATAACCAATAATAATTGCAGCCGCTGGATAGATAGGGATGATATACCAAATGAGCTTAGACCGAGCACTGGAAAAAAACAAAAAGACAAAAAACACCCAAATGAACAGGAAAACCAATCTATTATCCTTTTTAAAAGCCCTATAAATCCCGTAGAAAAAGGCGGGAGTCAAAACGACAAACCAAATCCTCATACTTACTTTCATCACCGTAAAGTACCAAAAGAAGGGACGTCCTTTATCCTCAATAGAAGTTAAGGCACGGTCTAAAACATGATAACCAATATAATTATCAATAAATGAAGATCCGTAGCGAGCGTACATTGCCACATGCCAAGGCAGAAACACAACCATAGCACCAAAAATCATCCCCAGATAATTAAAGATTAAATTTTTATTAAACTTCTGCTGTGAAATCGACAAAAGGTACAGATCATAAAGAAAAATTATTGGAATAGGCAAAAATCCAACTACACCCTTGGTCATAACCGCCAATCCCAGAAACAACCCGGACAATATCCAACGAAATCGTTTTACTCCAGAGAAAGTCTTACCGAACAAAGAAGCTTCTCTAAATTTATAGTACAGAAACAAACTCAAGCTGATAAAAAATGTAGTGGTTACATCCAGCATGGACGCACGTGCGTAATACAAAAAATGGACTGTAGTGACAAGAGCCAAACTAGAAACAAAGGCCGCAGCTTTATTAAAATACTTCTTGACGAAAAGATAAACGCTTATGACAGTACCTAAACCAAAGATAGCAGACGGAATACGAGCGGCCCAAGAAGAATATCCAAAAACTTTCATTAAACCGGCCATAAGCCACATGTATAAAGGGGGTTTTTCATACCAGGGATAAGAATCATGCCATCTCTGAACAAGATACTCTCCAGTCTCTACCATATTTTTGGCTACACCGGCATAAATAGCTTCATCCCAAGGAATTAGATGGTTTACTCCTAGTCCGGCAAAAATTAAAATTAAACTTAAAACAGAAATTAAAATAAGTGGGACTTTGCCTAAATTATCGTAAAAAGAGAGAATTTTATTCAAATTATAATCCTCTTGCAGCACTCCAATTCCGTATAAAAAAAACAAAAACAAGACGATAAAGAAAAATTCGCTGTTATAAGAATAAAAAATACCTGCAGCAAGCCAGCCTAAAAGTGAAGAAAACATTGCAGAAGCCAAAAATATATTACGCTTCTTGGCGGCGTTTAAAGCCAAATACAAAAGCGTTCCCAAAACAAGAAAGACAAATAAAACAAAAGGAACTAAACCTAGAAATCCGGTTTCTGCAATAACTTCCCCCCAGATAGTATGTGCCGGAACTCTGGTATTAAAGGCTGCGGGATCTCTCCTAAAATAACGGGATGCAACCTCTGTCTTAGCAAAGTGCTCAAAAAATCCACCATAACCACCGCCCAAATAAGGGTATTCCTCAAAAATTTGATAGGAACCCTCCACCAGCATCATATGAGACGCGAATGAATCCATGCGGTAATGAAAATAATCTTTTATTTTTCTTCTAAAAGGACTGCTTTTGTCCATATACTCTACTAGACCCAACGAAGAAACTAGAGTTAAAACAAACAATATAGCAAAGATACCCCGCATTCCAAAACGCCTAAACAAAAGAATCCCAAAAAATGACACTAGGGCAACAAAAGCTAAAACCCAGGAAGTTCTTGAATTAGTGAGCATTAAAACCCCGGTCATAGAAATAAACATAAAAATATACAAAACTTTCTTTTTTATGCCCTTTGCAACAAGTATTAAAGCCCCCAAAACCGGCAAAATAGCAGCCAACAATCCTGCAAAGTGGTTCACATCCCAGAAAATCGACCCCAACCTTGGAAATTTACCGGGCACGTTCCATAGAGCGCCTATTATAAATCCAGTGCGTAAATACAAGAAACCTTGAAAATAAGCAAAAAGACAAAGAACAAATAAAGCATAAATATAAAACTTAATAAACTTAAAAACCTCATCAGGAGAATTCTTGTACCTTATGTAAAGGAAAATTCCAAGAGCAACCATTGTGGTAAAAAAGCCAAACAAAGTAACACTTGAAAAAAGATTTTCGGTAAATAAAAGTGAAATTCCCCTAACAACCCACAAGGTAATTAACAAGGATATAAAAGGTTTTTTCAAATATCCCCAAAGCTTTTTCAAATCTCGGCTCTGTAAAAACCAACTCAAAGACTCATACACCCCCCAAACCAAAAAAGAAAACATGAAAATCCTGATTGGCAAGAGATTCCACCGGTAAAAACTAAAAAGCTCTTTATGCAAAAAGAGTGAAAGCACCATAAGGACATAAAATGAAAGCTTCTTATCCCAGTAAATCAGGACAAGTGAAACTAAAAATATTAAAACTACAATAAGAATATCCAGATTCATAGCGTACTCATTTTAAACTATTTTTGTAAACTTCCAAGGTTTGAGCGGCGGCATTTTCCCATGTATATGCCCTTTTCATCTCTTGATTTATTTCAAGAGCAGGGGCTCTATATGCTTCAATAACGGCATCTCTGATAGACTCTACACTATCCGGCCGGCAATAAAACGCCTTGTCACCCAAATATTCTTTGGCTCTGTCCCCCGATGCTACGGCATTAGCGCCGCAAAAAATAGCCTCCAAACTAGTTAAACCTGTTGTTTCAAACCAACTGGCAGAAACTCCTACTTTGGCAAAATGATAGTAAGAAGGCATTTGCTCATAAGGAACTTGAGAAATGTGTTTAATCCAAGAAAGTTCCTGCAGTTTTTTATTGAATTTATAAGTGTACTCATAGTGTCTGCGATGGGTTTTTCTCCCAATAAATACAAGTTTTATATCTTCACCAAGTTCTTCTCTGACCATCTCCATAGCCTTAATAATATTCAATTGATTTTTGCGAGGCTCAATTCTCCCAACACACAAAACATAATCTTTAAACTCTTCATCCGAAAAAGGATTAGAGAAATCAGTTTTTTCTCTAAATTGCCTTCCAACACCATTGGGAATTTTGACCCAATCAATTTCCACATCATAAGTTTCTTTCAAATCTTGGGCTTCAAGTTCAGTCTGCACCAAAACCACGTCTGACATCTCTAAGGTACGTTTATGCATTCTCTTTAAACCAATAAAAATGCTCTTTAAAGTAGGCAAAAATTTTCTTAAATCAAAAAAAGAACGGTAAACATTTTTAAAAGTATCCCTGGAATGCTGCTTTTTCAAAAGAGAACGAGACAATCTTCTAAAATCAAAAGCATAGGTCTCGTCGAAAAGTGCAACTTCCTTTACAGAATGATGAATGGGAGAAAGAATTAAAGGCTTTCCCGCTTTCTTGGCTTTTCTCGCATAAAAATATGTCTCCGACGTCCAATCCAATTGAAAAACATGAATCAAATCATAAGGACTTAAATCAACATCTAAACCGGTTTTAATATCCACTTCAACCCCAAGATTGGTTAATTCTTTAGCCGTATTCTCAATTTGCACCTTGTCTCCTCCCCCATTTTCCAGCAATCCTATTCTCCCCAACATCAAAACCTTCATAAAGAAAGCTCCCGATACAAATTAATATATCTCTCTATGAACGCATCCATTGAATAAAGCTCTTCAACACGTTCATGCGCCTTTTCTCCAAAATTATAATACTGATCCCTTCGCTCGTATAAATCGAACATTTTCAAACTTAAACTCTCGGCCGAACCAACTTCAAAATAACGTACAGTAGCACCTCCAACCTCTTTTAAAACATCTAAATCTGAACACAACACCGGAAGACTAAAAGCCATAGCCTCTATTAAAACTATTCCAAAACCCTCAGCTAAAGAAGGGAAAACAAAACTATCAAAGGTGGAATAAAATTTCTTGTGGTCCTCAGAATAAAATTTTCCTGTAATAACAACCCTGTCCTTTAAACCCAGCTCTCCAACCAGTTCATGCAGCTGCTCTTCCAAAACCCCACCCCCTCCAATAAACAAAAAAGTGTTGTTTTCAATTCCCCTTTTGTCCAGAATCTCGCAAAAATTCTTATAACCCTTCACTAGAATATCGTGGCCTTTTTCTTTACTGATCCTGCTGACATTACCAAAAATATAGCTTCCCTCAGGAATATCATATCGCTGAGTTATTTCGTCCCTGTATTGCTGTTTTTTCCCTGAACTAATCTCAAAATCAGAAATGTCCAATGCATTGGGGATGACTTCTAATTTTTCAGAACAAATCCCCTCCTCTATTTTAGCTTCCTTACGGCTCTCAGTTAAAGCTATCTCCTTGGATGAGAACTTGTTTACAAAAAATGAATTAACGCCTGTGTTTATTTTCTTTTTTAAACTAGAGATTCTCCATTCAGAGATTGGAGTGTGGGTGTGGGAAATTCTTACAGGAGTCTTGGCCAAAAAGCCTGCTAATAAACTATTGGTTACAGCTTTCAATTCGTGAGCATGAATCACATCAATTTTTTGTTTTCTCAAGAAATTAAATAGCTTAAAGATATAGACGGGGTCAATGTCCAAGCGAATCCTCTGAATAAATACCTGCGCGCCTGCTTCTTCGTAATCTTTCACCAAAGGGCCATCAGCACACCATACATAAACATTGTGTTCATTAGAGCTCATTCCAGAGACCAAATCCAACACATGCTGCTCCATTCCTCCAATTTGCCCTGAATTTAACGTGTATAAAATATTCATAGATGCTCTCTTATGATATCTAACATTTGAGTAACTTTCCCATCCCAGCTGTTTTCTCTTGCCACTTTCTGCCGAGCTTTAACCTTTTTTGCATCATCTTGAATTAAAGATTTTCCTATTAGTGCAGAAAATTCATCCTGGTTTTTTGCAATATAAGAAACATCTTTAAAAGGTAGATAAGCTGGCAAGTCAGTAACCACTGTGGGAAGACCTGCTGCAAGTGCGTCGTGAAATTTCACTGGAAAACATCCGCCTACTGTATACTCGTTTAAATTATAAGGAATAATATAGCCATCAAATCCCGCATAATACCTTTCTAAAGTTTCATAAGATTTCTGACCTAAAAGATAGACGTTGTGATACTCATCAAGACCTAAAGACTCCGAACTTGTGCTGCGATCTTTTAGGGCTATCTGTCCAATTAAAACAAAAGAAATATGAGAATTTTCTTCCGCTACCTTCTTCATTAACTCCAGATCAAACTTATATTCATCCAACGAACCCGCAAAGCCAACTCGAGGGTGGGGAATCTTTTCAAGCTCTTCAGGAATTTCTATATCCCTATTTCTCACATCATAAAATTTCTTAAAATCCCCTACATTTGGAGTGAAAAATACCTCCTCCTTATATTTCTCCAGTTTATCAACCAATCCCGGAGCACTGGCAAAAACAACATCTGCTTTGGAAGCAAGATAAGATTCTTTTTGCCTAACTTGCTCTTTCTTTTCTTCAGTATCGTATTGAGGCATTCCCTCATAGTTATCGACACAATCATAAATCAACAGATCTTTTTCAATAGCTTCTAAGTAGTTGGGCAGATGTTCTATCTCAACATGATAGACCCAAAGAAGTGTTTTTCGGTTGTTTTTAAAATACCTTTTGGCAATTTTCTTTATCCTGAAGGCGTGAATTTTCGATGTGATTGATTTGAAAGGGATTATGTCTATTGGGGTATAAACTAATGCGCCGGACGAGTCTTTTTTTGTTTGGGTCAGAAGACGTTTTGCTCCCCAATGACCACGCATAACTTGGCGCAGAAAAACTCTGCCTAAATTTATAGGGGGATCCACAAATAAAACTTTATGACCTCTTTTCGCCAAACGAGTCATTACATGCCGTTTATTCGTCCAGTTTGGAAAGTCCCAAAGCTGATTAGAAAGGCAGATGATATTGAATTTTTGTTTGGCTTCTTGCATAAATTTGATTTATCTTTCCGAGCAGATAGACAATAACAACGAACAGCACAAATGAACAGAAATAAGCCTATATTAGCCTAATTATACAGGAAACAGAGACTTAGGTTTAAAAAGAATAATACAAAAATTAGGTTAGTAGTCGTACAGTAAGATCTGTACATGTGAAATCATTATCTAAAGTATAAAATAAAGCATTAATATTAGAGGCATAAGCGTAATGAAAAGCGTCCCTTGGACGTAGATTAAATCTTGAAGATCCGTCTAGAGCTCTCCTTAATAAAGCACTCCCATTACAAAAATCCGGGAAAACAACGTTATTTGTGTTTAGAAAATCTTTTATAGTTTTTGCAAAGGAAATTGAGAACTCAGAAAAAGAGCTTCTTTTATTATCGCGGGATAAATACAGAACGTACCAACATTCATCAACTGTTAAAGTTGAAAGAAAAATCCTTATAGGCCTCTTCGATAAAGCCTTTAGAGCTTCATAAACTGTTTCGTGCATTGCATGATTTTCTAACAAGAGAGCTACTAAAAAACTAGCATCCAGATATATTGTCATGAGAATTTTCAAAATTATTAAGGATATCTCTTAAGAGAGCGCAAAACTTCCTCATTAGTTATTATCCGGGAAGTCTTGTAAGTTCCGGATACTTTATCAATTAACTCTCTTAGACTCATTTTTCCGGAGTGTTTATTCGATTTTGTTCCTTCTTTATTAAACTTTGTTTTCACAATATCTATATTCTATCTAAAAAACCAAAGAAAAAAAGACCTAATACTCTAATTTAAGTAGAATAGAATGAAGCCAGATAAAGTATCTCTTATTAGGAAGATGAAAAGCACCTCTAATTAAAGTGGACCTTTTACTTTAAGGATTCAACAAAAACGCGAATTTTACCCAAAACTCGAGAAGAAAAAATCATAAGGTAAACCAACGGTTTTGGATATTTTTGCATATAGTGCTTTTTTACAAATGTTTCCATTGCTTCAGCAGAGAGTCTCTGCATTTTCAGGCGGTGCTTAAGGGGTTTATTGATCTTTTTTCTTGTGGTTTTTCGAATTCCAACCGAACCTCCCTTCATATGAATGGCTTGACATTGCGGGAGCCACATTATTTTCCAACCCGCTTGTTTAACTCTATAACAAACATCTACATCCTCACCGTAGAGAAAATAATCTTCATCAAAACCTCCAATCTCATCCAAAACTTTTCTGCGTACAAATAAAAAATGCGAAATGCACATATCGATTTCATGGGGTTCTTCCATGTTTTCGCCAGGCAAAAAATAATTGTTGAACAATTTAGATTTTGGAAAGATCTTGTTTAAACCCAAAAATTTGGATAAAGAAATCCAGGGTGTGGGAAATGCGCGATGAGCATCCATATCCAAAGTGCCATCCCCTTTAACAAGTTTGCAAGTTGCTGCTCCTACTTTCGGATGATCTGCAAAATATTCCACCAATGTAGGGATAGTGTTTGGTTCCGGAAATGCATCCATTCCTAGAAATAAAATGTAAGGTGAATCAGTCATTTTATAAGCTTTGTTATAAGCTTTAGACAAACCAACATTTTCTCCTTTAATTAAATTAACCCAGGAATAATCTTTTTCAATTATTTCACGGGAACCGTCTGTGGAAGATTGATCTTTAACTATTACTTCCAATTCAGGATAGGTTATCTCTTTGATTTTTTTGAGGTTATCGAGGCATTTATTAACAAATTTTTTCTCGTTATAAGTTGTGATTACTACACTGACTTTTTTCATTTTAATTAAGAAAATTATACATTAAGAAAAGTTTTGGATCTGAACGGGAGGGCAAAAAGAAAACGAAGAGGGAAACAACAACGACTAAACTACTGTTGTTAACAGGACCTAGCTTCTAGGTATCCCTCATAATCCTGTTTTTTGTTGTCAAATCAGCTCTCTTGCGGATCCACTAAGACGGTATATCCTTTGTCTTCCAACCATTGTCTAACCTCCTGCTCATGGTCGGAGGGAAAGAAGATATAAGTTAGTCCGTCATCGACGTCCGAACCCACCCTTCGGTTCAGTAAACGACTCAGTTTGAGATCAACCGAAGTTGGCAGAATCTCTGCGACTACAATCGACGTCCTACGCATCTTTACCTCCTTCCGAGAGATGTAAAACTTTCAAGCCCGTCTGCTTCAACCATTGAAGGACAAGATCTTCCTTACCTACCGGAAAGTCCACGCAAGTTCGATCTCGCCCTATGAAGTGGATTACTACTCGACTCCCCACTAATGCGTTCAAAGAATGCATATCTCCTAAGGTTAGAAACCCCCTTACAATTGCGACACTTCGTGCCGGGAAACTCATATTTCTCCCCCTCTGCTATAGATCCTCTAATTTAACGTAGCTATAAGATATCCAAATAGAGTAGAAATGTCAATTGAAAGTTTTCTAAGAGTGGTTGTAGGAAAAAGCTTAATGCAGAAAAAACGAAGAGGGAAACAACAACGACTAAACTACTGTTGTTAACAGGACCTAGCTTCTAGGTATCCCTCATAATCCTGTTTTTTGTTGTCAAATCAATCTTCTAGTGTGTCCGTGTCTATGACGATATATCCTCTCATATCCAGCCATTGACGCACAGCCTCTTCATTCTCAGCATCGACCTCAATGCAGGTCTTTGAGCGGCCGATATGGTAGAACAAGATGTTCCCTTCTTCTTCCACCAAATCCCTCTTGAGTGCATCTGTTACTTCGCCTCTTAAGAAGCCGAAAACCTGTATTTCAACCATCTGAACACCTCCTAGTGTCTATAGAGTTTAACGGTAGGTACAGCCTACCACAAAAGCCAGAAAAATCAATTAAAGATAGATTTTGTTAGGATCCAGAAAAGTCTAGGAAAATTATAACAAAGATGAAAATTAAGATAAAAAAGTAATTGTAGGGAACACCAAAAAAGCAACAAAGCTGTATTTTTCAGTGTCCCCTAACGAAAAGGAACAACAGTACATTATCGAGGAGGATACCCCAAGGCATACAACGCTGTGGAAAGTTCTCCCTTCTTCTTGAAGGGGGCATAAATCTTGGTAAACGACCTACCCCTCTCCGCGGTTGATGCTATAGACAGTCCCGACATGCGCTCTATCTTGCGCAGTTCGGCTGAGGACAAAGTTCCTCTTACAGAAAAAACTACCTTCCCCTCTGCTGGCATTTCTTCCTCCTTAACTAAGCCCTCATAAAAGGGCGCTTGGAACAAATGTATGATGAGTATACCAAAAAATCTGATTTTTTGAAGGACTTTTGCATTACTGATCAAAACGGAGTGGTGCGAAGATTAAGCTTTACTAGAATTCGGCGGATATTAAAAGCCAATTCACTGTTTTCAACAGACCAAAGCCAACTGGTATTTTGATAACCCAGATCATAGGCCGCGTGCCAAACCCCATCGAAAAAGACTATCCCGTAAACCTGTACTAACACGGAAAAACCAAAGAGCAAATAAAAAACGGTTTTAAATTTTTTGAAAAGATTGGATTTTACAGATGGAACCAGAAGGAGCACCAGGAATGGCAAGACGTCTGAGGCCATGCGGTAACCAAAAGACCATCCACCATACCAATGTTTCCAAAATCCTAAAACCAAAATGTGAATTATTACTATTAAGGAAAATATTAAGTATTGAAAATTTTTTTTGCTGTATTTAAAGGCTTGGTAAATGCCGTATAAGGAGAAAATTAGAATTGGCGAATAAACCAGAATTCCTTTTGACGGGGATAACCAGAGGCCGAGAAAACCTTCCGGAAAGCGTCCTTTCCATTCTGTGAAGATTTGGTTTGAGTATCCTTGGTTGGCGATGCTTTTGTAGAAGGTGGAGTTGTACCAAAGGAAGAAGAGTATTGCCGGGGTAAGCCCAGTGATTAATTTAATTAAATAGCGAACACCCTCTTTTAGACGCGCGTTTCGACGCTTCGCGTCTGCAAAAGCTTGCTTAAAAGAGGTGTTCGCTAAGTTATACTTAAAAAATATTCCCAGTAATCCCAGCAATCCTACGGCAATGGCTGAGGTGGGGCGGGAGAGGAGCATTAGACCAAAGAACAATCCGGTTAGGATGTGCCGCTTTTCATACAAAGCGTAAAGTGCCAATATCGTAAACAGCTGCACTGTTCCGTGCTGCCACAAGGCTTGAGAAATATGTGCGTAGTTTATAGTTCCAAATAGATAAATTGCTGTCAGTAGAAGTGGCTTTTGTTCCAGCAGTAAAACCGCTTTTTTCCAGAACGGCCCTTTCTGACCCTCCAAAAATCCCTCCTTCTCCCCCTCCCCATCTTTAAAAAAATGCTTTTCCAACAACAAATACAGAAACCCTCCCGAAAAAGCAATAATAAAAGCAGAAGATACATGAGACAAGATAATCAGGGTTTCCCAGGTTATGGGAACGCCAAGAACCACGGGAAAAAAGTATATCGGTAGAGCTAAAAGGGGTGTGATTATTGGAAAGGCGGAGATGTAATGAGCCAGACCAAAAGGTGGACTTTCAGGATTGGGATCACATTCAAGGGTTATTAAAGGTATCTCGCGAAGGTAAAACGGCACAAGACCTTTTTCGTAGTCTTTATCATCGGGATGGGGATATCTTTCCAAAAGCATGTCGTAGTATGAATCCAGGTAAATAGTTCCCTCTTTTATTATCGTAACGGGCATAAATATTGCCGGTAAAGTATCCTCAGATTGAATTACCAATTCATTCATTCCTGTTTTGTAAGCAAAAAACCAAGAGAAGAAATACACTAAAACCGCAGCGGCAATAATTTTAAAAAAAGTACTAATTTTTGGGGAACAAAAAAGCTTCATTGTAGATATTTTAACAAAAAAAGGAGACCCCCAATGTCAAACTTCTAACACTGAGGGCCTCACGACCAAACTTAATCATCCAAATCTTCGCTGATCCGGTCTTACAACCGAACCTAATCATTCATCCAGCTCTTCGCTGATCCGGTCTCGCACGTCCGCGAGGTCGTACCCGGCCAAAGGATGAGTTTCGATAACCACAGGCACAGGACCCGCTTCCTGCAGAGCCCATAAAATGGGCTGCAAAAGCGTTGCCTTTCCGGCCATAAAGTTATCCAACTCGCCGTCGTCGTGAGCCGGTTGAAAGTGAATCATTCCAACCTTTCCCTTTTTCACCAACGTTCTAATTGCGTATAAGCAACCGCAATCAAAGGGAACACGATGCCAAGGCTTCTGCGGACGGCGAACGTACAGCGTGTCCACAACCAACCTGTAATCCTTCGCGCAAAGCCAATTGAGAAGAGTTCCCTCCTCTCTAACGTACCTATGCAAAGAAGAAGTGACCTCCAGCCACAAACCGGATCCCGTTCCTTCGGGCTTTGGGGGAATGTGGTGGATCTTCCGGGGAAAGCACGAAAACCCATAATACATCTCCTTCTCTCGGCTCTCGTGACCGGGCCCAAAAAGGACCCAATCCCACAGGCTGGGGAGATGTTGGTTTCCGATTAAAAGCCTTTCGAGAGCTTTCTTGAGATCTCCTGCCTCCTCGTTCCACGCACCCTCCAAGGACACAATGGTTGAGCCCGCCTTGTTAGGGGCAAAAAGAGTACTTCCTCGAAAAGGAAGTGCCTGAATGCCCATGCCTCTTTTTGAAGCATACTTATGGGAACGCGCTAGTCCCCCCGGCCCCCAGCTTAAAGGGAGCAAAGAAGCCATACTCACGGCGTAAATTCTCTTGCTCATTTCTACCTCCTGTAGATATATTTCCGAAGCGAAAAAACCAAAGCCGAAAATGGAAGAAAACCAGCCTAAATCAAGCGATTTGCCTTATTGTCAAACTAACATCCGCATTTTACCACATAATTATCTTATAGTAAAAGGGTGCGTGGCAAGAAAAAGAAGCAAAAAAACCCTAAAAACTATTCGTCCCAATCCCCCTATAAACAAGGGAATCAGAGAAATCAGAAGGGGTAAAGGCATTCCTGCCATCCACCAAAAACTTCACATTAGAGTACTTCTTCAACAAAGCCGGAAGAATATTAAACTCCTTGTGCATAGTCACCAAAACCAAAGCATCCGCCCATTCAACCAAGGAATCCAAAGAAGAAGCGGAATTCATACCTTTAAAATCCTCAACATAGGGGTCAAAAAACTTAACTTCACATTCCTCCCGCCCTTCCAACAAAGAATAAATTTTAATTGCGGGGGATTCTCTTAAATCACCCACGTCGGGCTTGTACGACAAACCAAGCACTCCCACCTTAATTCCCTCAGAACCTAAATCTCCAAAAGCCTCCCCCACCCCGTTCTCAAAAACCTCAACTGTATAACTTGGCATTCCGTTATTTATTTCCCGGGCCATTCGCAAAAACCGATGGTCAAAACCATTCAGCTTTGCTCTTTTAATCAAAAAGTAAGGATCAACCGGGATACAATGTCCGCCCACACCAGCTCCGGGATAATGAGGCAAAAATCCAAAGGGCTTATTAGAAGATCCTTTAATAACCTCCAAAACGTTTATTCCAAACTTATCAAATGACATTGCCAGCTCATTAACAAACGCAATATTAATATCCCTAAAAGTATTCTCAACAATCTTTGTGGCCTCTGCCACCTTAAGTGAAGAAACCTCATAGACAGGGGCATCAATAATTGACCTGTAAAAATCAGCAGCTTCCCTGTTTCCTTCTTTAGTTGAAGAACCTATATTCCTGGGAATATTTAAAACGTTCCATTTGGGGTCCCCCGGATTAATTCTTTCGGGACAATGAGTCAATACAAAATCCTCTCCCATTTTCAAGTCACTTCCCTCTTCCAACACCGGCGCAACAACCTCTTCACAAGTACCCGGATTCACGGTAGTTTCAATTATCACGCAGCAGCCTTCCTTCATGTAAGGAGCTACAGCTGCACTAGCGCTGATAATATGAGAATAATCAGGTTCGTAATTTTCAGTAACCGGGTTTGGTACGGCAATTATAAAAAAATCACTTTCGTCAATTTTATCTATTTCATCAGGGCCAGCATAATCAACGTCGCCAATAAAACCATTTAAAAAACTTACACTTTCATCTTTTAGGGGATTTTCTCCGTCGCGTAAAGTTTGAAGTTTTTTCTCGTCAATATCATATCCAAAAACCTCGTACTTTCGGCTTCTTGCAATAGCCAAAGCGAGCGGCAATCCCACATAACCCAACCCCACTACAGTTACTTTTGGTTTAGAATTCATAGCACGTTAAATATTACCAGATAGCATAATCAGTTTGCATCTATTTTTATGATAGGATTGAATGTGCAATTAAAACAAGTCATGAAAGACACAAGTCAAAAAAATTTAAGAGCTGTTATCTGTTTGGGAGGCGGTCTGGAAAATAATGGAGAGCCTACACAAAAGATGAAAACTCGTTTAGACAAAACCGTAGAACTGTACAAAACCGGAAATTATGATTTGATTATTACTTCCAGCATGAACGGCTACCGAAAGAGACAAAACGTATCCACAACCGAAGCCCGCAAAGGAAAGGAATATTTGGTAAGTCAGGGCATTCCCCGCGAAAAAATTTTAATTGAGGAAGCTTCTTTAGATACAATTGGAAATGCCTATTTTACGAGAGTTATCCACATTGATCCAGCAGAAATCAAAAAAATTACAGTGGTAACCAGTGAGTTTCATATAGAAAGAGCAAAATTACTTTTTAATCTTGTTTACGGAGATGAGTATGCATTAGATTTTGTACCGGCTCCAAACGGGATAAAAAGATCAAAGTTAGAGAAGTGGCTTAAACATGAAAAAGAAATGTGCAAGTTTTACTCGGAAATTTTTAAAGATGTTGAGCCGGGGAATCTAAAAGCTGTACATAAATATCT
>CAZWYL010000013.1:0-6066 GCA_964638225.1 uncultured Candidatus Saccharibacteria bacterium
TTGGCAGGGGTGGAGGGACTCGAACCCCCGACACCTCGTTTTGGAGACGAGTGCTCTAGCCAACTGAGCTACACCCCTATGCGTGATTATTATACAGGGATTTTTTAATGATATGTAAATTTGCACTGCAATCTGTATGGAGCCCACTGGCAGAATCGAACTGCCGACCTACTCCTTACCATGGAGTTGCTCTACCGACTGAGCTAAGTGGGCTTGAAATATTCCGTCTTGACGGAATTTTCAAGTTTAACGATAATGCCGAAGGCATTTCGGACTGCTTGTTGTCAAGTAAAACGAGTTGCTCCGCAACGAATTTGGTGCCGGGGATAGGATTCGAACCTATGTAGGCATAAGCCGACTGTTTTACAGACAGTTCCGTTTGACCGCTTCGGTACCCCGGCCCGTTGTGTTAGCACAATCTGATCTTTGATTTTCAATTTTCTCTGTAACCGTAGCACATTGTTAAAGTGCTTTGCACTTTAACACTCCAACAAAATCTTCGCTTTGCTCATATTGTTGTTGGCTCGCAAAAGTTTTTCAAACTGTTCGCGATTCGGTACCCCGGCATGTTGACACATTTAATGATAACACTATCTGTTCTCTCTAAACTACTCAGAATTTCCGCGTACTTTTTTTGCAATTTCAGTATACTCACCCCCGCCAGGGCGGGGCTTCGGACATAACACCACTCATTTTTTAATTACTCAAAGTCTGCTGCAGCGGATTCTCCGGGCACAACGAAATCCTCGCTCTGCTCAGATTATCGTTGAGTCGGCAGAAAGTGCTGCGCGATTTTTGCTGGAGCCTGGAGTGAGATTTGAACTCACGACCTATCCCTTACAAGGGGATTGCTCTACCACTGAGCTATCCAGGCATTATTAGTGCGGCCTTTCCTTTCGCTCTAAGATTTTATCATAAAGTTCAGGTTTTTGAAGATTTACAGTTTTTATTTATAGATACTCCAAATTTGCTTTTATGGTGTTATGAATCGAGGACCTATGTCAAACAAGGACTACCAGGTAACCTTTGTATTATTGACTTTTGTTGCCACTTATTTTAAAATTTAGGTTATAACTGTTCAAGTTGTCGTATTAGCCCTTAAGGAGGCTGAAAATGACGTACACGGCGGATGATGCAGCGAGAGATACGAAGGCCTCAAGAGAGCAGGTTGAGAAAGCATGGCGCGATGCAGAGCGTGATGCAAAACTCGAGACAGATGCCCGAAGACGTCCGACGACGACGACGACGACGAGGACGTAGGTTGATTGTGGATACACGTAAGCTAAATTAGTCAGTGAAGTTTCTGACCGGTTTTCGTGTATCCATCCCTCAACACCTTACCCTTTTTATTCAGGTATTGTGTATTAAACGCAATGTCACACTCAAATGCCGTTGACACAATTCTTTCTTTATGCTTTAATCTCAATGCTATGGCTCGAATATGTCAGATATGTCAAAAAACAGCAAAGAAAGGGAATCTTGTCCCTAGAGGTATTGGTAAAAGAGTTACCCGTAGATCTACACGCAGGCAGCAACCTAATCTTAGAAATAAGCGGATAGAAATAGATGGCAGAAGAGTCAGAATTACACTCTGCGCCTCCTGTCTTAAAAAATACAAGAAAGACCCTTCCTACATAACAAAAGAAAAACTTAACTTATAAGGGATTTGTTTTTCTAACTGTTTTGAGAATTCACGGTATATCCGTTTTTAAAATTTTCCCAAGTTGTAGCCTTTTTTCCCGCCACTTGAACTTTTTTAGGAGATAACCTCTTTTTAGGAGTTGTTTCTGTTTCAAAAATCTTAATTCTTAAGCTCTTATCTATGTTTTCTCGAATGTTTAAATTCTCTTCTTCCAGCTTCTTATTATTTTCCAATGCATTTAAGGTAGTCCAGGCAATTGGCCACGGATTAAAAGCTCTAATTTTTCTCTCGATCTGCTCCACACTTTCATTCCAGTTGATTTCTGCATCTTCTTTATAGATATATGTGCTATTAGGGTGAGAAGGGGAATGGTGGATAATTGCTTTTTCGTGGTCCTGTTTTTGGGGTTGGATTTTATCTGCTGCATATTCTTTTATCACTTGTGGTAAATGTTTGGCTGCTAATTCAAACAGCCTTTCATATAAAATTCCCGAAGTTTCTTTACCGGTAAGTCTGCAGAGGATTTGTTTTAGAATAGGGCCTTCGTCTAAGTCCTCAGACATGAGCAGATATGTTATCCCGGTTTCTTTGTCTCCTCTGAGAATAGCCGCTTGCACCGGATTTGCCCCCCTATATTTTGGAAGTAGTGAAAAATGAATATTAATTATTTCATTTTTAAACCTCTTTATTATGGATTTTGGTATTATAAAGCCGAAGTCTGTCACAACTATCAAATCTATTTTTTGTCTGATAAGTGTGTCTAGTAAATCTTTTTCATCTCCTTGGATATTCTCAATTTCAAAAAAGTTAATGCCTCTCTCTTTAGCCCAGGACTTTACTAACGTCTCTTCGGTTTTTTGGTGTCTTCCTACTTTTCTGTCTGTTTTAGTAACGCAGAGCTTCAGATCAAAATTTTCATCCAGTGCTTCAAGAATAGGCTTAGATCTATCTGAAGTCCCAAAAAAAGCTATATTCATGTTATTTTTCATCAAAGTAGTCGGATGTAACAGTTTTGCCTTTTACTTTAGAAGTAAATAAAATCCCATTCAGGTGATCTATTTCGTGTTGAACCACTCTAGCAAAAAAACCAGTTAAGTTTTCCCGTTTTTGGAGGCCGTTTTCATTTTGGTATTTTATTTTAATTTTTGGGCTTCTTTTAACCTTTCCATAGGTATCAGGAACACTTAAACACCCCTCCCAGTCTAATTCTCCCTCTCCGTTTTCTGAAATTAACTTTGGATTTATAAGAACCTTTTCCTCAAAGAGCTCATTTTCAGGATCTAGCGGATCATGAAAAAAGTTTCGCACCACACAGATACTTTTAGGAAAGCCAATCTGATTAGCCGATAGACCGGCACCTTTAGGATCCTCTGCACTTTCTAGAGTATCTTTTAGATCCTGTATTACTTTTTGTGTTTTTTCCCCAAAATCCGTTACCTTATCCGTTTTTTTATCTAAGATTGGATTGGGAGTTTTTACTATTGTTAGAACTGCCATGTTGTAATTTTACCACACAATCTAAAAATGCTTTTGTAAAAGAATGTGCTAAACTCAGCATATATGTTTGATGAATTGATGAGTAAGATTTCATATGACATTGGTATGGATCTTGGGACAGCAACTATCTTGGTTTATGTCAAAGGTAAGGGTATTTTAATTAACGAACCCAGTGTCGTTACTATTCATAAAAAAACAAAGCAAGTTTTAGCTGTAGGAAATGAGGCAAAAAAAATGTTGGGCAAAACTCCCAGGAATTTAGAGGCAATCAGGCCGCTTCGCCATGGGGTAATTTCTGACTTTTATGCTACAGAACAGATGTTATCCCATTTCATAAAATCGGTTAATTCTATACCATCTAAGGTTCCAAAATACCCCCGTCCCCGTATAGTTATTGGAGTTCCTTCGGGACTTACGTCCGTGGAAAGAAAAGCTGTAATAGATTCGGCGATGACAGCTGGGGCAAGGAAAGCAATTTTGGTTGAGGAACCTATGGCCGCAGCAATTGGAGCCGATCTTCCTGTTAAGAAAGCCGCGGGAAATTTGATTGTAGATATAGGAGGAGGCACAACTGAAATAGCTGTCATTTCCTTGGGTGGAATTGTTGTTAGTAGCTCATTAAGGATAGCCGGAGATCAACTTGATGCGGATATAGTGAATTACGCAAGGCAAAAATATAATTTGCTTCTGGGTGAGAAAACTGCTGAGGATTTGAAATGTAATTTCGGACATGCTTTAGAATTTTCGGAGAGTTCAAAGAATGTTAGTGAGATAATTTTTCAAGGCAGAGACTTAAAAACGGGTCTACCTCGTTCTATAAATGCTTCCTCTTCGGAATTGACAGTTGCTATGAAAGGTTCTTTGCAGCAGATTATCAATGCCATCAAGGATGTGATAGAGGAAGTTCCCGCCGAATTGATGCCGGATATTCTTTCCAATGGTTTGGTTTTAGCTGGAGGGACTTCTCAGTTGAAAGACATAGATCGTCTACTCTCTCGAGAACTTAAAGCACCTGTACATTTGGCAGATGACCCCGTCTCCTGTGTGGTGAAGGGTTGTGGGAAACTGTTGGACGATAATAATTTATTGAATTTAGTAAAGATTAGTTGAGCTAGCATCTCTATTTACCGACTATGAAATATCTTGGTTTAAGCATTTTTATATTTATTTTGTCTTTTCTAAATATCTTATGGCCTGTGGAGGAGGCAGGAAGTTTTGTTTTAGACTCATCGGCAATTCCTTTTAGATCCGTGGCCCTTGAATTAGAAGATTACGTTTCTTTTATGGTTCAAATTAAGGAGATTTATAGTGCGAATCAAAACCTAAAAGAAGAAGTTTTAAGTTTACAATCGGATCTCTCAACTCTTCATGAATTGACGAAGGAAAACATTGCGTTAAAGCAGCAATTCTTAAAAACTGGAGAAGAGTCTCAAGGCGAAGTAACTTCCTTAGATGATAATTTATTTTTAGTTTCTTTATTAGGCAATCCGAATGATTTAACTAACTCAACGGGGTTTATAAATGCGGGAAGTACTCAAGGGGTGTCTAAGGGAGCTATGGTAGTTTATAGGAATTTTTTAATAGGCCAGGTTTCTGAGGTTGAAAGATATCGTAGCTTAGTAAATTTGGTTTATTCACCGGATCTTAGAATTCCAGTTACGCGCTTTTCTCTTTCGCAAGTTGATACAGGTAGCCCTGACAATGAGTCGGCAGAGCTTGAAAATATTGAGGCTGCAGAGTTGGATTCCGTTTCCGCAACTGTGGAAGTGGAGCAGATCTCCACGGAAGGAATTGTAGTGGGTGATTTTGGTACGTCACTCAAGCTGGAAAGAGTTTTGCAAAAAGAACCTCTACTTACTGGTGATTTGTTAGTCACTTCAGGGAGAGAGGGGTTTTTTAAACCAGGATTTATAGTTGGAAGGGTTGGAGATGTTTATGATGAACCGACGGAGCCTCTGAAAAGTGCTCAAGTGTTTCCTTTATTGGAAATAGAGAGGTTGAGTAAAGTATTTGTTTTTGTAGAGGGAGATCTAAAGTGACTTGGAAAGTGTATTTGAGGCTTTTTTTACTTATGGCTCTTTTGGTATTAGTTCAATCTGCATTTTTGCCACCTTTTTTTAGAGGTCCTGTTCCCGTGTTAATTTTCATGTATTCGTTGGCTTTACTTTCATTGAAGAGATATGAAAAGGCGTATTTCAGCGCCTTTATTGGAGGAATTTTATTGGATTTTTTAATGCCTGTTTTTCTTGGACGCAGCTCCATAATATTTTTGGTTTTTTTGATTAGTGTTTACTATGTTAAAAAATATTTATTTGATAATGTGCTGCTTTATTTGATTGCGATTCCTCTTTTTTCTGTTGTTTGGTCTTTTGTAAGCCAAGAGGGAAGTGCTGTCTTCGATCAGGTTTTCGTTCTATGGAACTTTATTAGTTTTGGTTTATTTTATCTATTGATACTTAAGCTTGATTTAAAGAGAGATTCGGAGCATATACAAGTTGGTTTATAAATTAATTTTTATGTTAGTTTAGTAAGGTAAAAAATATGAAATCTAACCTTTTTGATGAAATAAAATTTTCACGCCCCTCAATTTTCAAAAAATTCTTGCGGTTTGGAAAAAGAAAAAGAAGTGCATTAAATGTGAATGCTCTTGAAAGAGAAAATAAGTTAGATGAAGTAAATCCATTGGTTAAAAAGGATTTTTTTGACAGCACAAAGAGAATGTATACTTTTCATCTATATTTTTATGCAGCAATCTTACTATTTTCTTTCTTTCTTTTTTTGGGGCGCGGCTTTAATCTGCAAGTTTTAAAGTCAAAAGAATTTCAAGCTCTTGCACAAAGAAATAAAACTCGAACTTATGAGGTTCCTGCCCCAAGAGGGGTTATTTATGATTATAATAGGGAAGTTATTGCCCAGAATCGGGCTAC
>CAZWYL010000013.1:6166-18352 GCA_964638225.1 uncultured Candidatus Saccharibacteria bacterium
AGAGTTTAACTCCTCAGATTGAAGGTAAATCTGGTGTTGAGGATTCTTATAATGATGTTTTGACGGGCGTTTCGGGTGAAAAGATTGTCCAGGTGAATTCATTGGGTGAAACCATTTACGATTTTGAAAATAAAAAGCCTGTTGCAGGAGAGAACGTTGTTCTTTTTGCTGATATAGGTCTACAAAATTTAGCTTATGAAGAGTTGAAAAAAGTTGTTGAAGATCCTGAGTTAGAAACGGACGCAGGTATTGTAGTAGCGCAGGATCCTCAGACGGGTGGAATATTAGCTCTAGTTAGCTATCCTTCTTTTGATGCACAAAAGATGGTTTCCGGTGTTAGCAGTCAGGAACTTCTAGAGATGCAAAATCAAGCAGATTTCCCCTTTTTTAATCGTGCTGTTGGGGCTGGTTATCCTCCCGGCTCAACTTTCAAGCTAATTATGGCAGCCGCAGTTTTAGAAGAAAACATTGTCGGCCCGTACTTTACGATTAATGATCCCGGTTACATATCTGTTGCAGGTTATACGTATAGAAATTGGAAGTTGGATGGTCACGGGGAAGTGGATTTAATGCGAGCTCTGCAGGTAAGTAATGACACTTATTTTTATACTGTTGGAGGGGGCTATGGGGGAGTGAAGGGCCTGGGAATAGATAGAATTTCTGAGTGGTCAGAAAAATTTGGTTTTGGAAGTGTAACGGGAATTGATATTCCCGGGGAGATCCCGGGTTTTGTCCCTGATAGTGAGTACAAGGACTGGTATTTGGGAGATACTTATATTAGTTCTATTGGTCAGGGAGACTTTATCGCCACTCCTTTGCAGACAAATATAGTTACTTCTTATTTTGCAAATGGTTCTGAATTAGTTAAGCCGCGTGTTGTCAAAGAGGCGGGCGGAAAGGCCACAGAGAAGGAAGTCCTAGCAAAAAATTTGACTTCCCAGACTAATCTTAAGTTTATTCGAGAGGGCTTAAGAAGAGCTGTATCTCCGGGAGGAACAGGGTATCCTCTTTTTGATTTTCCAGATGTTTATGGTGTGGAGTTGGCTGGAAAAACAAGTACCGCGGAATATATAGATCCGACAGGGAAAGAACGTACTCACGCAGGTTTTACAGTTTGGGGTCCATTAGAAGATGCCGAGATATCTTTGACGGTTTATTTGGAGGGTGGGGGAGGGGGTGCGGATGATGCTGCTCCCATTGCGAGGACCTTGTTGGATTATTGGTTCGGGGATAGAAAGAAGTAGTGTAGTAAGTGTCTCAATATTTAGAGGAGGTATTTTCCATTTGACAACTTTTCCCAATCCAGTATCCTTTCTATTGTATGAATCTTGTAATAGTAGAGTCACCGACCAAAGCAAAAACATTATCCAAATACTTACCTAAAGACAAATTTGAAGTAACGTCTTCTAGAGGTCATATACGTGATTTGCCTCGAAAAGAATTAGGAGTGGATGTGGAAAACAATTTTGAACCCAAGTACATTGTCCCTAAAAAAGCCAAAAAAACTATAAAGGAACTTCAGAAATTAACGAAAGAAACACAAGAGGTAGTTTTAGCAACAGACCCGGATAGGGAAGGGGAGGCTATCGCTTGGCACTTGAAACATCTGCTTTCTGAAAAGAATAAAAAAGCCAAATTTTCCCGGGTATTTTTTCATGAATTAACAAAGGACAAAGTATTAGAAGCATTTGAAGATCCCTCGGAATTAAATGAGGATTTGGTAAATGCTCAGCAGGCACGCCGTGTATTAGATAGATTAGTGGGGTATAAATTATCTCCATTGCTTTGGAAAAAAGTAAGATACGGCCTTTCTGCAGGAAGAGTCCAAAGTGTTGCCGTACGTTTAATAGTTGAAAAAGAGCGTGAGAGAGATGCTTTTGATGTTGAGGAATATTGGACTTTGGATGTGGATTTTTTGACTAAGGATAAAGATGAGTTTACGGCAAGTCTTTTAAAGAAAGAGGGGGAGAAGATAGAAATTTCTGATGAAAAAGGAGCGGTAGAAGTAGAAAAAGACTTAGAAGCAGATGATTTTGAAGTAATAAAGGTAAAGAAAACTCAAAGGAAGCGCAAGACACCTAAGCCTTTCAAGACCTCCACATTACAAAGAGCTGCCTCCAATGTCTTTGGATTTACTGCTCGAAGAACAATGAGCATAGCTCAGAAATTGTTTGAAAAGGGACACATAACTTACCACAGAACAGATTCCTTGAATCTTTCACCGGAATTTATCAACAATGCAAGAGGTTTATTGAAAAAAGAATTAGGCGATGAATTCATTCCAAAAAAAGCGAAGCAATTTAAGACAAAATCGAAGGGTGCGCAGGAAGCACATGAAGCAGTTCGACCAACTCAGGTTAATAATTCACCGGGCGATTTAAAATTAACAAAAGATGAATATAAACTATACTCATTGATTTGGCAAAGGTCTTTAGAATGCCAATCTGTGCCGGCAATTTATGATCGTACTAGAGTGGACATAGAATCCAAAAAAGGCTATTTATTAAGATCTAACGGCTCAATAATTACTTTCAAAGGATGGCTTAAGATAGGCGAGAAATTGGGAATGGAAGCGGCATCCGGTGACCTTGTTCAGCTACCGGAGGTGAAAGAAGGAGCCGTACTGGAGGCAAAGAAAATAAGAAAGGATCAGCATTTTACTCAACCGCCGGCCAGATACTCGGATGCGGCCTTGATTAAGAAATTGGAAGAGCTTGGAATTGGAAGACCATCCACATATGCCCCCACAATTTCCACGGTCCAATCTAGAAAATATGTAGTTAAGGAAGGACGTTATTTTGTTCCGGAAACCGTAGCATATGTAGTAACTGATTTACTTACTGAACATTTTCCTTCCATTGTTGGATATGATTTTACTGCAAAAATGGAGAATGATTTGGATGCTATTGCAGAAGGCGATAAGGATTGGCACAAGGTAATAAGGGAGTTTTATGAGCCTTTTGAGAAAAAGCTTGAGAAGAAGGAAGAAGAACTAAATAAACGAGATGTTACTACTTTGGAAGAAACCAACAAAACTTGTCCTAAGTGTAATGAACATAAGTTAGTAGTGAAGTTGGGTAAGTACGGTAAGTTTTTAAGTTGTTCCGGCTATCCCGAATGTGATTATGCCGAACCTTTGGAAGAAGACAAAGTTTATGATGATGATGGTAATGAAGTTACGAATTTTGGTCCCTGTGATAAATGTGATGACGGCCATTTCATATTAAAGAGAGGTCGTTACGGGAAGTTCTTAGCCTGCAGTAATTATCCTGACTGCAAAAATACCAAACCTTACTTAGATAAGATAGATGTAGATTGTCCAAAATGTAAAGATGGTGAAATTGTAAAGAAGAAAGCTAAGGGTCGGGAGTTTTTCGGCTGCAGTAATTACCCTGATTGTGATTGGTCTTCCTGGAAGGATCCTCGTGAAAGCCCAGAAGTATTGAAAGAAAATTTAGAAAAAACTGATAAAAAGAAGTCTAAGAAGAAATCCAAAAAAAGTTAGAGGCTAGCTGACAAATACATCTTTATCAGTGCGGGCAGAGCATGTAGCTCTGAGCCTCTCCCATTCCCATCTTCTACTTGATGATTCTGAATTTCCCTTTGCATTTTCCACAAGTGCAAACACCCTTTCTCGAGGAAAACGATGTGGTTTCGTGACAGTGAGGGCATCCCCCTCCCTTCGATATCGGAGTTCCGAAGAAGTCAATTCTTTCTACTTCCAGGACTTTCGGTTTCCTTACTTTAGCCCGAACCTTCTGTCTCATCTTCCCCCCCCCTTAGTAATTTCTCCAAGCGTAGATTCAAACGTACAATTTTGACTATATATTCTTTTGAGATTAAGTTCAAATCCTTTGTGCTAAAATTCAACAATGAGCAGTTCTCAAACTACATCTAGAAGCACGAAAGCTCCTAGCAAAAAGGAAAAATACAATAGTCGTTATAAAAAGCTTCTTCAATTTGGAGATCTTCAGGAACTTTCCAAAAAACTGAAATCTCAAGGAAAAAAGGTAGTTTTCACAATTGGATCCTTTGATATTTTAAATCCCGGTCACTGTAGGTATTTGGCAGAAGCTAAAGCTAGCGGAGATACTCTGGTGGTGGGGATATCCTCTGATGCATCTGACAAAAGAACAAAAGGAAGGAATTACCCTTTAATTCCTGAGCAAATACGAGCTGAACTAGTGAGCTATCTTAAAAGTGTGGATTATGTGACTATTATTGATAACGATAGACCTCAAGCCGCCCTGATTATGCTTCAGCCGGATGTATTTTTTACTTGTGAGCACGATTGGGAGCAGGAGCTTAGAACAGAACAGGATCGGGCAATTATTGATATGTACAATGGAGAAATTTTCCGTCAATCTAAGTACGAACCGTATTTCTCAGTTTCTGATTTAGTTGAACACATAGCTTCAATTAAAGTGCTCCAAATTATTAAGGATTATCTGGATGGAAAGGTAGTAAACTTTTCTATGGATCCTTCGGAGACCCTGCGTCCTGCCGATTTTGGCGAGCAGGTTCCTCAGGTGGACAAAGCATTCAATGCCAATAACACTATTTTAACTTCAAAGGATCTTCCAAAACTCTCAGAGAAATATGAAACTGAGGGAAAGAAAGTAGTTTTTGTTTCAGGATCTTATGATGTACTGCATATTGGTCATTCTCGTTTTGTAGAGCAAGCGGCGCTGGAAGGAGATGCTTTGGTTGTTGGAATACCCTCCGATGAAGCGGTACGTAAGTTGAAAGGAGTGGGCAGGCCGGTGATGTCTGAAAACTCTCGGGCGTATGTTCTGGCTCATTTGGATATTGTAGATCATGTAGTTATTTTTCCCGAGATTGATGTGTTAGAAACCTTAAAGAAGCTGCAGCCGCATATTTTTTATACTGTTGAAGAGAGTTGGAACGAAGGTTATAAGGATAGCCCGGAATATAAAACAGTTACGGGTTACGGTGGAGAAGTAGTTCAAGGACCTCGCCAGTCTTCGCATATTTCAGCTTCTGCAATTATAAATAAGGTAGCTCAAGAAAAGGTTAAAAAGATTTTTAAGGAGTGTATGGATGAAGAGCGTTATAAGAAAATTTTATGGGAGAGATCTAGGTTAAATGACAAAAGATAAGAGCAAAGATAATTACTCAGAAGAAGCGCAGAAAAACGCGCGTAAATCTCATTGGTATAGTGAGATAGCAAGTACGGTCAATAAATGCCCTTTTTGTCATTTAAAAGATAAATATGTGATTGCTAGAGAAAAAGATGTAGTACTAACAATGAACCTTTTTCCCTATATAGAAGGGCATATGATGGTGATACCCGAAAAACATTTTGAGAAGTTAGCGGATTATTCTGAGGAAGATTGGCTGTCAACCCATAAAATGATTTCTTTAGGCATGGATGTTATTCGAGAAGCTTTAGGAGTTAGGGACGTTAACGTTCTTTATAGAGAGGGAACAAAAAAATCGGGAAGTAGTTTAAAGCATTTGCATATTCATCTGCTGCCAATTACGCCCGAGTTCATGACTTATGAGAATTTTGGTTTTACTTACAATTTTCAAGATATTAATACTGCTCCTGCAGAGATGGCAGAGAGATTTAGGGAAGTATGTCGGAATTTACAAAAGAGCAAATAAAATTAATGCAGAGAGCTTGTCTTTTGTGTGATAATTCCTCTTTAGAAGTTAGGACGGGATGCGTGATTTTTAAGAATGGAAGAGTTATAGGGGAGGGTTGGAGTGATGACAGCGTTCATGCAGAGGTGATGGCTGTTGAAAGTGCTAAAGAGAGCGACACAAATTTAGACGGCTCATCAGTGTTTATCAGCCGTTTTCCTTGTTTAGACTGCGCTGAGATGTTGATAGAGGAGAGAATAGCTGGGGTTTTATATATGTCTAATCATTTCACTAGCGGGAATGCGGCTTTTCATATTTTGGAAGCCAACAAGATTAAAGTAATCCAAATTCCCGAGAAAGTTGTTTGGGAAAGAGAAAAATGATAGTATTCTCCTACGTTAAAGCCTAGTTACCTTGGGAGGTAAAAATGAGGAAGAGTAGGCGGGAGGAAAATCAGAACGTTTGTAAGGATAGGTGTCCTACATGTGGTATGCAGGTGGTCTATACGGAAGACCCTCCAGAAACATGTCCCCACTGTAAAATCACTTTGCTTCGGCAAAAGCGTGTGGCAGTTTTGGGAATTCCGGTTTTGGGAATCCCAATTCCGCAAGGGCTTTTATATAAGAATGTCTGGGAGCATGTCTTCGATAGCTCTGATAACTAGGGCAGAATTAACTCGGGTTGGCAACTTACCCGTCATCACACAGATGTTTCGTTGTATTGTGTGAAAAGTTGCAGTTTCTTCTAGTCTCTTTTTGTATACTCTTTTTCCTTCAGGCTAACCGTTTGCCTAGGCTGTTTTGTTGAAGCAGTTTTGGAAGAGAAGATCAAATGCTAAAATGTACCAGTGATTAAAGATTGGCCTAAATACTTTAAAGATCGCTTAATAGTAGAAAATCTAAATTCTTCTATAGGTGTAGTTACGCTTTGGATGCCTAAGGAAAACGTAGCTGAGTATTTGAAAAAAGATACTTATTCAGTTTGCGGCCAGCTTTACACAAAGCAAGGTATTAACTATATAATCAGAAATATTCTAGCTAATCCTCTTATTCAAAATTTGGTTATGGTAGGTATAGATCGGCAGGAAAGCGGTAAGGCCTTGAAAGGCTTTTTTGAAAATGGAGTAGAAAGTAAGACGGATTCAAATCAAGAGATTTTATTGTGGAAGATAAAAGGTGTTAAGAAGGCTTTTATTGATGGAGAAATTCCCAAAGAGTATCTGGATAAGGTCCGCAAAAACGTTAATTTCCATGATTTTCGTGATCTTTCCTTGGAGGATATGGCAAAAAAAGTTTCTGAAATTCACAAAGAGTTTAAAAATGCAGATTCATTTTGTGATCCTGTGACTTTCCCAGATCCTGAGAGAACAAGCCCCGAGACGTACCCGTCAGATCATTCTGTTTTCAAAATTCGCCGTAAGTATATAGGAGAGGCTTGGTTGGATGCCTTGAAAACCGTAACCCGTTTTGGGAGGAGGACTCCGGGAATGTATGGCAAAGTAGGACAAATAGCTAATCTATCCATAGTTATTGAGGAAGAAGACCCCGGCGATCCAGAAATATATGACTTTTTCAATTTTGATGAAAAGCAGCTCAGTCTTTATTGTGAGGGGTTTTTTGATAGGAATGAGAACAAGGAAGAGGTGTATACGTATGGCGAAAGAATTTTCAATTGGAGTGGCGTGGACCAAGAAGAAATTATGGTAGAAAAATTGAACAGGTTTGAGTTTGATAGGGGGGCTATGGCGGTTTTATGGAAGCCGGAAGCTGATAATTTTCCTCCTGAAGATATCGAGCGTCAAGAAATGGGACAGACTAAAAAGTGGAGAGTACCTTGTTTGGTTATGATTTTGGGTCAGATAGTTGACGGAAAATTTGATATGACCGCCGTTTTTAGAAATAACGACATCTATGGAGCTTGGCCGCTAAATGCGTTTGCACTTAGAAGTTTTCAGAAACAATTAGCTGACAAAGTAGGTAAAAAATTGGGACTTCTAACGACAATTTCACATATTGCTGAGATATATGAATTAAATTGGGAGGAATCTCTGCGGATGGTCAAAGAAAACGATAATCTTGGAAGAACATGTCAGTATGACCCGCGGGGTTATTACAATGTTTGTCTAACAGGACCTGAGGAAAAAATAATCCAAGTAACTTTTTATTCTCCCGAGGGTACTTCAGAATTAGCGCAGTTTTCTGTGGATGGTACTAAGCCCAAAGCGGCGAGGGATCTCTGTGCTATGGCCATAAAAGATATGTTAATTAGTGATTTGGGAGCGGCCTGTGATTTAGGGAGGCAGCTTGCCAAGGCGGAAAGTGCTGCAAAGCTTGGGCTTGAGTTTAATCAGGATCAGGTTTTGAAATTCCGTAAGTGAATAGATTTTCAGATTTCTGCAAGCAAAAAGCTGTATTTTGGGTGATTCGTTAATTTACTGAAGCTCTTTCTCTATAATTTTCAAGCTTTTTTTTGCAAATTCCAGCTCTTTTTTCAACTCGGCTTTATTTTCGTGTTGTTCTTTGTGTTTTTCTATGTTTGCCAGATGATTTTTAGCATGCTCTACGCAATATTTTTTAAGCAGCGGATCATCCAGTTTTTCAGGGTAAACCTCTTTGGCTATTTCGAGCATTGCGGCCACCTTTTCATCTTTAGTTCTAAACCAGGAAAAGACCGTGGTACGAGCAATATCATACTCAGGTGGGCCTAACTTTGAGAGATCAAAATCCATAACTCCGTTTATCTTTCCGTAGGAAACCAAGACGTTAGATGGTGTTAAATCTCCATGTAAGAATCTAGGGTTTTGAGTTGGCATTTCTTCCAGTTTTATAGGGAATTCTTTGTAATTTTGATTGTGGAATTCGTTAAGCAGCTGGATTTCTTGTTTAAAAATATTCCTAGTCATGTCAAAGGGAAGCATTCCTTTGAGGTGATGGTGAAGAGTCCAGATTTTATCTTCTATGAAAAGACTATCTTCGTACCTAACCTTATCTAAAAAAGTCAGATACTCACCGTCTTTATTTTTTAGAGTATCGCGAGTTTTAACAGATATGGAGAGATTTTTAGCTATTGTGATGTTTTTTTTGATTAGTCTTTGTTTCTCTTTTGTGTTTTCGGATAGAAGTCCAACATACTCATTTCCTTTTTTACATTTTATGTAAAATCCTGTTGAAACGTACCCCCAGGCAAAAGGTTCTATATACTCAACCTCAATTCCATAGAAGTTCTTTATAATCTCTTCCAGTTTTTTGTGAAAGTCTTTTACGTTTTTTAGATATTTCTGTTTCTCCGATAGTTTCATAGCTGAGTTCACAAGTATAATACTTCTTTTTGTTGTGGGTTTCCAATTTTGTTGTTTAGAATCTCAAATTTAAGATAACTTTCTATAATTTCCATTAATAATAAGCCTCTGAAAAGGTTTGCCAAAGACCTAAAATCATGATAATCTCATTAGGACTTGAAACACCCTCTCTGCAAAGAGGAAACATTAAGCAGGGTTCAAGTGAGAATCTGGAAGAGTAAAGTGCTAAGACAGATTCAACAGTAAAAGGGAGGTTATAACCGAATATTATTTTTTTTCATTAACCTCCTTTAAAACAAAAAGGAGGATTTTTATTTATGAAAATTAAGGTACCGACAACTAAAGAATTATTTGATGCCGGAGTTCACTTAGGTCACCAGACCCGTAGATGGCACCCCAAGGCAGAACCTTTTATATACGAGGCTCGTAAGAACATTCACGTAATTAATCTAGAAATTACCCATGAAAACCTAGAAGAGGCCGCGGAGTTTTTATTTAATACGGCCAAAAAAGGTGAAGAAGTTATTTTTCTGGGAACAAAAAGGCAGGTTTCAGATCTTATAAAAATAGAAGCAGAGCACTGCAATGCTTTGTATGTAAATGAGCGTTGGTTGGGCGGGACTCTCACTAATTTTCGAGTGGTTAAGAAGAATATAGATAGGTTGGTTAGCATGAAGAAGAAAAGAGAAGAAGGTGAATATGATATGTACACCAAAAAAGAACAACTTCTTTTAGATCGTGAGATAAACAAATTGGAAAGATCTGTAGGAGGTTTAGTAGGAATGAAAGGGTTGCCCGGAGCTTTAGTTGTTATAGATGCGCTTCGAGAAAAGACAGCTGTACGGGAAGCGAAGAAACTGGATGTTCCTATTGTGGCTTTGATAGATACGGATACAGATCCTACAGGGATTGACTATCCTATCCCCGGAAATGATGACGCCATAAAATCTACTTCATTAATTTTGAAAGTGCTCTCTAATGCTGTGGAAAAAGGTTATGAGGCCCATGCTAAGGCAGCTAAGGCTGCAAAGAAAGAGGAAGAGGAGAAGAAGCGCAAGGAAAAACAGGAAGAGGAAGAGCGAGCCAGACTTGAGGCTAAGAAAAAGGCTAAAGAAGAGGCTAAAGAAGCTAAAGCTAAGAATAAGGAGGCCAAGGAAGAAGCAGAAAGTGTGTCTAAAGAGAAAGAAGCAGCCAACAAGAAGTCATCAAAAGGAAGTTCCTCCAAAGAATCTACCAAGAAAGATTCCACCGAGAAGAAAAAGAAAAAAGAGTAGTATTTAAATTTAATAAGTATTAAAGGAGAAGTATGTCAGAAGTAAATATCAAAGATATTAAAAAATTACGTGAAGAAACCAACGCTTCCATAATGGATGTTAAGGAGGCCTTGGAGAAGTCATCTGGTGATTTTAAGAAAGCAAAGGAATTATTATTAAAGCGAGGAAAAGTTATAGCTGCTAATAAATCAGCTGAAAGAACTGTTGATGCAGGATTGGTAGAAAGCTACATCCACACAAATGGAAAAATAGGAAGTTTAATTTTGCTTGCATGTGAGACAGATTTTGTTGCTAAGACAGATGAGTTTAGGAATCTGGCTCATGAGATAGCTATGCAAGCCGCAACCAAGGATTATGAGGATGCAGGCGCTTTGCTTGATGATGAATATATTCGCGATCCCTCTAAAAAAGTAGCGGACGTTATAACTGAAACCATTGCTAAGGTTGGGGAGAAAATTGTTTTGTCTGATGTTGTTCGCCTCTCGGTTTAGGAGAGATTTTCAAATTAAAAAGTATTATTTGATATATCTTGTTCGTATATCTTGTTAATAAAATTTGAGGAAGTGTTGATTAAAGTTCCTATAAGAATCTGTGATAAAATACCTTCATGGAGATGTCAGAACTAAAAACCCAACTAGATTCAGCAGTTGATTCTTTAAGAGAAGAGTTAGCTCAAGTTCGAACTGGAAGAGCCAACACCGCTATTTTAGACGCTGTAAAAGTAGATGCTTATGATTCTAAGATGTCAATTCAGGAGGTAGCAGCTATTACCGTACCGGATGCAACTACAATTATAATTTCTCCGTGGGATAAGAGTTTAATAGATAACATAGCTAAAGCCATAAGGGAAAGTAGCATAAAAGTAGATCCAGTGGTAGAAGGTGATAGGGTTAGGATTTCTTTCCCTGGTTTAACTGAAGAACGACGTAAAGAATTTTCAAAGCTGGTTTCAGATGAGGTTGAAGAGTGTCGACAGCAAATCCGCAGAATTCGGCAGAAAGCCATGAAAGATGTTGACAATGCTTTTGAGGAGAAGGAAATTAGTGAGGATGTAAAATTTGACACGCGCGAGGAAATTGAGGATATTATTAAGGATTACAACGATAAAGTTGAAGAGATAGGGGAGAAAAAGACTAAGGAAATAATGACCGTCTAGCAGATTTAATGTTTTTTTAATGTTTTATATTTTATGAGTTCAATTCTAGTTTTTATTTTAATACTCTCTTTGCTTGTCTTAATTCATGAGTTTGGGCACTTCATAGTTGCGAAATGGCAGGGTATTAAAGTTGAGGAGTTTGGATTGGGAATACCCCCACGTGTCATAGGAAAAAGGATTGGTGAGACTATCTATTCCTTAAATCTTCTACCTTTCGGCGGTTTTGTTCATCTGAAGGGGGAGGACAGTCATGAATATTCTCAAGAGGCTTTACAGGACCCGCGTAATTTTATTTCCAAAAAACCTCATCAACGCATTTTAGTTTTGATTGCCGGTATTTTTATGAATATTGTGTTTGGCGTATTTCTTTTTTACGTCTTTATGTTTATTAATGGATTTAAGACTATGCAAATGCCATTAATTTTTGATTATGAGTTTCCTTTAGGAGACGTGGTAAAAACTGATACCGTTATTTTTGGTTTTAGTGAAGATACTCCTTTACAGGAAAAAGCAGAATTGGGACAAGCTGTAACACAGATAGGGAATATACCTGTTTTTACAATAGAGGATGTTCGTGAAGCAGTTGAAACAGTGACAGAAGAAGATCCGGATGCAGAGATTGTGGTGAAAATCAAAGAGCTGCGCTCAAGCAATGAGACCCGAGAGGTGCTAACTACTCCAATTATGAATGAAGAAGGTAAACCCCGTCTAGGTATTTATCTGGGAACTTCCGCTCAGGTTTTTTACCAGAAGCCAACTCAAAAAATATTTTCTGGGTTTATGCACACCTATAATGTGTTCACTTACACAACTGATACTTTTGGGAATCTTATTAGTTTATCTTTTGAGGA
>CAZWYL010000014.1:0-10262 GCA_964638225.1 uncultured Candidatus Saccharibacteria bacterium
AAGGGAGGTGAATTTAATGCCTTTTTTTGATAGAACAGGTCCTAGAGGTTTTGGCCCCATGACTGGTAGGGGTATGGGTCCTTGTGGCGGTTTCTTTGGATTTGGACGTAGAGGTTTTGGTGGAAGAGGATACGGGAGAGGTTTTGGTAGAGGAGGTCTCGGTTTTTACGGAAACCCCCAACCTTTAACAAGTTCCGGAGAAAAAGAACTTCTGGAGGATTATAGAGAAGATTTACAAGCTGAGTTGAATGCTGTTGAGAAAGAACTTCAGAATCTCGAGGAATAACTGAATTAAAATATCACCCGACAGTTCCTGATGTGCAATGTACAGATGACTTGAGGAACTGTTGTGGTGTTTGTAATTTGCTATCATTTATCTATGCCTAGACCAAGGAGACCACGACATATAAGGTTTCGACCTGACATAACTTATTTCAAACCCAGAGGTGTTCCTATGCGTATGTTAGAGGAAATATCTCTGGCACCAGATGAAGTTGAAGCCTTGCGTCTTTACAATTTAAAGGATTTGTCACAGACGGAGGCCGCGGAGAGAATGAAGATATCTCAGCCCACTTTTGCAAGGACTATTAATAAGGCTTATAAGAAAGTAGCTAAGGCATTGATAAAGGGTTATGCTATTCGTTTAAAAGTTCCTCAAACTCATCCTGAGTAAGCGTTTCTTTTGCCAGCAGTTCTTCCGTGATTTTTTCCATGAGTCCTTTGTTGTTTTCAAGAATTTCTTTTGCTTTATCATAAGCTTTATCTATTATTTTCTTAATTTCCCTATCTATTTTTGCAGCCATTTCCTCGCTGTGTTTGCTGTATTCTCCCATCTGTTTTGCCAACCACATCTTGTCTTCGTTATGAGCCGTGTAAGCTATAGGACCCAGAGAGCTCATTCCGAATTCTGTTACCATCTTTCTGGTAACTTTTGTAGCTTTTTCTATGTCGTTGGAGGCTCCACTAGTAAATTCGTTGAAGAATACTTCTTCCGCAGCCCTTCCCCCCAACATTGCCGAGAGCATTGATTTTAGACGAGTACTCGTTTCTTTATAACGGTCTCTCTCCGGAGGAAAGCTAGTGTGCCCCAGAGAAGCTCCTCTCGCCGTAATGGAAACTCTTTGTACTTTGTCCATTTCAGGAAGTTTGGTTGCAACAAGAGCATGGCCGGCTTCGTGGTATGCAGTTATCTTTCTTTCCTTTTCTGATTGCAGGGTTTTTCTTTCTGGCCCGAGAGTTACTTTTAAGGCAGCTTCTTCCAGATCTTTATCTGTAATTTTTTTGCTCTCTTGTCTTGCCGCTAAAATTGCCGCTTCGTTTAGCATATTTTCAATATCTGCCCCGCTAAACCCAACAGTCTTCTTCGCTAAACCTGAAATATCCACGCTCTCTGCGAAGGGCTTTCCCTTCATGTGAATTTTAATAATTTTCTTTCTGTCTTCTAGATCTGGTAGTGGTAAAGTAATTCTTCTATCAAATCTTCCCGCTCTTATTAAGGCTGGGTCTAGCATATCCGGTCTGTTGGTCGCTGCCATTACTATAACGTTGGTTCTCGGATCGAAGCCGTCCATTTCGGTAAGAATTTGGTTTAGGGTTTGTTCTCTCTCATCGTGGCCTCCTCCTATACCCATACCCCTTTGTCTCCCGATAGCATCAATTTCGTCGATAAATATTAGACTTGGCTGACTCGCCTTTGCCATTTGGAATAGGTCTCTTACTCGCGCAGATCCCACACCTACAAGCATTTCCATAAATTCACTTCCCGCAACACTGTAAAAAGGAACATCGGCTTCTCCTGCTATTGCTTGAGCCATAAGTGTCTTACCTACACCTGCAGGACCCACCATTAAAACCCCTTTTGGTATTCTCGCACCTAGTTTTCTATATTTATTGGGATGTTTCAAGAAGTCAACGATTTCCATAACTTCTTTTTTTGCTTCTTCATTTCCTGCCACATCATCAAATGTAGTCTCTTCTTTTCCCTTCTTAAAGAGTTTGGCTTTTGATTTTCCAAAGGACAGCATGTCATTTCCAGCGCCCTTCATTTTATTTAGAAAGAAAATCAGGAGTAATACCGGAAAGGCAACCGACAACAGGGTTGGTAGTATCTCCACCCACGCCATTGGGTGTTCGACTGTAAATTCACCTGATATTTTAGAGAGGGGGACTTCATTATTTGAAAGAATTTCTTGGAAGCTGACTGAACTTTCTTTTTCCGTTGTTAGCAGTGTTCCGTCTTTTAATTGCACTTCGATTGTGTCTTCTTTAACAGTAACGTTTTGCACTCTTTCCTCTTCTATTAGTTGAATCACTTCATTAATGGGCTTCTTCTCTGTGTTGATATTGTCCAGACCCTCTACACCAAAGAATAACCAAGCCAGGAAGATAAGCATCAGGTAAAAGAATATGTTTTTGTAGAAAGGTACTTTGGGGCTTGCCTTCTTTGTTATATCCTTGAGATTTTGAAGATTTAAATTCTCTTTTTCGTTCTTTTGTTTATTTTTCTTAGTTTTTTTAACCATATTTGTTAGTGTTTATAGATTAATTAAGCGATTTCCTTCGTTTTATTTGCAGCTAGAGGATTATATCAAACTAGATCAAGTTTAAGGACCTCTTTTACTTCTTTTAATGTTTTTTGAGCTTCTTTGCGGGTTTTCTTGGTTCCTATATGTATAATTTCTTGTACTTCTTCCAGGTGATTTTCGTAATAATTATATTTCTCTCTGATCGGATTAAGAAACGTTTCCATGGCCTGATAAAGTTTTTCCTTTACTTCAACATCTCCTACTTTTCCTTTTTTATATCTTTTCTTTAGGTCTTCTACTTCTTCTTTATTTGTGTTAAAGGCATCGTGATAGATAAAAACTGGATTTCCTTTTACGGTACCGGGGTCTGTGGGGTGAATTCTATTTGGATCTGTGTACATACTCATAATTTTCTTTTTTAGATTTTCTTTTGTTTCGTTTAGATAGATTGTATTATCAAGTGATTTACTCATCTTTGCGTTTCCATCAAGTCCGGGAAGTCTTGCTACTTCTCCAACAAGAGGTTCTGGTTCCTTGAAAACTTCTCCGTAATAAGAATTGAATCTTCTAGCTATTTCTCGAGCCAACTCAATATGGGGGAGCTGATCTTCTCCCACGGGAACCAGGTCTGCTTTAACACAGAGAATATCAGCTGCTTGTAGAAGAGGGAAATTCAAGAAGCCCATTGAGTATTTATCTCCCAGGTTTTTATCTCTAATCTCTTCCTTTAAGGTGGGGTTTCTTAGGGCTCTATTGTGACTCACCACCATGCTGAAAATTATACCGAGTTCGTAAATTTCAGGGACTCCTGATTCTACAAAAAAGGTGGTTTTTTCAGGGTCCATTCCTACAGTCAGATTTCCCATTGTTACTTCCAGTATTGATTTTGCCACAACTTCGGGCCTTTTAACGTATTTAGGGTAGGCAAGGGCATGCATATCGGCAACGATAATGAAGGTTTCATAATCTTTTTGTAGCTTTACTCTGTTTTTAAGAGAACCCGCGTAGTGCCCAACATGAAGTTTTCCTGTTGCGTTGTCTCCGGTTAGTATTCTTTTTTTATCTTTATTCATGGGATTATTATAGCATTGAGAGAGAAAATGCTTTTCACGTTGTTCATAACCGGTTTTGTGGGCAGTAAATTTCAGTGTTTTTTTGAGGAAATTTGCGGCTACTAATCTATGTCAAGCTTTCATTTTATCGATAGCATTTCCAAGTTTTATTATTCCTTCTTCAATTTTTTCCGGAGGTACATTGGAGAAGTTGAGTCTCAATGTGTTTTTCTTTGCATTTTCTACAAAAAAAGGCTCTCCGGGAACAAAAGCCACACCCTCTTCTATTGCTTTGTCGAATAAGTCTAATGCGTTCATTTCTTTTGTAAGGGTAACCCATAAAAACATTCCTCCATTTGGGTTTGTGAAGGAGGTATTTTTGGGCAGGTGCTCTTTTAGGGCACTTACCATAGCGTCCTTTTGTTGTTTATAGAATTTCCGAATTTTATTTATATGTTCATCAATATCATTATCCTGAAGATATTGAAAGAGTACGCATTGGGCAAAATAGTTGGAGTGAAGGTCTGAAGCTTGTTTTGCGATATAAAACTTTTCAAACAATTCTTTTGGAGTACAGATCCATCCCAGACGAAAACCCGGAGAAACTATTTTTGAAAAGGATCCCAATAGTATGGTTTTTTCATAGATGTCTCGAAAAGAAACGGGTTCTTCGCTGTTAAAGCGAATTTCTCCATATGGATCGTCTTCTACAATGATTATATTTGAAGATTTCAGAATTTTTACGATCTTATTTCTTTTTTCTTCTGAATAAGTAACTCCAGTTGGATTTTGAAAGTTTGGTATTGTGTAAAAAAATTTAATTTTCTCAGATTTTATAATTTTTTGTAGTTTTTGAGTATCTGGACCGTCCTCTTGCATGTCAAGGGTATAAAACTGCGGTCTATAAAAAGATAACGATTGAATAGCAGCCAAATAGGAGGGGTTCTCAATTACTACTTCATCCTTCTCGTCCAAAAGTACTTTACCTAGTAGATCTATTCCTTGTTGTGCGCCATTGGTGATTAAAATTTCTTCCGGATTTACAGAGATGCCTTTCTTTTCAAGGTATCTTTCCGCAATAAACTTCCGGAGGGGTTCATAGCCCTCTGTTGTGCTGTATTGTAGAATTTTCGTTCCGTGTTTTGTCAAAGCTTTGTCTGTTGCTTTTTTAAATTCTTCTACAGGGAAAAATTGCGGGTTGGGTAAGCCTCCCGCGAGAGAAATAATGTTATCGTCTGTAATTACCTTGAATATTTCGCGAATAAATGATTTGGGAACGTTTTCAATTTTGTTCGAGAAGATTGTCTGAGCCATAAAAAATTTGTATGCGATACTTATTTCTTTCTTAACGTTTTATTAATCAATTATACAGGAGGAGGACTATAGTGGTCGAAAATTGGGGTGTTATAAATTTTTTTTATTGATTTATAGGTACTTTTCCTTGTGCAATTCAGCTCTTCCGTTTTCTACGGTTACGTAAGAACCTAGTCCGTGCATTATATATCCGGTATTTAGATATTTAAGCTCTTCATGGAAGTAGGGGAAGTGAAGATGGGCCATAATCAGGTAGGTTTCACTTTCAATGCTTTTGCGTTTATATTCCAAGGCACTTTTCAGGTCTAAATAGCGGTATATGAAAATATAAGGAGTTTTCCAACCGAATTTAATTGACACAAATTTCTCCAGTTTTAGAATAGCTCTTATTAGGAGCCTTTTACAAGACCGCGAGAATTTTTCCTCAAATTTTGCTAGTCCAGGCACTATTCTATGCCCGTGCTGAACAATAAAAGTTTCACCGTTGGATTCGAACGCATACTTATCCGTGATTTCACTGCAGAAGCTTTCTTCGAGATTGGTTCCGCTCAGGGGGTCATG
This sequence comes from uncultured Candidatus Saccharibacteria bacterium, assembly GCA_964638225.1. Lineage (GTDB taxonomy): Bacteria > Patescibacteriota > WWE3 > UBA101185 > UBA10185 > WJKK01. The sequence continues at coordinate 5,453 of CAZWYL010000014.1, forward strand.
GTTTCCTGGGATAAAGGTAGCTTCCTTTTTCTTGAGAAGCTCAAGTAGGGGGCCCCATTTTGAATATAGGAGTTGTTTTATGTCGATTAGGGCTCCCTCGTAGAAGTCGCCGCAGATTATAATTTTATCTGCTGCATTGATTATTTTTTTTAAGAATTGGAATTTCTGCCTATCAAATTTGTCTGTTAGATGTGTGTCAGAGAATATTAAATATTTCATGTTATTAATAATACAACGGAATTTTTAGGTTTTTGATAAGCACGTTTAGATTGAGTCAGCAAAAAGTGCTCACTTTGTTCGCGATTTTTGCTGGCGGACGGGGTGGGATTTACTGCTCGCCTCTCGAAATCAAAGTTTAACAAGTAGCTGTGCTACTTGTTAGGTGCAACGAAATTCTCGCTCTGCTCAAATTGTCGTTGGCCCAGACAGGTTCGAGTACGAACATGTCTGGCGGAGGGGGTGGGATTCGAACCCACGTGACCCAATAAAGGATCGCTTGGTTTTCGAGACCAGCCCGTTATGACCGCTTCGGTACCCCTCCAAGTGAAGGTAATTTTAACATTTTTAATTTATTGGAATGATTCCTGTGTGCTTTTACCTGATTACTTAGTTCGGACATAGGTTGAATTGTTGCTGACTCAAAGAGGCCGCGCAGCGATATGTCTGGTGGGCGTTCCTGGATTCGAACCAGGGACCGGTCGTGTATAAGACGACTGCTCTGACCAGCTGAGCTAAACGCCCTTGAAACAATTTCGTTTTACGAAATTTTTCAAGCTTAAGCAAATCCTGTGGATTTGCTTATGCCATACAAGTTCGTAGAACTTGTACGACGCTGTTTGCGGTGACTAAAGCGCTAAGGCATTTTGAACTCCCTAACAAGTTTTATAGAAACCTGTTAGCCCCTGAAACAACTTGAGCTAACGTCACCTCTTCTCTTACCGACAGCAAAGGAATTTTATCAAAACATGCGGAATTAATCTACTTTATTTAACGCGAAGGTAATCAGACTTAAACTCTTTTCCATCTTCCGTGGTTGCTGTTATTCTCACAAAATGCTCTTTCTGAGGAAGTACGTGGGCAATTTTAAACGTATGTTCTTCTTTATATTCCTGAGTCTCCGTATTTTTCTTGAGCATAGCACTGGGATCAGTACCACATTCAACAGAGGTGGATACAGGTACCTTGGTTTTCATTTTCACTATTATTTGCGTATCCCCATTCTTTGTTAGGTTAATCTCCTCGAAGGGCTCCCACAGCTGTATGTAGATATCTATAGCACTGAGTATTATTATTGTAAGGCTGAAGGCTGCTAAAGCCGCTACAATTAAAGTATGTTTTTTTGTGCGATTTTTCATAGTTCTATATCTTCCTCGGGAGATTTTTGTTTCATTTTCCTTCTCTCTTCCCATTCTTTTTCGTCCTTGCTTCTGGCTTTCTCCATCTGTTTCTCTATCTCTTCTAAAGCCCTTACTAGGGCAGCTTCCAATGTGTATTCAATCTCATCCCCATAATAGAGTTTTCCTGCAACTTCTAACTCTATTTTTACACGGAATGTATCTTCTTCAGCTCCTTTGTTCAGGACTACGCGCGCAATTATCAAGTCTTTATCCGTGTTGAGGAAGTACCTTTCTAGTTTTGAAACTTTTTCTTGTGCCAGAGATTTCATACTCTCTGTCATTTTGAGGTTGTCGGAGGTTATTTGATAAATCATCACTTACATTCTAACAGATTTGGATTTTAAGGTAGCCCTTGCGCGCTTACTTTAACACCAAGTTTCTTGAAATGTTGGATGTTTTTTATTCTTGAGATTTTTCTAGGCTCTCGTTTACATCTTTAACGATTTCCTCTACAGTTTCATCCGAGAGACCATGAGCCTTTGCACCATCTTCGATAGTATCAAAAGTTGCTGCCATGCATCCGGCACAATGCATTCCGTATTTAAGAAATACTTCCGCTGCTTCGGGATTTTCTGTTAAGAGCTTCGCGATATTTGTTTCTTTTGTTGCTTTCATATTATTCTATTGCTCCAGGTTTTTAATAGCGTTTTTTAAGGCTGTTAGAACAAGTGTAGCACAACGAAGGCGTGACATGCTCACATTTATATCCAGTATTTCCAGTAGAGTTTCCTGAGTTATATTTTTAGCCTCTTTAACTGACTTTCCTTCAATAAAATCAAGAAGCTTTTCTGAGGAAATTACGCTGACCGCACAGGCCGCTCCCTTGAACTTTGCTTCTTTTATTATGTCATTCTCGATTTTTAATTGTAGGTTTATTTCATCCCCACAGATAGGATTTTTTTCTTCAGTACTTGCAGTAGGATCTGTTATATTTCCCTTATGTTTAGGACTTCTGAAGACCTCCATTAATTCTTCTCTGTAAACTCCGTCCATTTTATCTAAGAATTTTTAGACCCTCCTTTAGTGACTTCACAAAAAAGTTTACCTCTTTTTTTGTGTTATAAACCTGGAAACTTACTCTTGCGGAAGAGTTTAAATTTAAGCAGTTATGAAGAGGAGCAGTGCAATGTTGTCCCGCGCGGATGGCTATTCCTTTTGCGTCTAAAACACCCGCGATGTCGTGTGCGTGTATTCCCTTTATGGTAAAACTAACTAGCCCCGATCTTTTGGAAGCATCTGTGGGACCTAGTATTTCTAATCCCTCAATTTTTTGAAGTTCTTTAATAGTTAATTTAGATAAGCTTTGAGTGTGTTTTTGTATGTTTTCTATTCCGATTTTCTCTATGTACTTTACTGCCTCTGCAAGACCAACAGCGCCCGCTACATTTGGTGTTCCTGCCTCAAATTTTTGGGGGGCATTAGCCCAAGTACTTTCTTCTACTGTTACTGTATTGATCATGCCTCCGCCGAAGGAGAATGGTTCCAAAGTATCTAGATATTTTTTCTTGATCCACAATCCGCCAATTCCCATAGGACCTAGCATCTTATGGCCGGAAAAAGTAAAAAAATCTATCCCCAGACTTGTCACATTAATTGGAATATGTGGAAGGGTTTGAGCTCCATCTACTATGATTTTGATTTCCGGGTTTTGTTTGCGCGCTTTCTCAGCAATTCTCTTTACGGGAAAAATTGTCCCTAAAACGTTGGAGGCGTGTGTGAGAGCTACTATTTTTGTTTTCTCTGATAGAAGTTTTTTGAAATCTTTAATAGGGAACTCGCCCTCTTTTTCAATCTTCAATACTTTTAAGACTGCCTTTCTTTCCTTTGCTATTTTTTGCCATGGGATAAAGTTGCTGTGATGCTCTATAACTGTGGTGATAATTTCGTCCCCCTCAGCTATCGTGTTTTTAAGACTTGAAGCTAGAGAATTAAGTCCATCGGTTGTTCCCTTTGTAAAAATTAATTCTTCAGGAAGAGCCGCGCCTAAATAATTTGCAATTGTTTTTCTTGCATTTTCGTATAATTGGGTAGCCTCGTCGCTTAAGGTATGGACTCCCCTGTGGACATTGCTGTTGTGGTTTTCGTAATAGTCCGAGATACTTTCTATTACTTGCCGGGGTTTTTGTGAAGTTGCTGCATTGTCTAGATATACTAAATTTTCCCCGTTCATTTTTCTTTCCAAAATTGGAAAGTCTTTTCTGATTTTTTTTGTGTTCATAATTTAAGTTTTTTAATTATTTTATTTTTACTTTTATCTTCAGGAAGCTCTGTTAAAACGTCCAAAAGGAAGCCCTTCTTTAAGGAAGAGGTCGCTTCTTCGGGCGAGAGTCCCCGTGACCTCAGATAAGTAATCTGTTTCCTGCTAAATGATACCAAACTGGCCTTATGGTTTACTTCTACATCTTGATTTTCGATTTCCAAGTTTGGTTGAATATTCCAGGAGATATTCTCACCTAGAGATAAACCTTTAACGTCTAAAACCCCTGACGCACCTGCAGAATTTTTTTCTACTTTTATGTTTCCTCTAAAATTGAAATTAGCGGCTTCTTCAAGTACCGTTCTTATTTGAACATTGGAAGTTGTTTTGCTGCTTTTATGTACAATTTCAATTTCTAGGTCCAGGGCGCTGTTTTTAACTACAGCTGCAAAGATTAATTTTGCTTTAGTTTTTTGTTTGGATATTTCCAGGCGAATTTCTCTTTCTAAGGAGTTCTTCACAGGCTCCAAAACAAAAAAGGAATCTTCCTTCACCTTGAGAATAGTCTTTTCGTCAAGTTTTCTTAGATCCAGATACTTTACTTTCATAAAATGCTTTTTTCTATTAACTGGTTAAATTCAATGGCATATTCAATTGGAAGCTCTTGGATTACAGGCTCCATAAAACCCTTTATTATTAGATCTTTAGCTTCAGAAAAAGTAAGTCCCCGGGAGCGCAGGTATTGAAGCTTTTTATCTTCTAGTTTGCTTGCAGACGCTTCGTGCTCAACTTTTGCTGAGTTTTCTTTTATTTTCAGGTTTGGGTAGCTATTGGATTCGGCCTTTTCATCCAAGATAATGGTATCGCACTGGATAAATGCTCTTGCATCTTTTGCTGTTTTATTGATTTGAAGTTCTCCTCGGTAATTAACTTTTCCGTTTTCGTTTGCGAGAGATTTAGAAATAACTTTTGAGGTTGTTTGAGGTGCGTTATGGATCATTCTTGCTCCCGCGCTTATTTCCTGATCTTTGCTGGTATAGGCTAAAGAGAGCATTTCCCCATGAGCTCCTTTTCCTTCCAAGTAGCATGCGGGATATTTCATTGTAAGTTTTGACCCCAGGTTTCCATCTACCCAGGACATTTTCCCTCTTTCTTCTACTTTGGCTTTTTTTGTTACTAAGTTATAGACATTTTTGGACCAGTTTTGGATAGTAGT
>CAZWYL010000014.1:10362-15125 GCA_964638225.1 uncultured Candidatus Saccharibacteria bacterium
AGAGCTGCAAACTTGTTATTTTTTGGCGTTACTAAAGTTCCAAAGTATTTTCTGAAAATGTCGGAATGATTTCTTAGGCCCTCTTCAATATTGGTAAATATAACGCCTTTTTCCCTTAGTTTTTCTTCCATGGCTCCATAAATAATTTCTGAGTTCATCTGGGCTTCAACTCCGGCCAGGTATTTTTTCTCGGCCTCCGGAATTCCTAATTTATCAAAGTCTTCCTTTACTTCTTTGGGTATTTCCTCCCATCTATTTTTCTTTTTAGTATCTGGGTTTTTGTAATAAGTTATATCCGAGAGGTTCAGGTCTTCCAGAGAAGGCCCAAAGTTAGGAAGCTTTGTTTTGTGATAAGTTTCTAAGGAATTCAGGCGATACTGGGTCATCCATTCGGGATCATTTTTGATTTTAGAAATTTCCAGGACAGTGTTTTTGTCTAGCTTTTTAAAATTCTGCATATCCTTTTTCTTGGATTTTTTCCGCTAACTTTTGCTGTCCTTTTTCTACAATTTTTCCTTCTTTCATAAGGAATATTTTTGAGGGGTTAATGTATTCTAAAAGAGAGGGATAGTGGGTAATGAATAGTGTTGTAAGATTTTGTTTGTCTGTTGTTTCTTCTATGGCCGTCGTAATTATTTTTAGGGCGTCCACATCAACTCCGCTGTCAATTTCATCTAAAACAGCGACCTCAGGATCTAGAAGCAGCATTTGTAATATTTCCATCTTTTTCTTTTCCCCGCCCGAAAATCCTGCATTAAGGTGTCGATTTTTAAAGTCTGTTGAAAGGCTTAGCAGCTGAAGCTTTTGATCTAGAAGTTTTGAGAATTCTGCAGGGGATAAGGTTTTTTCGTGTTTTTTGTTATAAATTTGCCTCATATACTCTGAAATTTTTAATCCAGGGATTTCAGGAGGGTGTTGGTAGGAAATAAAAACTCCTTTTTTTGTTCTTTCTTCTGGAGTTTTATCTAATAAAGAGCCGTTGTTTAGTAGAATTTCCCCATCCAGAATTTTGTAAGAAGGATCGCCTGAAATCACCTTAGCTAGGGAGCTTTTCCCCGATCCGTTTGGACCCATTAACACATAGCATTTCCCTTTCTCTAGCTCCATATCCACACCTCTAAGAATTATCTCGTTTTCTTTTCTTACTTGGAGATTTTTAATGTAAAGCATGGGATTTATGTTGATCCCGGGTCGTCCGGAAAGGAATCAGTGTAAGGACGGACCATCTGTCTTATTTTGTCGCTTTTGTTTGTGGGGTCTGTTTCTCGGGTGGTTGAAATTCCTCCAAAACCTTCCTCGTTGTTCTGTGTAAACTGGGCGTCTGATTGGGCATCCACGGCTTTTGCCACTTCCATCTCACTAGTTGCTTCCATGTAAGAGGGAACCATGAAGCTTTCCATTACTAGCTCCATATTCCGTACAGCAGTGTATAAAGTTATCGATTGGTTTAGATCTGCTTGGTGATACACGGGGACACTGTGACTGTCCTCACATTCGAAGCTGTAGGTAGATAGATAGAAGGCCCCCCTATCCTCATCATATTCACAGCCGGGTTGTCCCGGCGCTTGAGTGGGGCACTCCGTGTCCGTGAACCTTATTTGTTTACAGTCTTCCCTCTCCTCATTACTACCCCAAAACTTAGAGACAAGGCCTCCTATATACCCGAGAAAATTACGTATTGGGTTAAGATACTTCCAAGTATAAAAGGACATGTTGTTTGTCTCTACAGCATCCTCATCGGGGCAAAAGCCATCTTCAGGATCTGGGCACATCTTTCCTTGAAAATCAAAAGCTGCAGCATATCCTCCTACCGGTACGCTCTCACCTTCCTCAACAGAATCTTCCGGGGGACCTTCCTTTCCTACCAGCTCTATTTTTGAAGGCCAAGCTTTATGTCCGTCTATTATTGGGTCCAAACACTTGTGCTGTGTTGTTAGAATTCTGTGTCCGGTAGAATAAGTTTGCGCTGTCTGTTTACCCTCAAACCCGGTATAGGGCTCCATTACGCCGATTGTGGGCTGAACCGGCTCTCCATCCGCATCCACAAGCAAGCCGCTAGTATCAGTTAAAGCTCTGAGAGCTTCCTTACTTCCGTGAGCGTTCATGTTAGCAGCTAGATCTTTCTTTTCCTCGATTGCCCCACACTTTGCTCCGGGATCGCCAGGAGGACAGTGACCAGAGATGCCCACATCATTAATTTTGTCTTCGTCATCTGCGTAAGCTATTTTATCTCTTCTATAGTTGTCATCTGTTGTAATAGAATCTCCTATAGGTTCTTCTCTTGTGAAGTCCATCGAAGAAATGTCCGAGAGGTTCCTTCTATAAATTAACCCGGTTGGAAAGTATTCCTCAGGATATAAGTAGCCACAAGTTTCTCCCGGAGCGGGGGACCATCCCGAGGCCGTCGATCTATCTGGTTCCATCACGCACCAATCTTCCGGGTCGATCATGTACCTGTAAGGTCTTATTTGATCCAGCCTAACAAAATCTTCATTAGGTCCACAAAGACCTAAATTTTCCGCGTCGTCCTTGATGCAGCAGACCACTTTATCCCTATCCATTTTTTCATACATGTCTTTGAGCTGGTTTTGTTTATCCGTGAAAGGCGGTGCCAAAAGGCTTAGAATACCCTGGGTGTTCTGAAGATTTACAGGCATTCCCGGATTGTATGATTTGTTACCTTCCCTGAGGAGCTCACAGGAATAAATTTCCCACATTCCGTCCCCCTCCGGATTTTTTGGTATTTCTTGAGGGCCTAGAGGGAGTCCTCCGGTTGCAAAGGTCATGATGTTGGCTAGTATGGCTGGCCAGCCGTCTGCAGTATGCAGGGCTGACATTTTACCCTCAAACTCATAGCCTTTCCCACTTAACAGAGAGAATTGAGGTACGGCTTCGAAAGCCTCTCCCTTATATCTGTTATCAGTTACAGCTAACTGAAAGTTGGCCTTTACAGTTGTGTCTGTGGAGTCGAGTACATGATCTTGCGCGTAATTCGGATCTCCTCCACCGCAGTTTATTCGGGCGGATTCTCTTCTGTCGGTGTAGGGAAGGTAGTGGGGGCAGCTGCCGTTGGTTTTTCCGGCATTATCTGCATCTACGCCCGGATGGTACGTAGCTTTAAAATCCCACCCATAAAACCCTCTTTCTTCTTCAGGGACACAATCTCTCTCCAGACCATGAGGGTTGCCTGGTTCATAAGGACAATCTTCACTTTCTTCTCCGAAAGAAGCCCCCGATTCTTTGGGATCACATAAAACAGTTACTTCTATAGGGGCTAGAACCGTGTTGTTTGTTCTAGGATCTAAGTCTTCCCAGAGTTTCATGTACCTTTCGGGAGGGTGCTCTTTTTGCAAAGCGTACATATCTACCATTATAATTTCGGAAACTCTATCATTCCCGCAAAATATCCCTAGAAAATTGTACCTGTTATTGAAACTATTAAAGCCCGCAGGATCTTCTTCACGCCTTAAATGAGTCTTTAAAGAAAAGAAGCCTTCCTCATCGGTAGTACCTCCGGCTTCAAAACCCGAGATATAGTAGGGGAGTCTTCCTTGACCACCTCCCTGATAAAGGCAAACTGAAGCGCCCTCCACAGGTTTGTTTGTTCTCGTAACTCCGTCGTCATCAGTATCTATTTGGCTGGACGTGATTTTCCCGATTACGGTTCGGGGGACTGTGGTAAAGTAATCAGCGTCATTAATTTCACAATTAGGAGGGTGTACTTCACCGACTGTTACGCCTGGCCCTCCTGATAGCCCTGCCTCCCACCCGGCAGTTTCGAATCCAACAAGTCCCCAGCCTTTCATAAAGTAAAAAGTGTCTCCATAACCCGGACCTGATGCAACTCTTAACACTATCATGTCGGCAGGGTTAGGTACCCCTGTACAGAATACAAATTCCCCACGGCCGTAATGATTTAAAAACTGAATAACTTGGTTTCCTTCTTGTACAGATGCCGGATATCCGCTTGGATCGGAAATTTTGCAAGCTACTAGTGGCGGCAAGCTGTAGTCATAGGAGCCTGAGGGCTCTCCTGAGTCTATAGGAACTATCGTATGTGCACCTGTATCCCAAATGTCTCCAACTTCTGCTTCATCTGGGGCCCAGAAAGCTCCTGTGGAAGTTATTTCAGTCCCTGCGGGAAAAGATCCGTTTGGATTTGGATCTAAAGCATATATGGCTTTATTTCCATTACCGCAATGAGCATCTTGAAAGCCAGGGCGCGGAGCCCAGCTGGTATCCTCCCGTCTGTAATACCCATCGTCTTTTATAAAAAACTGTTCGTAATTGTCATTTTTGTATTGTCTTACGCCACCTGCGCCGGGTTCTTCGGAAAACCAGATGCGCTCTCCAGTACTTAAGCTATGTTCTACAAAAGTTGGGCGCGCAATGTATTCAGTCAAGTCATATGCGTATATCTTGTTGCTGCCTATTATGTTTAGCGCGAGTATAAAAATAAAAGTTTTAAGGAGTTTTTTCATAAACTACTTCTGATTATAGCAAAACCTTTTTTTATTTTCACAGATGTAAGCAGATTTTCTGGTCAGATTTTAGTTTACCTCTCCTCCCCATTCTTGTTTTTAACTAAGCTCGCTCGATGTTATAATTCTATTCATGCCAGAAGTGCAGGGTACGAAAAAAAGAATAAAAGCAGCGTTTCATGTTTTTATTCAAAGTTTAACTTCGCCAAGTTACTACAAGGAGCTTATAAAGACGAATCTTAAATTTTCTTTGAAATACTACATCGTCCTGGGTTTTATATT
>CAZWYL010000014.1:15225-16718 GCA_964638225.1 uncultured Candidatus Saccharibacteria bacterium
CGCTGTTTTTAGCTACGTTGTTTTATTACTTAGTGTTCCGTTTGGTTTATTTGCTTTTTATAGCTGTTCTTTTATGGATGTTGGGTGCTTTTAGAGGTTTGAACTTGTCCTACGGAAAGTATTACAAGGTTGCGCTGCATGCTATTACGCTTCCGCTGTGTTTAGAGCTTCTTAACAATTTTTTTCAGGTTTCTACTCCGGGGCTGCCTTGGTTTGTTGGTTTACACCTAATTTTTGGGATTGTTGTTGTTTTTCAGTTGGAGGATTTTCCGGAAGAGGCGGCTCTCCCTGAAAGCGATTAGGAGCAGATGACAATTTTTTCTAAATTTTGGAAAGTTTTTGTGGCGCGTCTGTAGGATAGGATTTTGACGACAGTAGTTGCTTAGGCTACGCTTTTAAGCTTTTTTGCGGAGCCTGCTTCCAATGTTTTTTCGAGGATTTTTCTCCCCTTTTGCTGAAGGGTTTTCATCGTTTTTTACTTTTGCGGCTTCGCAATATATGGTAAACTTCCTGTGTTATGCGGTCCCCGGTAGCTCAATGGTAGAGCGCTCGCCTGTTAAGCGAAGGGTTGTTGGTTCGAATCCAACCCGGGGAGCCAAGGTTGGTTATTCCCTTCTGTCAAAGTGAATAGTATTAACCAATAATAGAACTTCTCATAACATTTTTTTGACCCTATTTTTTTATTTGTTGTATCTGTGTAGTTTATTCAGGAATCTATTCTTCCTGCGATAGTTTTGTTTGGAGCAGGGCCTTCTCGATATCCTAGTGGTTTTTCTTTATATTCCCATCCTTCTTCTTCTCTTTTTTCTATGACCATTTTCACAGCTCTTCTAACAACAGGTGTTGTGTGCCCTTCTGGCATTCCCAAGGAATCTATTTGTAGTTGTTCAGTCTCAGGGTTCATGCTTGTTCTTGTTCCCACATAACCCCCTCTAGCAAATGCTGTAGTAAATTTACCTTCTAATACCTGAACTACTGAGAGGTCGTCTTCTTCTCCATCTAAACCAAAAAAGTATCTTTTTTCATGCCACCTTGAGTTGTATTCTGATTCTTGTACTTCTTCAAAGGAATCAAGTACAGCGGTTACTTCAGGATAATCATATTCTCTCCTTAATGTAATTGGGCCCACAATTTCTGCGCCTTGCATAACTTCGTAAATGTAACGGTCAAATTCTTCTCTCTCGTCTTTGTAGGTTTCATCATGAGTTGCTCTTCTTGCTGCGGCTTCTGCTGCGTTTGGGGAACTTTCAATAGTTTTTTTCATACATAAAGATCCTTTTAAATTAGTAATACCTTAAATTATATAGAAAGATCTTTTAAATTCAAGATGATCGGTGTTTTCCACCTTTAAAGCGTTAAAATCTAAGTGTTTTTTGCTTTTTGAGGTTATTTTGTGTCGGAATTAGTTTCTCTATACTTCGAATAAAGTACAGCACGGGGAGCCATGAGCTCTTATTCCCTTTTATCAAAGTAAATAGTGTCAGTTTGTGAGT
>CAZWYL010000015.1:0-14355 GCA_964638225.1 uncultured Candidatus Saccharibacteria bacterium
ACAATCTGTTAAAATAGCACCATGCTTTCTGCTCAAACAATCCTAATACTTTCAATACTTTTCCTAGGTGGCTTGGGACTTATCGCCTATTTAGTAGTAAATCAAATCAAATCTATGAAGAGTGACCTGAAAGAAGAACTCAAAGAAGACAAGGTTTTAACCCAGTGGCTCCAGGAGATGAAAAAATCCATGGACAGAAATACGGATACACTTCAAAACCAGCTCAATAAACAAAGAGAAACCCTAGACGAAGAACTCAAAAACCAGCGTTCGGCCATGAATGAGCAAACTAAGGTAATGTGGGAACGCCTGGAGAAGGCTTCAGAAGTTATCGGTAATGTGCAGGAACACCTCGGAGGTTTAAATGAATTAGGAAAGGATATGAAAGATTTAAACAACATCTTAAAGTCGCCTAAGCTAAGAGGAGGTTTGGGCGAGCAATTTTTATACGAAATTTTGGAGACGTCTTTGCCCCATGATTTGTTCAGCACTCAATACAAGTTCAAAAACGGAGCAACTTGTGATGCGGTTGTTTTTACAGATCAAGGAATTATCCCGGTAGATTCCAAGTTTCCCATGGAGAATTTTAAAGAAATGATAACTTCTGAATCAAACGAGAGCCGTGACAGTTTTAAGAAAAAATTTATCAAGGATGTTAAAAAAAGAATCGACGAAATTTCAGATAAGTATATTCTTCCTGAGGAGGGTACAACAGAACAGGCGGTAATGTACATTCCCTCTGAAAATGTCTTTTATGATCTAATTGTGCATTCACCAAAAGTGGAAGAGTATGCACGAAGGAAAAATGTTCTTATGACTTCGCCTAACACCTTTTCTTTCTTTGTAAAAACTGTTTTAGTTGCTTATCAACAGAATGAGCTAGCTAAACACGCTCAACATATTCTTAAGGCCATTTCAGGTATTAAGGTTGAGGCAGAGAAATTTGGAAGTGATTTAGAGACCTTGTCACGGCACATTACGAATTCTTACAAGAATATGGACAAGGTTTCCTCTTCTTATAATGACTTGTTTGGTCGTATTGAGAGAGCTCAGGATGTGGAAGATATAAAAGGCATGGATGATTTACCCGCCATAGAAGAGTAGTTATTTTTCTAATATTTTATTTTTTGGTATTAGAGTTAAAGGCTGTAGATTTAGGGAATTTTATTAAAATTGACAACGAAAATCAGGTTTGATAAACTTTCCCATGCGTAAGCTCGCAAAATGACGCAACTTTCTTGCTGAAAAACCCTTTAGTATAAGGATTAAATAATAAGTTAGTAGTAAGTTAGTGCTCTTTTTGCTTACGTTATGAAAGGAATAAAATGCCAGAAAAAGTATATATAACCCGAGAGGGTCTAGAAAAATTAAAAAAGCAGCTCACTGAGCTTAAAGAGGAGAAGAGACCTGCAGTAGCTAAAAGAATTAAGGAGGCACGTGAAATGGGTGACATTTCTGAGAACGCCGAATACGATGCTGCAAGACAGGAACAAGCTTTTATAGAAGGTAAAATAACCGAACTTGAAGAAGTTATAAAAAATGCAGAGGTTGTTGAAAAAGGTGAGGATGGAGTAGTTCATGTTGGAGCTAAAGTGACAGTTCATATTGAAGGACAGGAAGAGACCTTCCATATTGTAGGTGCGCATGAAGCAAATCCCATGGAAAACAAGATATCACACGAATCTCCTTTAGGATCAGCACTTATGGGTAAAGGTGTAGGAGAGACTTTTGAAGTAGAAGCTCCTATCGGTAACTTAACTTATAAGATAACTCAAGTTGAATAATTCATACTTTAATTTCTAGAACAAGTGAATTCTTAGATTTTTTGCCTTGAATAAACCCGTTATTTGTGGTTTTATATCTTCATGTCAACACTCGCAGATTTAAGAGATGTACGTCTTGAAAAACTGGATAAATTAAAAGAGTTGGGAATTAATCCCTATCCGGCAAAGTCTTATAAAAATATTTCAAATTGTGAAATATTGGAAGAGTTTGAAGAATATGAGGGCAGAGAAGTTGTAGCTGCAGGGCGTATCATTTCATTTAGAGAACATGGGAGTCTTATTTTTACGGATATCCAAGATGCTTCAGGCATAGTCCAGCTTTTTATAAGAGAAGACACTTATCAGGGTGGGGATTATTCTTTTAACGAATTAAAATTTTCGGACTTTGAATTGCTGGATACTGGTGATTTTGTTGAGGCTAAGGGTGAGGTAATTAAAACCAAAAGAGGCGAGATCTCAATTAACGTAAAGAGTTTAAGGCTTTTAACAAAGACTTTAAGACCTCTTCCTTTAAATTGGGAAGGTTTAAAAGATAAGGAAGTTCGTCTGCGCCGCCGCTATGTTGATACAAATGTAAACCGAGAGGTTTTTGACCGCTTTATTAGACGATCTAAATTTTGGGAAGCGCATCGTAGGTTTTTTTCTGAGCATGGCTTTTTGGAAATGCCCATTCCAGTTTTAGAGAATGTTCCAGGAGGTGCTGATGCCAAGCCCTTCCAAACCCACATGGATGCTATTGATCAGGATTTTTATTTAAGAATTTCTCATGAACTTTATTTAAAGAGATTGGTTGGCGGCGGATATGAGAAGGTCTATTCCATAGGTAAAAGGTTTAGGAATGAAGGTTTATCTGACGAGCACCTTCCCGAGCATAACGCTATGGAATTTTATTGGGCGTATGCAGATTGGAGAGAAGGTATGGAATTTGTTAGAGACCTTTTTGATTTTATCCTTGAGGAAGTTTATGAAGGTAAGAAAAAGTTTGAGATCAGGGGCTTTGAGGTAGATTTTTCAGCGGGGTGGGAAGAACTCGATTTCCGAAAAATCATGAAAGAGGAGTACGATATAGATGTTTATACAGTGACTTTAAAGGAAATAAAAAATCTACTAGCTGCACACGACATAAAAAAGGATTTTGAGGTTAATATAGTTCGAGGAGTTGATTATCTTTGGAAAAAATTGAGGCAGACCATAGGCGGACCTGCTTTTTTGGTGAATCATCCTAAGTATTTATCTCCTTTATCTAAATCCCGGGCAGATAACCCCGCAATAACGGAAAGATTTCAACCGATAATTGCCGGTTCGGAGTTGGGCAATGGTTGGTCTGAATTAAACGATCCTTTGGATCAACTAGAGCGTTTTAGAAAACAGCAGGCCATGCGAGATGCTGGTGATGAAGAAGCCCAATTTATGGATATAGATTTTGTGGAGATGCTGGAATATGGAATGCCCCCTACATTCGGCTATGGCCATTCTGAAAGGGTTTTTTGGTTCTTGGAAAATGTTTCTGCACGTGAAGGCGTTCCGTTCCCTCAGTTAAAATATGAATTAGATGAAACAACCAGGAAGATATATAATTTATAAAAACTGGAAAGGAGAAATTAATGTTAAGAAAATCAAGTTCGGAAAATGAAAAAGAAATAGATGAAGTTGCTGAGAATTTAAAAGGAGTAGGATTTAGTGGAGGGAAAGAACTAGGTTCTGCTGTTGAGGAAGTACGCCCTAAAAAAGAGAGCTTTTTCACCACATTAAAGGAAAAAATTTCTCGGTTTTTTGGATCAAAATAAATAAGCTTGAAATATTAAGAAATGATTAGTTGTCAAGAGGCCCATACAATCTTAGAAAAACACGTAAGTGATGAATATCAGCTGTTGCACGCTCTTATGGTTGCTGCTGCTATGGAGGCTTATGCTCAAGAATTGGGCGAAGATGAGGATTTGTGGTACATAACAGGTCTTTTGCATGACCTCGATTATGAAGAGTTTCCTGACACACACCCAATGGAGTCTTTGTATTGGCTTAGTGAAGTAGATGTTCCGGAAGAGTTGATTCATGCTGTAGAATCTCACGCTTATGAAATTACAGGTGTAGAACCCGAGACTCCTCTTGCAGCGGGTTTGATTGCTGTGGATGAATTGTCAGGATTTCTGTATGCATATTCCTTAATGCGTCCCTCCGGTTTTGAAGGAATGAAGGCCTCTAAAGTATTGAAGAAACTAAAGGACGCGGCTTTTGCAGCTAAGATTTCCAGAGAGGATATTTCGTATGGAATAGAAAATTTTGAGGTAGATCCCGAGGAACACATAGAGTTTTTGATAGAAGTTTTTAATTCTTTGCCAGAACTAGAAAAATAAATGCTAGATATAGATTTTATAAGAAAAAACACTTCTCAGGTAAAGGAGGCAATTGTCCAGAAGAATTTGGAAGGTGAGGTGGATGTTGATGAAATTCTTAAGTTAGATAAATTATATAGAGAGCAGCTTCATTTGGTTGAGACTAAGAGGAATCTGCGTAACCAGCTTTCTGAAGACATTGCTCAGGTAAAAGATGAGTCTTCGAGAGAAGAGCTAATAGGGGAGGCCACAGCAGTAAAGGAAGATTTAAAAGATTTGGAGGTAGAGTTGGAAGATTATGAAGCCAAGCTAGAAAAACTGCTTTTGCAGGTTCCTAATGCTATTCATCCGGAGGTTCCTATAGGTGAGGATGAAAGTGACAACAAAGTTTTGTATAAAGTGGGAGAACCTCCTGTATTTAATTTTATTCCCAAGGATCATATGGAATTGGGTGAAGCTATGGAATTGATAGATACTGAAATCTCGGCGAAAGTCTCCGGTTCTCGCTTTAATTACCTAAAAAATGAAGCAGTTCTTTTGCAGTTTGCTCTGGTAAATTATACTTTTGACGTTCTGACAGACCCAAAAATAATTACTAAGCTGGCAGATAAGACTGGCAATCCTTCAAACAAAACTTTTATTCCAATAATTCCTCCTCTCATGATTAGAGGTGACGTGGCCAAGAAAATGGCCCGCTTTTCTCCTATTGAAGACCGTTATTATTTTCCAGAAGATGATCTTATGCTGGTAGGGAGTGCAGAACATAGCATAGGACCAATGTTTATGGATAAAATTATAGATCACAAGGAATTTCCTTTACGTTTTATTGGTTATTCTACTGCTTTTCGAAGAGAGGCCGGTTCTTATGGCAAGGATACACAGGGGATTTTACGACGTCATCAGTTTGATAAGCTGGAAATTGAGTCATTTACTACTGCCGAGACGGGTTTGGTAGAGCAGGACTTTCTTATTGCAATCCAAGAATATTTGGTTCAACAATTGAAAATCCCATATCAAGTGGTGATACTTTGTTCCGGAGATATGGGCAAACCCGATTACCGGCAAATTGATATTGAATGCTACATGCCAGGACAGGAAAGATACAGAGAAACGCACACTTCGGACTACATGACTGATTATCAAGCAAGAAGACTTAACACCCGCTATCGTGACAAAGAAGGAGAAACCCACGCTGTTCACATGAACGACGCAACCGCTTTTGCAATAGGAAGAACTTTAATTGCTATTTTTGAGAACTATCAGCAAAAAGATGGTTCTATATTAATTCCCGAAGTTTTGCGCCCCTATCTAGGTGGACAAGAAAGAATCTCTCGTTCTAAAATAGAAGAGAAATAATTATGTCGGTTTTTGATGGAATTAAGCTACCAGAAGTAATATTTGAAACATCCTCTAAGTATAATAAATCCATAAAAGTTCTTAAGGTTAAGGATGTTTTAAAATTAAGCGTCAACAACTTTGTACAGTCTCTCAGCAAGAATTCTAAAGCAGCGCCGCGCCTTTGCTGGGGTCAAGCTGTGGATATAATCAAGGAGGAATCAGAAGAAGTAGAAGTAGAAAATATTCTGGTGTTAGGGCTGGGCGGAGGAACTATGCAGCACATGCTTAGGAGAGAATTTACTGATGCTTATATAGTTAGTGTGGAGATAGATCCGGTTATTGTTGATATAGCGAGGGAATACTTTGACTTGGACTCTCTGGAAAATCATAGGGTTATAGTCGAAGATGCTTTACGTTTTGTTGTGGAGCCTGCAGAGCATGGCTTTAAAGAAAATTTCTTCGATGTCGTTGTTGTAGATACAATTCTTGGTGATGAGTTTCCGGATTTAGCTAAATCAGGTAATTTCTTGAATGCTGTGAAGAAGTTGCTTGTGCCTGGGGGTTTGGTTTTATTTAACCGAATTTACCTTGAAGATTATCAGGAGAGTGCTAATATTTTTGTTGATTATGTGGGCAATTTCTTTGAAGGTGTGAATACAAAAGTAGTCGCCGGCTATACGAATTCGGATAATATTTTAATTTACGGCCGTTCCTAATGTCTCTCTTTCAAGCTGTTGTTTTAGGTCTGGTGCAGGGGTTGACCGAGTTCTTACCTGTTTCCTCTTCCGCGCATCTTGTGATTATTCCTGAAGTTTTTGGTTGGGAAGGCCACTCTTTGGTTTTTGATACTACGTTACATCTAGGGACTTCTTTAGCCGTTTTGATTTATTTTTGGAATGATCTTGTTTTAATTCTTAAAAATATTAGAGATTGGTGGTTGAAGCTTTTCTTGGGTGCTCTTCCCGCGGGTTTGTTAGGCCTTTTTTTAACTAATTTTTTGGGAGGTTATTTTAGAAGTACAGAGTATGTAATTTTATTTTTGATTTTGGGAAGTGTGTTAATGTGGCTGGCCGAGAGATTATCTGTTGAGAAGGTAAAAGAAGAAGAAATCGAGGAGCATATTATAAAAAGGATAAGTTCATTAAAGAGTTTGAGAATAGGTTTATTTCAGGCTTTGGCTCTATTTCCGGGATTTTCTCGTTCCGGCTCTACAATTTCCGGAGGGATGTTATCCGGTCTTTCACGTAAGAAGTCAGCCCGATTTTCTTTCTTACTTTCTATCCCCTTGGTATGGGCTGCGGGATTTTATGAATTTACTAAAGTATCTTTTTTAGCTGTTTCGGAAGATTGGATAGTTCCTTTGATTGTTGGCTTTTCGGTTAGTTTCTTAGTTGGTTTTCTTTGCATAAAGTTATTTATGAAGTTCATAGCAAAAAGTACTTTAAAGCCTTTTATTTTTTATCGGATATTTCTGGCTGTTGTTTTAATGCTTTTTCTGTTTGTTGTCTAGGTTAATTGGAAAGAGATTCACTTTTCCTGCTTGAATAGAATGTTATAATCCCTGTGTTATGTTTGGAAAGCTATTTGGTGTATTCTTTGACACTAACGAAAAACAATTAAAGAAAGTGGCTCCTCTTGTGGATAAAATAAATTCTTATGAAGATAAGATAAAATCTTGGTCCGAGGAGGATTTCAAAAATAAAACAAAAGAGTGGCAGCAGAAACTAAAAGGAAAATCCTTGGAGGAACAACAGAGGATACTAGATGAAATACTACCCGAGGCTTTTGCTGTAGTTAGAGAGGCGGCAAGTCGTACAGTAGACATGCGCCCTTACGACGTCCAGCTCATTGCCGGAATAGTTTTGCATCAAGGAAAGATTGCAGAGCAGAAAACGGGAGAAGGAAAAACTTTGACAGCAACTATGCCTCTTTATCTAAATGCTTTGACTGGAAGAGGCTGCCATTTGGTTACTCCCAACGACTATCTTTCTAGGCACGGTGCAGGTTGGATGGGGCCGGTTTATGAATATCTAGGTCTTTCTGTGGGTGTAATTATGCAGGAGAGAGCCTTTGTTTATGATTCAACTTTTTTAAATAATACTTTTCAGGATGAATATGCAAAACACTTAAAGGAAGTTGAACGAAATGAGTCTTACAAGGTTGATGTGACTTACGGTACAAATCATGAATTTGGTTTTGACTATCTTAGAGACAATATGAAACATGATTTAAACGAACTTGTCCAAACAAACCCGAACGGAGATTTTGGAGTACATCACTTTGCAATAGTTGACGAGGTTGACTCAATTCTTATTGACGTCGCACGCACACCATTGATTATATCTACGTCGCATGCCCAGCCTACGGATCGTTATCACGATGCTAACAAAATTGTAAAAGGTTTGCTTAAAGGCACAGACTATGAAGTGGATGAGAAGTTTCGAAGCTCTACTTTGACCGAACTAGGTATTCGTAAAGTAGAAAAATTGTTGGGAGTAGATAATCTTTACGAGCAGGATTTTGAGATGGTTCATTTGATTGAGCAAGCTTTGATAGCAAACACTCTTTATGAAAAAGATACCGACTATGTTGTAAAAGATAATCAGGTTGTTATTGTAGATCAGTTTACCGGTCGTTTGTTGTTCAGCAACCGTTATTCTCATGGACTCCATCAGGCCATTGAAGCTAAAGAAAATGTTCCGATTCAAGAAGAATCTCGGACTTTGGCGGAAATTTCTTACCAAAATTATTTTAGAATGTACCAAAAACTTTCAGGAATGACAGGTACTGCTGCCACAGAGGCCGAAGAGTTTAAAGAGATCTACGATTTGGATGTACTTGTCATTCCGACACACAAGCCAATTGTTAGGAAGGACCACAATGACGTTGTTTACAAAACGGTTTCAGCTAAGTTTAAAGCGGTAGCAGATGAGATAGAAGAAAGACATAAGAAGGGTCAGCCCGTATTGGTGGGTACTACTTCCGTGGAAAAAAGCCAACTGCTTCATACTTATTTGGATCGCAAAAAAATTCCTCATGAAATTTTAAATGCTAAGAATCACGAACGAGAAGCTTTGATAATTGCACAAGCGGGAAAACCGGGTTCTGTAACGGTTTCAACAAACATGGCCGGTCGTGGTGTGGACATTATTTTAGGCGGGGATCCCCCAACGGAAGAGCTTCATGAACGTGTTAAAAAACTCGGTGGTCTACATGTTGTAGGTACGGAGCGGCATGAATCCCGCAGAATAGATAACCAGCTTCGCGGACGTTCCGGAAGGCAGGGTGATCCAGGTTCATCCAGGTTTTTTGTCTCGCTTCAGGATGATTTAATGAGAATTTTTGGCGGTGCAAAGGTAGAAGCTTTGATGAGTAGGTTTGGTTTGGATGAGAATACGCCGCTGGAGGCAGGCATGGTAAGCAAGGCAATTGAGAATGCGCAGAAGAAAGTGGAAGGATTTAACTTTGACAGAAGGAAGAGTCTTGTTGAACGCGATGACGTAATGAACGTTCATAGAGAAGTGGTTTATAAATTACGCAGGAGAATTTTGGAGTTGGCTTCGGGTGATAATTCCCATGAAGAATGGTTTTTATCCCAGCTTAAAGAAAAAGCAGGATTTGACGCAGATATTTGGGAAGAGCGTAAGAAAGGTTTTGAGCAAGAACAATGGCAGGAAATATTGAAGCAGCTCACTTTACCTGTTGTTGATGTTTTGTGGATGGAGCATCTTGTGGATATGGATCAGCTCCAGGAAGGAATAGGTCTTCGCGGCTATGCGCAAAGAGATCCCATGGTTGAATATAAAAAAGAAGGTCATAAACGTTTTGAAATTTTAGTAAGAAAGATATACAGTTCTATAGCGGATAGGATCGAGCGTTTTAGAGGGGTTGCAGCGGAGGGAGAACAAGCCAAGGAAGACTTTCTAAGAAGGGGATTGCGCCAAGCAAAATACTCTAAGGGTAGTTTAGAATCTGGAGTAGCTGATGAAGCAGCTTTAATTAAGGAGGGCGGAGAGGGAGGTAAACCTGCAGTGACCGATCGTTCAGGGAGAACTCTTAAGGTTAAGGAAGTGGGTTCCGGTGAGGATGTAGGAAGGAATGATCCTTGTCCTTGCGGCAGTGGTAAAAAGTATAAATATTGCTGTGGACGCTAGGATTCTTTAAAGTTTAAATTTTATGAAAAAAGTTGTAGTAATAGGAGGAGGGACCGGTACATTTACGGTTCTTTCAGGTCTAAAAAAATTTCCGCTTGATTTGACGGCTATAGTAACGGTAGCAGATAGCGGAGGTAGTACAGGGAAACTGCGGGACGAATTCGGATACTTGCCTCCTGGTGATTTTAGAATGGCTTTAGTGGCTCTGTCAGACGAAAATGATCAGCAGGTTTTACGTAAACTGTTTTTGTATCGTTTTTCCCAAGGTAACGAGGGGTTAAAAGGACATAATTTTGGCAATCTTTTCTTGACAGCTTTGACCGATGTTCTTGGGTCTGAAAAGTTGGCTTTAGATTATGCTTCAAGAATACTTCGAGTAGAGGGTCGGGTTTTACCTGTTACTAACAAGAATATTCAATTGGTAGCTTCGTACGAGAATGGCTCAGAGCTTATGGGAGAAGCTAACATTGACGAACCTCCCTCAACCCATGATTGTTCCAGTAAAATTAGTGATCTCTGGTTAGAACCTTCTGCCACCTGCAGTCCCGATGTTACTGAAGAAATTATGTCTGCAGACATGATAATTTTGGGCCCCGGAGATCTATATACCAGTATTTTAGCTAATATTATAGTTGATGGTGTTGCGGCTGCTATTAAAAAATCTTCTGCTAAATTGGTTTACATAATGAATTTGATGACTAAATATGGTCAAACTACAGACTTTAGTGCTGGTGATCATGTAGATGAACTATCCAAGTACCTAAAATGTTTTCCGGATTTAGTAATTATGAATGATTCCCCGTTTCCGGAGGAAGTTTTAAGGTTTTATGAGGAAGAAAATGAGTTTCCTGTAGAAGACGATCTGGATGGGCATTCTTATGAATTGCTGAGGGGTAATTTTATGGCAGAGACTGTGTTTCAGAAAGATAGTTCGGACAAGTTAAAGCGCAGTTTAATAAGGCACGATACAGATAAGCTAGCTTGGGAATTAATGAAGATTCTTAAACCTTTTTAAGAGTTGTTATAATAACATCATGAGTCTTTCAAGAAGATTTTCTCTGGCATTTATACTTTTAATTTTAGTTAGTATTCTAAGTTATATATCTTTTACCTACTTTAATCCTCGTTTGAGTAAGGAAGCAGAGAAAAGTGTTCAGGGCTCTACTGTTTCAAAGAACTTTTTAGATTTTCTGCCTGTTTTAGATTCCGCTGAGGAAATTAGCTCTAATAGCACCTCCGATGGTTTTGAACGTTCTCTTTTGATTGAAGAGGAATGCGGAGACTTACCTCAGAGATTTTATACCAATGTCCTTAGAGAAAATGGTTGGGATTTAGAAAAAACCGAAGTAGACGAGGGCTTTGAAGCAAACACTTTCAGCAAGGCAGGTCAAAGAATTACCGTTAGTATATTGGATAATCCTGAAAAGAGTGAGTGCCTAATAAATCTAGTCGGAACCCGTGCCAACTAAGAAAATAGCTCTCCAAGGGCGATACACGCTTCTATAGTTTTCTTCAAACAGGACTTCCCCGTCTTTTCTTACTGTCCGGGAGAAGACAGAAGTTCCTCCCGGCGCTGCAAAGTCCACCTGTTTCACAGTTCCTTCCGGAAGTTCATCAGTTTCTTCGTAAAGAGGTGCCGGTGCAGGAGAAACTCCAAAGATTTCCGGTTCTGAAATCTCAACTTCCCTGCCATCAGGTGTTCCATAAATTCTAAAGGCTAATTTGTTTTCCTCCGGAATAGTTTCCGTTTGAACCATTACATAGTTTGGAGTGTCGTTTTTAAATTTAAGATCTAAAGCAGGTTGATAGATTGCGGCATCAAATCCCAAGGGTTGATCCCTTTCATAATAGGAAACTCTATATGCATGGGCATGTCTCTCCACAACAGGAAGGCCTGCATTTAAAGCAGCCCTGAACATTGTCGTAGAAGTTTGACAAACCCCTCCACCAGAGCCCAAGACGGTCCTTCCATTAGAAATAATCCAGGCTGAATTGTATCCTGTCGCTGCGTTAATTTTACCTACAGCTTGGTTTAGGGAGAATATCTCTCCAGGCGGTACCAATACTCCACTCGCCCTTTCAGCTGCTAGGGTTAAGTTGTGTATCCTTGAAGGGATTGATCCGGTGTAGTCTGATTCCCCTCTTCCAAGGAGAGCAAAGATCCCATATTTGGTCAGGTCAGAGGTATTGTCAGTGGGGATAGTTGTAATAACAACTTCCTCTTTATTGTTGAGTAGAGCTTCTTTAAAGTCTTTGGTGAAGGTGTCTGTATCTAATTCTTCGCCTTCTTCAATAAGTTCAAATTCTAAAACCTGTCCATCCTCTGTTTCTTCAACGACTTTACCTCTAGGTAAGGTATTTACGTCTTTTCCAAGTCTTTCTATGTAGCTGCTGAAAACCTTAGAGTTTAGCTCAAGATTCAGTTCATCATCTTCTTCTTTTACTACTTCTATGTAGGCAAGTTTTTCGGCAGGAGTAACCTTCCAGGCGTTTTCCCCATGCTTTACGGTTAAGTCATTTCTGATTAATGGTTTAACTTCAGATTCCATTTTCTCCAAATCTATAGCTAAAATATCAGCACTTTCTATTGAAATCGGAAGCTGTTTTTGTGAGTATTCAATATTTTCTATACTGCTTAAAACTTTTTGATAAAGCCTGTTGTTTTCTACTTTTCTTCCCTGCTGTTCCGGTTGAATTCTTAGAAATTCATTTTCATCTAAATAGAATTTGGCATTCTGAGGGGGCTTGTCTACTAATCCCTTAATTTTACTGAGTTCTTGTTCTAGTAAAGCTGTATCATAATCGCTGACGGCACTTATTCTATGTTTTGTTATTAATCCGGTAACTTTAATTGCCAGATCTGAAAAGAAGTTGCCGTCTCTGCCCCTACTAAAAGCTATCTTTACTGTATTTTCAAGATCATATTCTAGAGAAATATCAGAGGTTTTAAATTCATAAATCTTGTCTTTTTCCCTATCTTTAAGGGAAACTGTATATTCTTCTTCTAAGGGTTTCTGTAATAGTTGTGTTGCTTCTTGAGAAGTTTTTCCCCCGAGAGAAACATTACCCACCATTACACCGGGGATTATTTTATCTGCGAAGTAAGCATGGTAAAAAGAGAAAAGCAGCAGTAGAGAGAATGCGCTTAATATGAATGTCCTTTTCCACTTTAATTCCTTTAGCTTTGGCATTTATTTATTTTCAGATTCTGAAGATGATTCTCTTGCTTTTGGCGGGTTGCCAATCAAAAACTTGGTAGCTTTATCAGACATATCTACCATCTCCTCAGTTTCTTCTACTAGTTGTTTAGAAGCTGTTTGGCCGAAGGCTATTACTTCTGTCTTTACTCCCCGGCTTTTTGCGTATTTAAGAAGTTCTGTATAATCCCCATCGCCAGAAACCAGAACCATGGCATCAATTTTTGGCAGCATTCTTATAACATCCATGCATATTCCTACATCCCAATCGCCTTTTTTTGCACCCCCGTAGAAGACCTTTAACTCTTTTTCCTTAACTTCAAATCCGATTTTATTAAGGGCATCAAAGAAGTCTTTTTCAGCTCCTACATCGGCTTTAATTACATAGGCAAAAGCTCTTAATAATTTTCTTTTACCTACTGCGGATTTTAATACTTGGGAAAAATCCACTTTTGCGGAATAGAGATTTTTAGCGGAATAATACATATTTTGTACATCCACAAAAACGCCCACGCGCTGTTCCTTATATTTTGTTGTACTCATTTTCTAAACCTTCCTAATTTATTAATATTTTTAAAAGTATTTTTTGAACATTGCTTTCAAAGTAATACTATGCTCATATTTTAGCATGGTTTATGGAGGTTCTTATTCTGGAAGAGGTACAGTGACTTCACCCTTTAGTTTGGCAGGTTGTGCGGGGTCAAAAGGACAGTCGAAAAGAGTGTAATCTGCCCTGATTTCAGTATCTTGATTTATCCACTCTAAGTCCGTATAACTCATCATGCATTTTCCCTTAGGTTCTTTCATTAGATGAGTCGTGGTTTTTTCCTGTAGATCATATAGATATAATTCTCGAGGCCCTATAGCTACCGGCTTTTTTGTATAAGCAAAGTAATTATCTGTGCTTTTGGGCCAAGCTATTTCTTCGGCAAAGTCCACGTAGTAAATTTTTTCGGTTAGAGCATTCAGGTAAAATATTAAAGGAGCGCTGTCTCTTGCTTCTGCCAGCAAGACCACTCCCTTCCCGGAATTGGAAGTTGCAAGCTTTACGAATTTAAAGGATTCAGAATCTACAAGGTCCAAAATTTTTCGGTCTGTTTCCGGATTCATTTCTATTTCAAGGGCCTCCTCTTTACTGAAAGCTAATTCTTTGGATTCTTTATCTGGGATCCAGTAAATATCCCCATTTATTACTCGATATGATTTAGGGTTTTTTGTTTGTTCTGTGAGGTCTATGTCAAGTTTTGGCAGGAATATCTTGAGGAAAACGACTAATGCTAAGACAAAGAATCCAGCTGCTGCGATTTTCGGAAGTATTTTTGTTTTAGTTTTTTCGGATGGCATGATAAGCTTCAAAGGAAATTTTTATTAAGGTTATTTTAGCACGTTGGCAACTACTTTATCCTTTTTGCTACAAGTGTTATTATTAGGGTCGCTTTTTAGTGTTTCGTCTTTGTTCTAAGAGGGGAATTTGATGGGAGGTCGTCTAATGGTAGGACACAGCACTCTGAATGCTGTAATCGGAGTTCGAATCTCTGCCTCCCAGCCA
>CAZWYL010000016.1:0-13890 GCA_964638225.1 uncultured Candidatus Saccharibacteria bacterium
TTTGCCCCAAAAATTCAAAGATGATAAACTGTTAAGGATACATACTTCTGTGTCACCCATGCCTAAAAAACTATATAAAAAAGAAGAATCGACAAATTTCTTCACAAAGAACGGCAAGATACTAAAAAGCTACAAGGATTTTTATTCAGTATGTTCCCTACAGGACAAAAAAGACCCCTTAAAAGATAAATCAGATAATCCTAATCTAAAAGAAAATACCGAATCCAGAGGGCAAAAAATACGAAAGATACTTCTAAACCAAAAAGAATCGCTGATTCAGAAGGCCAAGAATCTCCAAGAAGAGGCTAAAAAAACGGACAAAATCAAATTTTCCATGATATCTCTTGGAATAAATGCAGCCCTGATTCTTGCTGTAGTCTTTCTTGCCTCAAACAATAACAATTCTACAAAATACACCCCAAAATACTCAATATTCTCTTCTAGACCCTTGACCTCTCTAGGAGCCTCTACAAGGCTTTTTGGAGGTGACACCCGTGCTGCAACCCTTGATAAAGTCTTTGAGGCCTACAACTGTCCTCTAGCAGGCTATGGTCAAACCTTTGTGGAAGAGGCAGATAAAAATGAAATTCCTTATTGGCTATTAGCCGCCATATCTTTCCAAGAATCCGGATGCGGAAAGGTTACTCCGAAGATAAACATAAGCGAGGGGAACGAAGAAGAGGAACCCGAGATGATTGAAACCTACAACGCATGGGGATGGGGGGTTTGGGGTAAATACGCTAAATCTTTTGATAATTGGGAACACGGAATTAGCGCAGTTTCGAGATATCTAGGGGAACAATTTTACTCTAAGGGCGTTACAGACACATGTGAAATTATGAAAACTTATACACCACCCTCAGATGGATCTTGGTGTAGAGGAGTAAACTATTTCGGTGAAATAATTCAAAACTATGCCTCTCCGGAAAACTAGTGTAACAAAATTGATTCCTTTCCTCAGGCTGTATGCTTAAATTACCCAAAATAAGAAAAATTACCATTAGAGAAAAGCATTTCAAAACTTTTATTCACCTAAATTTTATTCTAGGAATAGTTTATGCTTTCTATCACTTCATGAGAACGCCCAAATCGGTTGATATGGCAACAAGAAGAATGTGGGCCTATGAAACCTGGATAATTTTTACCTTATACTCTATTTTCATCTATCTATTTTCTATAGAAGTTGCCTCAGAAGATGAAGAACCCATCCTTCATAAACTCTTTAAAATCAGAAAATCTATAGAAATAAAGGAAAATACCGAAAACGCCAAGAAATACTTTGAAAAAATTGAAAATGAACCGGAAAAATATGCTTTTGACACTCATCTGGGAATAAAACCACTTGAGGGAAACCTAAGTGAGAAGGGTTCCATATTTGAAACGTCCGAAAAATTTTTTTTAGTGCCTGTTACACTAAAATTTATCAGCTTGGGAATTCAAAAAAACAGCTTCTCTTTTAAACTCATAAAGCCTCTCAGTTTTTTAAAAATAAAAGGCAGATTCCACGTCAAAGAAATAGAAGAGGGAACAGCCAAAATTTACTTGACCATATTTTCAAAGGCTTCAGGAATCCTGGAACACTTAATCTTAGCAATAATCTTCATTTCCCCCATAAGAATTCTAATAAGAAAACAGCTTAAAAGAGAACTTAAATTCATAAAATCGCGAATTGAGAAAAAGTGAAATTACATGAGAGTGTCCTATAATGTTGCGTAGCTTGAATTTTTTGATATAATACTCTCTGGCAAAAATAAAGGTTAATAAACCTTTACATATTTAGCCGAATTTCCCCTCCCTAAAGCCTTAGAAGCTCTTTTGTGAGGTGTTTTTCGGCATCTTTAGCTATGAATAAAGCAAAAAGTGCCCACAGCTTGTTTGTGGGACTCTTTATTTCGGCTTATTTACTTTCCCTACAGGCTCCAGAGCCTTACAAATCCATTAAAGAACCTATGGAAACAGCTCTGCAGACCAATCTAGTAGGGAAAAATATTGCTGAAGGCAAAGAGGAAAATAAAATAGGACACGAATATGAAATTACCTACACAGAGGTAAATAGGGTAGAGGCACTGCAGAAATTCCTGGAAAAATATAATTCTCCTTTTGCAAATGAAGCTGAGACATTTATAAGAGTAGCAGATGAACAGGGACTGGATTATAGATTGTTGCCTGCTATTTCCTGTATGGAATCTACCTGCGGTCAAGCCATACTTCCGAACACCTACAACGCCTGGGGTTGGGGAATGTCCGAGGCTGCACTTCGTAACGGTACCTATATAAGATTTGATTCCTGGGAAGACGCTATTGAAACCGTTGGGGAAGGAATTGCTAAAAACTATGCTGCTAATGGTTTAGATACACCTGAAAAAATGGCTCCAGTATATACACCTCCTAACTCTGTTAAATGGAGGAATGGTGTACGCTTTTTTATGAGGCAAATAGATGAGATGGCATTGGATTCTTAAACCATTAAAAGATCGAAATACCCCAATTCAAGTTATTAAACAAATATAAATCGTGCTAGAATGTGTCGGCAAAGGGTTTAAAAATAGTCTAAAAGCTCCATCGTAACGGAGCGTGTTAAGGGCGAGTGGCGGAACTGGTATACGCGCACGGCTTAGAACCGTGTCTCTTATGAGGTGTGGGTTCGACTCCCACCTCGCCCACCAGCAAAAATCTGAACAAGGTGAGGATTTTTGTTGCGCCTTTCAAGTTTTTCCAAAACTTGTGAAATGTATAAAAAAATCCACGTAATTTTGAATGCGCTGAGCGGGGTGAGGGCGAGGATTTTATTAATTCTTATAAGGCCTTTGGATTTCTCCCTGATTTTTCGTTTTCAGATTTCAAGCCTTTCAAAATAGAATATCCGTGATCTTCAGACTCCCGCATCTCTTCTAATCGTTCTGGTGTAACAAAATAGACCTGCACACCAAAATCCAGCATCGCGTCAAGCCCGGAATCATAATCCTTTTTTTTAACAGGTGCCACTGACTCAGAACTTGTCCACTCCTTACTAGACTTAGTGAATTCTTCATCAACTTCAAAGGTATCGGAGGGTAAAGCATATATAGACCCTCCCTTATCATTCTTCTCAAAACGTTCGCGGTCGGAATAAACGGCTACTACCACTTCATCTCCTTCTGTATCACGCCAACGAGAAAACTGTGACCAACTATCATCCGCGCGAACCATAAATACAGAAGCTTTCTCAGGAGATTCTATAGCAAAAACTTTGGGTCCCTCTTCTGGATGACGTACTGTCTCAGCTTTAGGCTCAAATTCTTCTACATCTCTATTTACAGACGCGTGATATAGGTATGGTGGTTTTTCTCTTTCATTCAACATAATCGCTTTATTTTCAAAATTATCTAAAGACATACATTCCAAATCATTATACAAAACGAAAAGCACTAAAACACACCTAGCATATGTCTGACATTTATATAACATAACCTGAGTTAATATAATTAGTTTATGCAAGAGCCCAAAAAATAGCCTACATAAGAGAGGTAAAACACAATCTATCAAGCTATATGGAAGTTGCAGAGAACACTCCCGTGATCATAACTAAATATGGAAAATAAAATTTTAACCGACACTTCTTGTTTATTTACAGCTTTAAAAAGGAGGCAAAAAACTATTAAAGAATTCAACCTGCACAACCACATTGACAAATTTAAACTAAAGTTATAACATGTAATAACTATGGCATACAAACAGAAACTCACCAAAATCGGAAATTCCGTAGGAATAATTATTCCAAAAAAAATAAGAAATAAACTTAACCTGAACGTTGATTCGGAAGTGTATTTAGAACCAAGAGAAACAGACGAATCTATAGTTCTAACTAAAAGAGCCCCGAAAACCAAACTTGATCCTAACTTTTTCAAGATAGTAAAAGAAGTGGATAAAAAGTATTCTCAGGCACTAGAGGAACTTGCAAATAAATGAGATACCTTTCAGTCGAGGAGATAATTCTGATTCATGAATATGAACTTCAAAGATATGGAGGTGCTCCGGGAATCAAAAGCATCGAACTACTGGAATCCGCGGTACACCGGCCTAAAACTTCCTTTGGCGGACAAGAAGAATACTCAACCAAATTTGAAAAGGCAGCAGCACTCATGCACGCTCTGATAAAAAATCATCCTTTCACAGACGGTAACAAAAGAACGGCATTAGTCGCGAGTATAGTGCTTCTTAAACTAAACGGTCTTAAAGTTAATTTAGGACAAAAACGGTTAGTTGAACATATCTTAAATATAGCCAAGAGACAACTTTCAGTGCAAGAAACAGCAAACCTCCTAAAGAAAAATGCTCGCCCATGTAATTAACACAACTTAGCACCCACTAAACAGGACCGCTAAAACATGCTATAATCCCAACGTTATGAAAACAAAAATAGAAAAACTACCGAAGTCAACTATTAAATTAGAGGTTACCGTACCTCACAAAAAGGTTAAAGAAACTTATGACCAAGTCTTGGCTGCTGCAACAGAATCCGCAGAAATAGAAGGGTTTCGTAAGGGAAAAGCGCCTAAAGACATTGTTGAGAAATCTCTGGACCCTGCAAAACTCAATGGGGAAGTGGTTAATAAACTGCTGGAAAAATATTACATCCAAGCTTTAAAAGAACATAAAATAAACCCAATATCCAATCCTAAAGTAGAAATTACTCAATTTGAGCCGGGAAAAGATTTTGAATTTACTGCCAAAGTAGCCACCAGACCTGAAGTGGAATTGGGAGATTACATAAAGGCCTTAGAAGATAAACTAGAAAAGCGCCACAAAGAAGTCAAGAAAGAAAAAGAAGAAGCTTTGAAAAAGGGCGAGAAATTGGAAAATGTACACGATCACCTTCACACTCAAGAAATTATTCAGACTATAGTAGAAAATACTGAAGTGGAAGTTCCGGAGCTATTAGTTGAGGATGAAGCTAACAGAATGAAAGCAAGATTAATAGATCAAATGAAGAACTTAGAAATGGAATTTGAGGATTACTTGGAGGCGCAGGGAAAAAGCAAAGAAGAATTTGCAAAAGAGTTACGAGAACAAGCAGAAAAAAATCTAAAAGGAGAGTTTGCACTTGCACAAGCAGTTAAAGAGGAGGGAATTGAAGTTTCGGATGAAGAAATAGAAGAAACTGCAAAAGCAAGCGGAGATCCGAAAGCTTTAGAAAACCTAGAAGATCCAGTTCATAAGTGGTATATAAGAAGTGTCTTAGAAAAGAACAAATTGCTTACAGGGATTATGGAAAAGCTTGAAGAAAAAGGGGAATTGGTTGATCACAAAAAACCAGAAAAAACAAAGAAAAAGTCTGAAGAAAAAAAGGAAGAAAAAGGAAAGGAAGAAAAAAATGAATAACACTCTAGTACCAATAGTTGTAGAAAAAGATCCTCAGGGAAATGAAAGATCTTACGATATATATTCCCGCCTGCTAAAGGACTTTATAGTTTTTGTTACAGGACCAATAGAAATGGGAATGGCTAATACTTTCATTGCGCAGTTGCTTTACCTGGAAAGTGAAGATCCTGAAAGGCAAATTAACGTTTATATTAACTCTCCGGGAGGAGGAGCTTATGCAGGAAGAGCTATGTACGATACTATGCGCCATGTTAAAAATCCCGTAAGCACAATAAATGTTGGTTTGGCTGCTTCGGCAGGAGCAATGCTGTTATCCGGCGGAGATGAAGGCCGAAGGTATTCCTTACCAGGAGGATATTGTATGATTCACCAGGTCAAGGGTGGAGCGGAAGGACAAGCTACAGATGTTGTGATTACTGCACAACATATGGTGCGATTAAGAAAAGAATACGCTGAAATTCTAGCTGAAAGGACCGGACAAGACTTAGAAAAAGTTATGGACGATATTGAAAGAGACAAGTGGATGTCGGCTGAAGAGTCTATGGAATACGGAATAATCGATAAGATAATGGATCCTAAAGATATGGTTAAGTCCGATAAGAAATAAGAGTCAGAAAATTTTTCAAGGACTTAGAGATTGCTTCGCAACACTTTGAGGCAAATTTGTAGGATATAATAAAGATAACAAGCTGTAAGCAGCTTGTTAAGCGTAATGAAATGTGCGCGTTGACATGCTTGCATTTGCGTTGAGTTTAAGATGTTTTTTAGGAAAAACATTTTAAGGGCTCCTAGCTCAGGTGGTTAGAGCGCTTCAGTGACATTGAAGAGGTCACAGGTTCGAGTCCTGTGGAGCCCACCAGCAAAAATCGCGGAGCACTTTTTGCTGCGTTTAACAAAATGTAAGCGTGCTAATGCGAGCATTTTGTTACACCTCACAGGTTTGCCAAAACCTGCGAAACTTAACGAACGAAGTAAGTTTAGGCAGCTAAGTCATTTACTGCCACCAGCAAAAATTCGACTGAAAAGGAGAGTTTTGCGTGGGCTGTACAAGTGAGTTTAGGCAGCTAACCTACCTAAATTTATCTTTCTACTAATCGAAGAAATCTATGAGTATTCAATAAGCAGTTTAATTTAAAAAAGATCACCTATCTCATAGTATTGATATCTTGGCCTAATAATGATATAGTACCCGTATCAAAAGGATTATATTGTCATTGATCTAAATTCCATTTTGAAAGCACTTTGATATCCAAAGAGTTATCAGATAACATTTTTTTATCCTCTAATCGACAATTCTTGCATAATATAGGAAAAGTTAATCTTTGCCTTTATTCTGCAGGAATTGTCGTTTCGTTTCCGTGAGTAGCTATAGCGCGAGGAGGAAACCATGCGTGTGCGTAGAATAGTCGGGGCAGCAATGTTGGTGGCAGCCATCGTCGTTGCAATGGTTCTATCAACTGTACCCACCACCGCCCAATCCTCGGAGGATTTGCAATCCGAAGTTGAATATCGGGGCGGGGAGAATGGCAATTGGACGTACTTTTGGGTCGATGTTCGTGTCTTCAAACCAGGATTTCTGAAAACCAAAAGTTATCCTGCCTGGTGCGCAGAAAAAAACAAGGATGTCCCCAGTTGGTATGCGTTAGGCTCCGTAACAATGGTTACGGGACCCAAAGCTCAGAAGATACTTTATGCACATTCCCTTGCGCAGCAGGGCATGTTCTCAGTCATGGACATTCAAGAGGCCATTTGGTGGTGGGAAGAGTGGTGTACGCCCACAACTTGGAGTGTGGTGAATTACGTGGAGAACAACCTTCATAGTTGGCAACCACAGAAGGATTGGTACTTGGTTCGGATCAGTCGCTGGGGTCGGCAAGATGTTCTTATTCCAATCTCAGTCGAGCGCCCGACACCAACCCCAACCAACACTCCTACAGCCACAGCCACGCCAACTCCCACACCAGTAGGAGCTCTAAAAATAAACAAAAACTGGCACAGATCAGGCAGCTCGGGAGATCCCGATAAAGCTGTACGGCTACGGGTGTGGCCCGCGGAATACGCTCCGCCTGAAAGTATTCCGATGCCAAAGCCGATGATTACACCAACGCCTCTACCGGAAGGGTGGACGAGAATTTTTATCCCCATCGTGGCGAGGGATTACTACCCGCCGACTATTTTCACAATACCGGCTGGAGAGAGTTCCATCTGTATAGATGGATTAATTCCGGGGGATAAGGTTATAGAGGAGGAAGAAGTAAAAGGCTTCGGAGCCTTGGTAAAAAGGATTTTGGTTCGGATTCTTCCGAACACCTCGTGTGAGGAAGGGAACGCCGCAAGCGTAACCTTTAACAACATTGAAACGCCCTCACCAACCCCAAGCCCGACACCAACGAATACACCCACACCAACACCAACGAATACACCCACGCCAACACCAACGAATACACCCACGCCCACGCCGACAAACACGCCGAGTCCAACGCCGACGAACACACCGACGAACACACCCACGCCGACGTCGACTCCTACAAAGGAACCCCAAAACGTGGACTTGATAATGGAAGTCCTGGCGATTGATCCACCGGACGAAGACGGAAGCAATCGAGAACCGCTTCCTCCGGACCGAGCTCCCAACCAAATCGATGAAAAAAACCTGGAAGCTCTCACAACATTCATTGAGGGCGGCGAAAAGGGAAGCTTGGGGATTGATCTCCCAGATAGTCCGGCTGGGGGAGATCTCACGATAATCGGCATCATCAACAACACAACAAACGAGATCGATTATCTTTTGGTCACCTCCGATTACTGGGCTGACAACGAAGAAACCGGAGAATTCAGGCATTTTCGGTTTCAAGTACCTCAATACGTGATAGAAGACGCCTCACCGAAAACGCCTACAATACGCAACGGCGATTTCTACCAAGGAGAGGCTTACTGGCAAATCAGCAATACCTCCTGTAAAGGAGAGGTCGTCACCATCGCCGGTGCGCCAGCTCTCAGGCTGGGGGCCACTAACACCGGAATAGAGTGTTACTCCAGTGCGCGGCAAAATCTGAGCCCAAACTACTCGTTGTATCTGGGTGTATACAACGATGGGGTTCAGTACTACCAATGCACATACCTGTATGACTTTTTCAGGGGAATAGCAATCGTGCCTCGGTAGTCAACTAAGTCGTTATCACTGCGAGAAGTGAGGATTAAGCCCCACCCCATTTCTCGCAGTGAACATTACAAGAAGAACACATACTGCCAACTAAAATTACCTCTAAAAACTCTTTGAGAATCTATTCAGACAAATTCATTTACTAATTCAATACCGACAAAAAAAGCTGAGGAAAATAAAACATTGCACCACCAAATATTATCCAAATAAATATAGTATAATAACCCCATTATGGAAGAAAACACCAAAAACAAAACCATCATCTCCATAGCACTTATAATCGCCTCCCTAATCATAGGAGGGGTTAGCTACTATCTATATCAAAATCGAGAAAGTGTAGAAACTACGGGGCCTAAAACTAGAGAGGTTTCCGGAGAGAAAGACGCAACGGAAGAAGAAAATGACATCGTAACTCCTACAGTTACAATGCCAAAACCCGCTCTAGAAGAAGATGAAATTGCCGTGTATTTTGTAGATGTAGAGAACCAGAGAAATATTGACGAAACTTTCGGCTGCGGGGATAGTCTCTCATACCTAACCCAAAACCTAGAGAATGAAGAAATCACTCTAGAAGAAAAAATTGAGAGCGCAGTGAATTTTCTCATAACGGCAAACGATCAATATGTAGGAAAAGGGGGACTATACAACGCTTTCTACCAATCAAATCTTTCCATTAACAGAGTAGAAATAGAAGATTCCACAGCAAATGTCTATCTAACCGGGGAACTTGAACTTGCGGGAACCTGCGACAATCCCAGAATCAGAGCACAGCTTGAAAACACCATAACTCAATTCGATGAAATAGACGACAGTGAAATTTATCTGAATGAAGTTTCTTTAGATCTCTCACTTAATTAAAAAACATTCTGCTAAGAGCGGTGCCGCTGAACACCACGCTCTCAAAAATTGACAGAATAAAGAGTACATGCTATAAAAAGGCGCGAAGTGAGGTTGTTTACTCACAAGGGTGGCACTAAAATCTCAAAATAGTAACCAAAGGAGGCACATCGTGACAGGTCCTTGGGACGAAGACGACACTCAGGAATGGGCAGATGAACAATACGATGAAAAATCCTCAATTTCGGACGTGAAGAGCGCCTGGCACGGCGCCCGAAACGATGCACAGGACTACAGCCGTGACACCGGAGCGGACAGAACGTCCGACTGGGATCGTGATCGATCCGAGAAGTAGGCGTACCCGAAGGAAGAGAATTCAGTTTTTGCCACCGAAACTGGAAACCCTTCCTCCTAGTCTCTCAATAAAAATGCTAAAGAAAATTAACAAAGAAGAAACACAAACCTTTATAAATCTCCTTGAACTTGTTCAAGCAGTGGCGAGTAAATACGAGGGAGATAACCTTGAAACTGTGGGGATGGCTGGATTAAAAAAAGGTCTTGAATCTTACTTAAAAAACGAAAGATGGAATGAAAATTATAAAATAGGCATTTATCTTTCTTGGTGGATCAAAACAGCTATAGAAGCTCACTTGGAAATTGATAATGAAGATACTAGAGCCTGGTTCAATAAAACCAACAAATAAAACCACCAACCTCTTACCGAAAACTTACACACTTCCCAAAAAACTCTAACCCTAAAAGATTAAAATAAAATCATGGAAAAAATATTAATAGCTTCAATGGCGTTGCTTATGGTTTCCTTAGGCACCTGCTTTTACGTACAAAATTCTGACTTCTTTCACCTAAAGCGAGAGGAAAAAAGAACCAATAATGATAATGAACCTCTCGACGAAAAAGATCAAAAGGATCAGGAAGAAGGCACCCCTCTGGTGCCAACTACATTCGACAATGTCTACATCAGCCAAGAGGCAGGCTTCCACATGGAATACCCGGAGGAAGTAACAATAGAAGAAAAAGCAAGTGGCTACACTTCATTCTATCTATCTGGACCTACACAAAGAGAAGACACAGAATTCTACGATGGAATTAGCATTAGAATTCAACAAGAAGAATTAGAGGAAGGTATAACCCTGGAAAAACAAGCCCAAACACTTGCAGAACAGGATAGTGAGTTAGGAGAGGTAACAGAGGAAGTTCAGGAAGTGACGCTAAATGGAGTACAAGGTTATACTTATAGCTCCCAAACTATTGGATCAGAGATTACCTCTTATCTGTTGGAATATCCTGACTCTAACCAATATCTTCACGTAATAAACGGAACCGCAGACCCAGAAAATCAAGGCTATGAAAAAACTGCTCAGCAAATGCTGGAAACAATAGAACTTTTATAAAGCCAAATTGTTGAAACACTATCCTATGTGTATAATCATACACATGGATAAAAATCAAAAAAGTAAAAGTATCTATAAAACTCCCAAGAAACAAGCGCTGGTGCTTAAAGAAATTGCCAATGCCTTAGAGTACGGTACAGTAAAAGCGGACAAGAGAATTCAAGTGGTAATGCCTTCAGAAGTTGTTGAAGCCCTAGATAGGGAATTCCCGGACGTAAATAGAAGCAAACTTTTAACCCGCATAGCTGTAGATGTCCTACTAAAAAAATTAAAATATAAAGATAAACCTGAACTGGATGATTGGATTTCTGCAGAGCAGGAGGACCTTGATACTATGTGGGATTATTTAGAGGGACGCGAAAGTGAGTAAACTAAAAGAACCCTTAAAATTTGGTAATGTATACTTAGTTAGATTTCACCCATCTTACGGCCAAGAATTTAAAAAATTCAGACCGGCTGTAATTCTAAGTTCTAAAATTAATCAAATTGACAATAGATTCACTTTGATAGCTCCATTAACCTCTGACATTGAAACCTTAAATAAGCACGAAATTATTGTACCTAAACTACCTTTCCTAAATAAAAAAAGCGTAATAATTGCCTGGTATATGAGAACAGTAGACGTAAATAGATTAGAACTTAAACTGGGAACTCTTCCAGATGGAATTAAGCATAAGTTAAAAGAAAAACTAGCTAAACTCATCGGGCATGTGCAAAAATAAGCTGATACAATAACCTCATGCCGGCAGAAAAAAACCTAAACAGACACCCA
Source organism: uncultured Candidatus Saccharibacteria bacterium (assembly GCA_964638225.1). Classification (GTDB taxonomy): domain Bacteria; phylum Patescibacteriota; class WWE3; order UBA101185; family UBA10185; genus WJKK01. The sequence goes on from CAZWYL010000016.1 coordinate 11,546, forward strand.
ACAGAAAAACCTAAAACTATTGGAATTGACGGACGTTTTTGGGGAGAGGCAGGTCCAGGGAGATATACAAAAGCACTAATCCAGCATCTGGAAAAAGAAGATCAAAAAAATAAATACTTAATATTTTTGAGAAAAAAAGGATACAACGCCTACACACCTCAAAATCCCAACTTCCAAAAAATTCTTGCACACTATAAGTGGTATTCATTTGAAGAACAAATACCCTATCTTTTCAAAATCTTAAAATATAATTTGGACCTCTATTATGTCCCCCACTTTAACATTCCAATTTTATATCCAAAAAGAATGGTCACTGCTATTCCGGATATAATAATGCATTCTTTCAGCACAAACAAAGCAACAACTAAACCGGGCCTAAAATTCAAGATAAAAAAACTGGCCTACCATCTCGCGATGTTTGTTGCAGTTGTCAGATCAAAAAAAATTATTGTCCCTACAAAAGTAGTTAAAAAAAGCTTCCTGGAATTCTATCCATTTTTAAAAGACAATAAGATCGCAATAGCACCGGAGGGAGTTGATCCGGATTTTGCCAAAGACACCACAGAAAAATTTGAAAAAGAAGTTTTGAAAAAATATGGAATAGGGGAGAGGTTTTTATTATATGTGAGCAGCATGTACAGACACAAAAATGTCCCCAACTTAATAGATGCTTTTGAAATATTAAAAAAAGAGAAAGGTTATGAAGGTCAATTGGTTCTTGTTGGAAAAAAAGATTTTTTCTCAGAACAAATAGAAAACTATGTTAAGAAAAAAGGACTTGAAAAAGACGTGCTGCTTCCGGGAATGCAAAACTATGTGGAAGACGCAGAGGTTACCGCTTTGAGAAAGAGGGCAGAATTATATGTATTTCCTTCATTACAGGAAGGTTTTAGTTTGACTCCATTAGAGGGAATGATCTGGGGATTGCCTGCTGTCATTTCAGATATTCCATGTCATAGAGAGGTTTATGGAGATTCTACTGCCTATTTTGATCCTGACGATGTTAAAGATATTGCTCAAACAATTAACAGGGTTTTGGAGAGTGAGGAGCTGCAAAAGGAGTTAAAGAAAAAAGGATACGAGAAAGTGGAAATGTATAGCTGGAAAAAAACCGCGGAAATTACAAGGGATATTTTTGAAGATTCTCTCGGTTAATCTTAATAATTGCTTAAACCTAAATTGGACAGGTTACAAAACATTTCGAACGTGCGTAAATTTGACTTATTAAATAAAAATTGTAAGATTTAGGCATCGATAAAGCGATGTATTGACAACCAGGAGATAAAAAAATGAAGAGCCGGATCGAAAACCCTAGACGTGGAAAGATTTGGTTTGCGACCATAGCCGCGATCCTGATTCTCGGACCAACCTATGGACTTGGAATCTTAGGAACAGGGACGATGCTCCTTCACTTAGGGATCCAAGAAGAGATTTATGGCCTGATGATCCTCGGGGGAATAATTACCGCAACATTCATTCTCACAATCTCCCTTTTCTTCAAGCTTATCCCAAACAAGAGAAGGGGAGAAGAAAGACGTGAATAATAAATACGGAAGGCTGAGAAAAGACACCCTCGTGATGCTAGAGTTTGGTCAGGGGAAAGAAAGACTGGTAAAACTTTCCAGGGGGACGCGTCTGTGTCTTAATCTGGGATATGCAGCAATACGTTTTGAAGTGCTGAGCGGTCAGGGAAAGGGAGGTGCCTTCACCAAGCTGGAACCGCACGTCTGGTTTCGTCAAAACACTATCGTAGAAGACTAAGGAAACTGGCATATTGTGTGCCAGAGACCCATTGGGGGGATTCAATATATGTACAAAAAGTAATTGAATCCTCCCACGAATTTTTAACTTTCAAAATTTTTCCAAATTAAAAAGAAGATGCTTAAAGAAAATTCTGCGGCCTTTTTTTAAAAACTTTTTTCGTGTAGGATAGTTTTGTGTACTCGCTTTCTGTGACATAGAAAGGGGAAGTAAGATGCCTCATAAACTCCGGCTGAGAGGGCCAAAGGAGGTGATCCTACACAGGAACGGGGAGAGAAGGGAGGTGATTCTCCCAAGAGGAACTGTAGTTTCTCGATCTTCCCGCATACGCCTAGGAGACATAAGAGTTCACTCCTGGCGATGGAGGGACTGGTACTTTTGCTGCGATACGCTAGTTGAAAAGTGGATCCTGGCGAACACCCGCCCTCACGTAGGCCTCCATGAACGCCTTCTAGGAAGAACCGACGGCCTCTTGGGATCAACGTAGACCCAAGGTAGAAAAAGGAAAAGAGGCCAAATTCCCGTAAGGGGAATCCAGTAGACGTAAAGACGTAGCATAAACTGGATTCCCCTAAGATCTTTTA
>CAZWYL010000017.1:0-12796 GCA_964638225.1 uncultured Candidatus Saccharibacteria bacterium
GGTATGCAGTTTGATAAAGGATATGCTTCTCCTTATTTTGTAACTGATTCTGAAAAGATGATTGCGGAAATAGAAGATCCTTACATATTGGTAACCGACTTGAAGGTAAGCAATATTCAGGAACTTTTGCCTATGCTGGAAAATTTGGTTAAAGTTTCAAAAAATTTGGTTATTTTGGCGGAAGGCATTGAAGGCGAAGCTCTGGCAACTTTGGTTGTTAACAATTTACGCGGCACTTTCAACGCTTTAGCTTTGGAAGCACCCGGTTTTGGTGATCGAAGAAAAGCCATATTAGAGGACATAGCTGTCTTAACAGGAGCCACCTTAATTAGTGAGGCTACAGGAAGAGATTTAGCTTCTGTAACGGTAGATGATTTAGGCAGAGCTGAAAAGGTAATTTCTACCAAGGATGATTCCACTATTGTCGGAGGCCAGGGAGACAAGGAAAAGATAGAGGCTCGGATTGCACAAATTAAAACTCAAATGGAACAGTCCGATTCTGATTATGACCAGGACAAACTGAAAGAGCGTATGGCTAAGCTTTCCGGAGGTGTTGCAGTCCTAAACGTTGGGGCAGCAACTGAAACTGAACTAAAAGAGAAGAAATTACGAGTTGAGGACGCTGTGAATGCTACTAAAGCCGCAGTGGAAGAAGGAATTATTCCTGGAGGCGGAGTTGCATTTTATAGAGCTAGAGAGGTTATAAAAGATCTTAAACTTGAAGGTGATGCAGAAACCGGGGCAAATATTTTGTTCGCTGCTTTAGATAGGCCGATCAAGCGTTTAATTGAAAATGCAGGTAGGGATGCTGGAGAGATTCTTGCGGGAATGGAGCATTTTGCAGAAAGCTCTGATTATAAAGGCGAAAAAGAAAACGCGGGGTTTAATGTTATGACTTTAGAGTATGGTGACATGATCAAGGAAGGAATAATTGATCCCGCTAAGGTTGCACGAATTGCTTTGCAGAACGCTGTTTCAGTAGCCAACATGGTTCTTACTACAGATTGTCTGATTGCCGAGAAGCCTAAGGAGGAAGAAAGCAATGGCGGTGGTGGGGCCGGAGGAGCCGGTGGTATGGGTGGAATGGGCGGGATGGGCGGCATGCCTGGAATGATGTAGTGACTTGCTGTTGAATTCTTTCATTTACTCTGCAAAAAAAGAAAGACCCCGGAAAACCGGGGTCTCTTTTATTCTATTTTTATTTTACTTACTCACCCGCTTTAATCTCTATTTTCTTTCTTTTCTCTTCTTCTGCAATAGGAATTTCTACTTTTAGCAAACCCCGCGTAACAGTAGCTTTTGCGTCATCTGCTTCAACTCCCCTTGGAAGATTTACATTGTAACGAAAGGCTCTTTGACGAGTTTCTCGGTAGATAGTTTTTTTCTCCTCTTTTTCTTCTTCGGTCTCCTCGCTGGAGCCTTCAATAGTGAGTACATTTCCCTCTACGGAAATATCAACCTCATCCCTGGAAATTCCAGGAACTTGTGCTTCCACTACCACACTATCTTCAGTTTCATAGATATCCAATCCGGAAATTCCAGAAGAGCCTTCCCAGCCGGTATCAGGCCAAAAGTCCTCATCAAAAATTGTTGGAGCCCAGCGGTTCCATCTTACAATTGCCATATTTATTTGTTTCACCTCCTTGTGAGTTAAACGAAATAATTATACAATTTCTATTATCAGTCTAGGATACAGAGTGATAATTGTCAAGCAATCTATATTGATATTTACTCTATACCTAGAGATTGAATCAGCTGGTTATACTTGTGCAGTATTTCTTTGGTTTTATCGTCTCTATTGAAGTGAATTTTATTCAGAGCGACTTCCTCGTTGGTTATCTTTTTTTGCATGTACCTTTTCTGCATTTTGTAGGCCAGATATTCTATAAAATCCAGAATGCCCGGATTTGATTTTTCCTTTTTTTCTATTTCTTCGAATTTGATTAAGGGAAAGTATTTTTTTATCCATAAATTTGCTGTTAAGAACTTTTGATAAGTGTTTCCTCTATCAATCTTTGGCTGAAGGCGTACTATTTCAGAAGCAATGAATAAGTTTTGATTCTCTTCTTCCCAAGTTAGACTATCTTCTGACAGGAATAAATTTGGACACACTTTATTTTTTGGCTCTTCATCCGTTCGATATTTTCCCAAAATTTTTAAATATAAAACCACAAAGATTCTTGTTAACCATGTTCTTTTCTTCTGGGCGATGATAAAAACGTCTATGTCTCCCTCCGGCATGGGATTTGAGGCAGCCAGAGGCCCGGAGAAAGCAAGCATTTTTATCCAAGGGATTTTTTTAAGCATTTTCAAAGTCTGTTGACCCTCAACCCTTTTCTTTTTTGCTTTTCTAAGCCTGTCCCGCCAGTTAATAGTATGTTTTCGATAAAGATAATACTTACCATTTTTCTGTGAGATTTTCTTTTCCTTTTCAAGTTTTCTTAATTTTTTGACGAGGTTTGAGTAAGACGTCTCAGTTCCTAGATAGGTCCCAAGTTGATGAAAGCTTAGAGGGTATCTAAAGATACTAGAGTATGCTAAAGTTTCAAGAATAGATTTTTCCAATTTTTTGCTTGATTCCATGGGTTCACGATTTACTGTTATCTAGTACTTCGTTTACTAATGCGTCAGCTTTTTTGTTTTTTTCACGAGGGACATGCTTATAAACTATTGATTCCAAGCCGTTTTCTAGAAGTTTTATTCGATCGAAGAAAACTTTTAGACGTGCATTTTTCATTTTATATATACCTTTCAGCTGTTTAACAATAAGTTCGCTGTCAAGATAACAAACGAGTTTTTCAGCACCTGATTTTATAGCAGTTTCCATTCCCATAAGCAAAGCTTGATATTCCGCTTCGTTATTGGTCGCTTTTCCCAAGTATATTCCAACCTCTTTAATGTAATCTTTCTTTGGTGTACACAAAAATATCCCTGCTGCAGCCGGTCCCGGATTGCCCCGAGATCCTCCATCCGTAAATAAAACAAATTTATTATTCAATTTTTCTTCAGTCATCTTCTCCCTCTTTCAAATAATTTTTTAATGCTAGAAAGCAGGTACCCAAACCTAGAAGGAATAAACCTCCGGTAATCCCAAATAGATATAAATCTTTGTAGGTTTCTTGTACTACCGGCTCTTCCTTTACTCTTGTTATATACAAGTAGGGGTCGCCTTCTTGGTTTATTTCTAATGAAGTATCTTCAATAATCTCTGCCAGAATATTCCAGGTTTTATTTGCCTTGTCAGTGGAATTTTCTTTAATTTCTAGACCAACAAGCTGAGGTCCTGCATCTTTTACTTTAACTCTATTTTTAAATTTCCTTAAGCTTTTCTCAGTAATTGGAATTTTTAATTTCTCTAAAACTTCTGAATGTATTGCCCCATCTTCCAATAACCCTCGAACCGTCTTTGTATAAGATAAGCCAACCTGTTGGGCATAGTAACCTGAATATGTATAATATTCCTCGTTTTCCTCGGGTTTCCGCGCAACATATAAAGTTCCTTTACTCACGTATTTTGCAGGAAGTAAATAAAAAGCACCAGCACCTATCAGAACACCAAAAATAAAGAAAATAACCAAAGATTTTTTTTGTTTTCCGAAAAATTTAAAGATTTCCTTTAATTCCATAGAAGCATTATATCGAATAAAATTTTGTTATATACTAGTAATAGTTTAGAAAGCTGCCCTTATGTCTGGAAATCAAGTTATAAAAAAGACACCATTAACACCTACTGTTCTAATTTCAAATGGAATTTCCTTTTTAGGTCTTAATCTATGTCGTGCTCTCCTTGATGAGGGGGCTAGGGTAGTTGTTTTAGATAAGGTAACGGATGAGGTAAGCTCCCGAGCCAAAAAACTCTTGGGAAATCCTAATTTTGCCCTTTTTAATGCCGATCCGGAAAAAGGGGTACCAGAAAAAATTCAATCCGTTGACTATATTTATGCTCTTTCCTATGATGATGATCCCTTAGATAAAGAACAAGAATTAGTGGCAGAAGCTTTTGGTATGAAGAGTTTGCTGGACTTAGCAGTTTCCTCTGAAGCTAAATTTGCCTTAGTTGAACCTTTATTTCACAAAGAAAATGTCTCAAAAAACCCTGCCATTAAAAATACGGAGGTTTATTCTTCCAAAGAAAATAGTTCTTTCTTACGTTCTTTAATTTGGGATTATGTGGAGAATAAAAACTTAAATGGTAGAATCATTCGTTTATGTCAGGTATATGGTCCTGGGATGTCCTTAGAATCCCCTATTGGTTTGATAAGATTTATAGATTCCTTAATTAATCACAAGAACCTTAAAGTTTATGGAGAAGGTACTTCTAAGGCTTATTATCTTCATGTAGCGGATGCAATTGATGGAATAATTAAAGCCTTGTTTTACAAGAGGACATCCGGAAGGATTTTCAAGTTATTGAGTGAGGACTCTCATGCGGATTTAGAATTAGTTTTTATTTTGAAGAGCTTAGCTGATACTGAATTGAATCTTGATTACATTGAAGAGTCTCGGAATGAATTAGTTTTTAATACTACTTTGGGAGAAACTGTACCTCGATGGGAACAGGAAAAATCACTCAAAGAGGGTATTGAGGAGACTTTAAATGGCTTTGGTTATGATATTAATAGGCACTCGTTCAAGCCAGCAAAAGTTATAGAGCAAAAGATTAAGGAGGAATCCCTGCCTCAAGCACAAGCTATACACTCATTATTGGATTTAAAGAAGAATTCTATGGAGGCGTCGTCCTCCAATGAAAAAGAAAAAAAGAAGTCTCGAAAGAAAAGCTTTACATTATCTTTGCCTGATATTTCTTTTCCTAAAATTTCCCAGGCATCTAAGTCATTAAGTTCTAAGACTTCGGGATTTTCTTTACCGTCAATTTCTTTAGCCAAACTTCCAAAATCAGCAATTTTTGATTTTCAATTGTCCTCAAGAGCAATGAAGCTAGCTTATGTTTTTATTCCTGTTTTGGTTTTCCTTCTTTTTAGTGTAGGCGCTCCTTTAGCTTTAACAATATATTATGCAAGGCAGGCTAGCAGCTCTTTGGAAGAAGTATCTTTAAACATGTCTCAACTACAAACGAGCAAGTCCGAAATTGCTGCAAAAAAAGCCTTTGAAGACTTTTACAAATCACAAGGTTCTTTTAAAAGGTTGAGGTGGATCTTCACAGCCCTAGGGAAAGAGGATACTTACAATTCTACAAATGATCTTCTGGAGTCTGCCACTTACTTTACAGGAGCTCTTTACAGAACTTCCAAGGCCCTGGACCCTTTTAGTACGATATGGAACGTTATAAGGCCGGATTCCCCGGATATTTTCGAGCCGGAGGATTTTGAGCTTAGCAGCCAGGAGCTTTCTTATGCAAGAAATACGCTTGATCATTCATTAGCAAGCTACAAAAAAGTGGACAAAGAAGCTCTTCCTAAGGTTCTCCATTCTACAGTTTCCGAATACAGCGAAATCTTAGGTGTATTGGATACTTCTTTAAACGATGCGTTACTGCTTACCGGGGCCTTGCCCGATGTTATTGGCGTAGAAGGTGAGAAGGAATATCTTCTGCTGTTCCAGAATTCGAACGAAATCCGCCCGACAGGTGGTTTTATTGGCTCTTATGCCACCTTAACCTTAAGAGACGGAAAAATCGCGGAGCTTTACATTGATGATATTTACAACCCCGACGGTCAAATTGATGCCCGAGGCATAGTATCCGAGGTTCCCGCCCCACTAGCGCAATTTTTGAACGAAGAATATTTATATATTAGAAACGCAAATTGGGATCCTGATTTTCCCTCTAGTGTTAGGAGAGTAGAGGACTTGTTTTTCAAATTAGAAGACAGGCAGTTTGATGGAGTTATAGCTTTAGATCTTGAGCTTATAAAATCAATGTTGGAAGTTACCGGACCGATCTTTTTAGCCGCATACAATGAAGAAGTCAATTCAGAAAATTTATATGAAAGGACTCAGTATCATAGCGAATTTGATTATCAAGAGGGAATCAGCGATAAGAGAAGCTTTTTGTCGGTTTTGGCCAGCAAGTTATTGGAACAGATTTTTTCCCTTCCTCCGGAAAAGATACCGGAATTTTCCTCCCAAATTAACTCTTCTCTTGAGGAAAAACATCTTTTGGCTCTGGTTAATAATTCTACTTTGCGAGCGTTTCTAAACAATAAAAATTGGGATGGTTCCATGGTTACGCCAAAAAAAGACTATTTAATGGTAGTAAACGCTAATCTAGGAGGTACTAAAGCAAATTATTTTGTGGAAAATTCTTATGACTATACTGTTTCCTCAGACACTAGAGATGGATTGCTGCGCGCTGAGTTAAATTTAAACTATACCCACACTGGACAAGATAATGCTTGGCCGGGAGGTCCCTACACAAACTATCTTCGTGTGTACGTTCCAAAAGGGTCACAACTTGCGGGAGCAGTGCAAAATTTTAACAGCGGTCTCCCGGAGAATATTCTGGAAGATACTATTTCCTATCCGGATGGTGAGTACACTGTTTTTGCAACAAGTTTTGTATTGGACCCTCAGGAAAATTTAGGACTAACTTTTAACTACGATCTTCCGGAGTCTATCTCTTTAGGCAAGGAGGATAAAGAATACGCTTTGTATTGGCAGAAACAGCCCGGGACAACAGGGGACATTTTTAGATTCAGCTTTAGAGGCCCTTTTGCAACGGAGATATTGACTTATGCACCAACAGATATGTTTAGAGAAAAAAACATGGCAGCCTTAGAAGGCTATTTGGAAAAAGATCAAGAGATAGAACTTGTAATGAAGTGATATACTGTTGCTGTGCATATAGTACAGTCACCCGTTTGGGAAAAATTTAAAAATAGTTACGGCACTGAGGCAGTTCGTGCGGGAGATGTTTTATACACCAAGCACCGCATACCTTTTACTAACAACTATTATGCCTTCTGCCCTAAAGTAGATCCCTTTGTTATAGACTTTGACGTTGTTAGAGATTCCTTGGAGGAAAATAATTGTATAGCCATAAATTTTGATGCTCCCTACGTTGTGGAGGGTTCTGAGCGAGCTGAAGAAGCTGTAAATGTCTTTAAAGATGCCGGATGTATCCCTTCTTCCAAAAATACTTTCACTCGATACAATCTTGTGTTGGATTTGACTCCTTCGGAAGATGAATTATTGATGAACATGCATTCTAAGCAGAGATACAATGTTAGGTATGCTAAAAAACATGGAGTTGTAGTGAGAAAGGAAACCGGAGAAGAGGCGTTTGAAATTTTTTACAATTTGGCTATAAAAACTGCAGATAGGCAAGGGTTTTATATTCATCCTGAAGATTATTACTTTAAACTTTGGAAAACTTTGGGAGAAGAAGAAGTTGCACACATTTTAAATGCCTATTACGAAGAAGAGCCCTTAGCTTCATGGATGTTTTTTACATATGATGGGATCCTTTATTATCCCTATGGAGGTTCCTCAAAAAAGCACCGCAATTTACAGGCCAGCACTTTGGTAGGTTGGGAAGGTATTTTGTTAGGAAAAGAAAAAGGATGTAAGAAGTTTGATTTATGGGGAGCCTGTGAAGATCCTGATGACAGATCCGATCCGGAATGGGGATTTACACATTTTAAGCAAAAGTATGGGGCTAGGCACATAGAATACATATCCTCTTACGATTTGGTTTTGAATTCCGGGATGTATGATGTTTTTAATATTGCAAATAGGGCGCGCTGGTCTATGCTTCGTCTAAAGAAAAATATTTTCTAATTTATGGAATACCCTTTAGATATAAGACAATCTGAACCGTGGTCTAAGTACCTAAATTTTTTGGGCTGGGAAACCTTTCGTACTTCCAGCGGGATAAACTTTCAAGTTATGCAGAGTAAGTTGGGTAATGTAGTAAAAGTGCAGCGGCCAAAGAACGTAACTTCAAAAGACTTGCAGGAAATTGAGGACAGGGCTGAAGAATTAGGTCTCGCCTTAATAAAAGTTGAGCCTGATGTGAAGCAGGACCTTGAGGTTTTTAAAGAGGGAGGTTATGTAGAAGGTGCATCTCCGTTATCCCCTCCGGCTACAATTTTTATCAATCTTTTGGATTCTAAAGAAAAGCTGTACGAAGATCTTTCAGGCAGTTGCAAGTATTCAATTCGCAGGGCTAAGAGAGAGGGTGCTCAAGTTGAATTTTTCAAAAATCCCGGCGAAGAAGTATTAGACAGATTTTATAAAATCCACAAATCAACAGGGAAACAGAAAAGCTTTTACATTCAAAGCTATGAGGATATTTCCAAAAAAATCGAAGTCTTTGGCGACCAAGCGATTTTGGGTATGGTTTCTTCCCCTATTGGTGAGGATGGCAAAAGGGAAGTGACTGGAACCAATCTTTATTTGGGTTTTAGGAATTGTGTTTGGTACATACATGGAGGAACCACAAAAGCCGGTAGAAAAACAAAGAATGGCTACGAACTTTACTGGCAATCAATTTTGCATTTGAAGAAGGAAGGTTATAGATTGCTGGATCTGGAAGGAGTTGATGATAAGCGTTTTCCCACTTTTACCAAAGATTGGGGAGGTTTGAGTCATTTTAAGGAGAAGTTTGGAGGCACTCGAGTTGAGTTTCCTCCTCCTTATGTTAAGTACCTTAAGCCTTGGTTGAAAAAAATGTCTAAGTTTTTTAAGCTCCCGATTTAATAACGGTCTAATAAGATAGACTTATTGTGAGCTAGATAGACTTATTGCTCCCAGGCAAAGGGGCAGATGTTGTTATAATCACACCATTTACAGTGATACCCTGAATTGGGTTCAAAATTGCCTTCAATGATTTCCTGAACAACTTCCTTGGTCTCTTCACGAGCTTTCTGTATATCTTTCTGGTTTCGAGTAGTGCTGATTTTTTCGTTTTCACCGACAAAATGAAGCGTTAATTTTTCCGGATTTAATCCCAGAGCTTCCTTTGCCCCCATGGCATAAAACGTAATCTGCTTATCTTTATCCACCTCTTTTTGAGTTTTTACTTTGCCGGTCTTATAGTCAATTATTTCTACGTTGTTATCTTCAAGCTTATCGATTCGGTCAATGCGTCCATAAAATCTTACTCCTTCTATTTTTATATTGAATGATTTTTCCAAACCCAGTGGTTTCTTGTTTTTATCTACGTTTTCGTAATAATTTTTCAGCAGCTTTTTTCCCTCTTTAAACCTTTCCTCTCGGTGTTCTGAATTTAGATACCCTAACGGCTCCCAATTCTTCTGGTAAATTTCAAGAAATTCTTTCAAGGGCACGTTTTTAAATAGCAATTTTTCATGAAATTCTTTTAATGTGTTGTGAATGGTGATTCCAAAGCTTAAAGTGTGGCTTGGAAGTGTGGGAACGTTAAGAACATATTTGTATTTATATTGCAAAGGACAGTTTTCGTAGGTAGAAATTTGTGTGTAGCTTAAGAAGTCTGGTGTAAAATCCGTGATCTTTTTAATTTGTGTTTCTCTATAACTAGAATTAACTCCAAACAAACTTTCTTGTTTCTTTTTTTCTTCAGCTTTCATAATTACGTGCTTAGGTTCAATTTTAGTTTCTTGTAAAAATCCACTGGGTTTCTTCTTTCTTTTTCCTCCGTAGTCTTCAGCATGAGCCATGTATAGATATTCTTTTGCCCTAGTCATTCCCACATAAAACAATCTTCTTTCTTCTTGGATATGGGCGTTGCCTTCAGGCAGAGTTTCTTTAATTAAATCATCCGGGATTTCTATTTTGTCGCTTCTATTTCTTGTAGGGAACCTGCTGGATACAAGATCAATCATAAAAACCACAGGAAATTCTAAGCCTTTAGAAGCATGGACAGTCAGCAGATTTATAGTATCAATATCTTCTATTTCTGCTTGAGCGGGGTTATCTCCAGCTTCCTTCATTAGTTCCAAGTATTCAACAAAGTCAATTAATGTGGGGATTTCATTTGTATCTTGATTAAAACTTATCTCAAACTTCTTTGCCTTATCCAAAAATAGATCCAAGTTTTTAATACAAAGTTGGCTTTGGATGCTATCTTTGTTTAAAAATTGCTCCAAATAGTTAATTTCATGAGTTATGTCATAAATTATTTCTACGGGTGTTTTTTTAGGTATTTGTGCCTGATACTTTTCAATTAAGCTTTTAAAATTGATTATTTGAGTTTCTTCGGATTTTTTAATGGTTTCCCAAAGATTTTCTTTTTTGTATTTAGATTTCGAGAGAATTTCAGCTATTTTTTCTTTTTCAATCCCTAAGGTTTCAATATTTAAAGCTCTATATAGATCTATTGAGTTTGTGGGATCAATTAGAACATTAATTATAGCTGAGATGTCACGGATCTCATCCCTGTCATAAAGGCCTCGATTTCCTACTAACTGATATGGCAGTTTGTATTTTCTTAAAGCCAATACAAAAGGGTCTAGATGGTTATTCGCGCGGGCTAGAATTGCAAAGTCTTTGTAGGTGTACTGTGGTTTTTTTCCAAGGATTTCGATTATTTTAGTAATGACAAAATCTACTTCATTTTCGGCTGTATCAAGTTTAATTATCTGTGGTTCTTGTTCGTATTCTTTAACCTCACTTATGAGTTTCTTTGAAATTCCCAATTTATTTTCCAGGGTGTCAGGATTATTGTTTTGGATGAGTCTATATGCTGCATCCAGTATTTTTTGCCCTGAACGGTAATTTTTTAGGAGTGTGATCATTTCGCTTTCCGGATAGTCGTCTCTAAATTGCAGGATGTTGGAGATAGCAGCTCCTCTGAATTTGTAGATAGATTGAGAATCGTCTCCTACTACGGTTAGTGATCTGGTGTATTTTTCTTTTTTCGGAAAGAGTTTTTTTATCAGTTCATATTGAGCGTAGTTAGTGTCTTGAAATTCATCTACTAGAATATGAGAAAACTGTTTTTGGTATTTTTTTAAAATGTTTTGTCTCTCGTCCAGAAGCTTTATTGTCCAAGTTATCAAGTCTCCAAAGTCCATTTTTGAATTCTCTATTTTTAGTTCTTGATATTTTTGGAAAATGGCAGCAAGTTCTTCCCATTTTTCCTTTTCTTGTTTATCTTCAAGATCTTTATTCTTTACATACTTTCTTAATTCTTTGGGGGATATGTTTTCATCTTGCAGTCTAGAGATGAATTTAAGTATTGCCGAGATAAATTTTGTTGGATTTCCCAGCGGTAAGTAGTATTCCAGATTCATAGAAAAAAGATTTTCTCTAAGAAGAAGCCACTGCTCTGGGTAGGAGATGATTTTGTATGCTGGATCCAATCCGATCTCAAGTGCTTCTTCTCTAAGCATTCGGTCACAGAAGGAGTGAAAGGTATATACCCAGGGTTCTTCATAGGCGAGGGGCATTGATTCCTGAACTCTTGCTAGCATTTCTTCGGAGGCTTTTTCTGTGAAGGTCAGAGCCAATATTGACATAGGATCTACTTTGTCTTTTTCTACAAGGGCGTTGATTTTTTCTGAGATTACTCTAGTTTTTCCTGTTCCTGCCCCGGCTACTACTATTAAAGGTCCTTTTCTATGTTCTACTGCCGTTTTTTGTTTTTCGTTAAGGATGATTTTTTTGGCCATGCGGATTTATTATACGTGATTTATGATCTTGCCTTTTTTATTTTTGCAATGTATTATTCGCCTACGTTCGGCTTTCTTACAGTTCAGAGGGGGGGGAGATAAGATGGAGTGGCTTATCGCAGTTGCAGTGGTGCTCGGTTTAATTGGTTTTGCAGGCCGTATTGTGGCCAGTCTCTCGACTATGGCAACCGAGATGGACGAGAGATCCTTTGCTCGTGGTCTTCTAGGCCATGCTGACAAAGAAGATGAGGAATCCCCCGATGCAGAGCGCAAAGGTCGGGCTAACTCGCTCGTTTTGGAGTAGCAGTTACCCTGTCTGGAGGCAGGTCAATAAAAATGTTTAGCTGTTTTGACCTGCCTCCCAAGCTTCCATAGTTTCCATTATGTTTTTTTCTCCGTGTTAGAATTTAAGTATGAAGGGTAAAACCACGTGGAAACTCGAGCTGATTGGGGATGTTACTTTTAAACAAGTTGAAGAGCAGACCAATAAATTTGTGGATAAATGGAAAGATCGGGTTGATTATCTTGACGATCCCTTAATTTTGAAAGAAGCCCTTGACGATTTTAATAAATGGCAAAAGAGTTATTCGGGCGGAGGGGATGAAGCCTACAGAATAGCCTTGAAAACAGCCCTAGATCAAAATAACAGTGAACTAAAAGCTAAGTACAATAAATTACACGATAAAGCTGTTCAACTTTACAATAGCATCCAGTTCTTCCTCCTAAACATAGCGAAAATTCCCAAAGAGGAACAAGAAAAATTTTTAAACAATCCCGAGTTAAGCAAATACCGCCATTTTTTAAAGCTGCAGTTTGAATTTGCAAAATATCTTCTCACGGAAGAAGAAGAACGTATTTTAAATTTGAAATCCAAAACAGCTTTTGCCAACTGGGTAGAAATGACAGAAAATTTACTTTCCAAGGAAACCCGCGGAGAAAAAAGTTTTTCGGAAATTTTAAGCTTGCTCAGTGACAAAGAAAAAAAAGTTCGCGATCAAGCTGCTGAATGGTTTAACGACATATTGCAAAGTCACATCGATCCGGGAGAACATGAGCTTAATTCAGTCCTAGAAGATGCAAAAATTAATCATAGCTTAAGAGGTTATAAAAGACCCGACAAACCCCGTCACTTAAGTGATGATGTAAATACGGAAGTTATAGATACACTGCTGGAAACCGTATCTTCTCATTATGAGATTTCGCAAAAATATTATGAGTTAAAAGCAAAAATGTTGGATTTAAAA
>CAZWYL010000018.1:0-10424 GCA_964638225.1 uncultured Candidatus Saccharibacteria bacterium
AACATCTTTTCCGTCAAACTTATAAACATCAATCAAATTATCTCTCAAAGCATGAAAAGAAATTTCTCCAACCTCCGCAACAATCAAAGATCCAATCTTTTGATCGGCTAACAATTTACAAACTGCCAATCCGGCTTTAGCCTCGCGATCTTTGTAAGGATTTTCCAAAGAATAATGCCCTTCTATATCCTCACCCTTAATATTTACAAATAAAAAATGAGGGGCCCGGCCTAATTTGGAAGCTATTGTAGAATTTAGACCTTTTTCTTCACTCACTGGAAGAGCCAGATGCCTATATTCACTCTTAAACGGCTTTACTCTAACTACAAAAGAATCCACCTTGGGAACAGCCTCTTTAACTTTCTTCTCTATAGAATCAGCTATCTCGTTGGCACGATGAACATCAACAAATTTTCTTATACCAACTTGTGCCTGCCCAAAAATAAAAGCTCCAGATTTCCTCAATCTAAGATCAAAATATTCTTCTACTCCAGAAACAGACTTTATGACCTCCCCTACTTTCTGCTCAATATCCGGGCTAGGACTAACATCCATTAAGCTAAATACTGAATCCTTCAGAGTTTCAAATCCAATCTTTAAAATTAAGAAAGATATGCCAATAGTAATTAAACCCTCAATGTAAGGAATTTTAAAATAAGCAGCTAAAATACCAATGAAGACCGCTCCGGAAGAAAATATATGAGTTTTATTCTCCTTCCCCATAGCTACCAAACTTTGAGCCCCAGTCTCTTTTCCTACTTTTACTTCGTACTTACCAAAAAAGAATAAAATTACTGCATCTAAAAATGAAATGGCCAAGGCAAAATAAGGGATGCTAATCTCAGAAAAAGAGTCTAACGTCGAAATTCCTTCGGTAATCATATTCCAAAAAGCGTAAAGAATTAAAACCGAAATAACTAGAGCGCCTAAACTTTCTGCCTTGTAATAACCGTAAGCAAACCTCTCATCAGGATCTTTTTGCGCTATTTTCAAGCCAAACCAAGAAGTAGCAATAGACAAAATATCTGAAGCACTATGAATAGCGTCGGAAATTAAAACAAGACTTCCAGATAGCAAACCAATGATGACTTTGAAAATAACAATAATACTCTCCAACCAAAAAGCAGTACGAGAAACATTTTGAGCTCTTTTTAAATTTTCTTTTTCACTAACGTTTACACTCATGATTGTTTAATCATCTTTTCTTACCATAGGACTTCCACACTTTGGACATTTTACTTTATAGCATGGCTCCCCCGCTCTGTGTTCCTGTTCATATCTGCATTCCGGATTAACACAGATACAAATTCCTCCCGGGCCAGCTGGAGAACGTCGCTGACCTCCTCCAAACCTCCCGCCGCGGCCATTTCCACGCCCCCGACCTCTACCGCCTCTAAATAATCTAGGACTCATAATTTTCCTTTCCTTAAAACAACTTATCTAATTACTCATATTTTAACAATTTAAAGCCATCTCTTACAGAAATTATAAATACAAAATTTCAACAAACCAATATTTCTTGTAGACAAAACCTATAAAGAGTGTTAAGATGTCTGCGATGTACGAAATTAAAGTGCAAAAGGCACACTGTTAAGTTTTTAGTTAGAATATTCTTTTCGATAATTCCCTAAAGTAAAAGCAGAAAATATCAAAGGCGGTGAAATATTAAGTGAAATTATACATAGGAAATCTTCCCTACTCTACAGACGAAAGCTCTCTAAAAGAATTATTTGATTCTTTTGGAACAGTCGTTTCAACTACAGTTATTACAGACCGTAATACAGGGCGCAGCAGAGGTTTTGGATTCGTTGAATTTGAAACAGAAGAAGCTGGCAAGAAAGCTATAGAGGAAATGGACAACGCTGAAGTAGATGGGAGAAATCTTAAGGTTAGCAAAGCTAGACCAAAAAGATCATAAATCAAAAACTATAAGCAGGTTCTATTAATTCTTTTAATATGAACCTGCTTATTTTTAATTCAACAGTCACCCAATGACTTTATAAACTCAAAATCCACAGCTGAAAAAATTAAAAAAAGCCTTTAATCTTTAATTAAGGGCTGACTACAGCATTACCGCCTTCAGTATTTCCCCTTACATCGGGAGAGTAAGATTCAAAAACCTGAGCAGATCTTAATTTGAAATTCCCCGAGACAGAGGCTCTTACCATGTAAGTAAAATCATAAATTCCGGCGGGAAGATAGTCTACAAATGCTTGCGCTTTGTCCTTTCTAATTTGCACGTCCGAGATGTAATAACTTCTATATCCGCCACCCCCTGCTGCTTGCTGATATTCCTTCATAGCCAATTCCGACTCGTTTTCAAATGTATCATTCACACCCTCTAATCCGGCGGGAAAGTAGTCTTCTATAACCAGGTTTCTTCTGAGATTGGGAGTTGCCAAAGTCAAACGAACTACATAAATTTCCCCGGCTTCAAAGTCTAAGGGTGTAATTTCTTTACCAGACAGGTCAAAATATTCGCGGGCTATGCCTAAACCGTTGGAATAAGACTCCACGCTATCAAAGGGCAGAATTTTGTTAACAATAATACTGTAGTAAGCGCTGCCCCCACCTTTCAAGTTTATCTCTGCTCTATTTTTACCTTCAGAAAGAGAATTAAGCGGATACTGATTTGATACCGATCTTTGGTTATCATCAAAACTGAGTTCCCCCGAAAGTATCTTAGTTCTGGATTCTTCATCAACTCCTTGAACAGAAACTTCCACTTCAGTAGGCCTAAACTTTACTTTCCTGGACAAACCATTTTCCAACAGAGCAACGGTTTTAAGAGCCGAACTATATGTGTCATTCCGATACCTCGGTTCTGCATTCATTAAATAGTTAACTGCTAAATCTGCAACTAGAGAATCCGGTGAAATTAAATTAAATGCCCGCAATACTATAGACGTTGATGAAATATCATTCCCTGCATACCAAAAACTTCTTCCAGGACAAGTCCAGAAAATTCTTTGAGAAGCAAGATCAACATTTTGCAATAGATCAGATTCTAATTGAGTAATATAGTTACCCCATCCACCTCCCTGTTCCTTCATAGCTAGTATAAGCAAGGCCTTGGAGTTATCCTTTAGTCCGTGCCTGTAGTTGTATAGTGAGTAAAGAGTTCCGCTCATATCTATACCTGAATACTGTAAGGAATAAGCAATTAGAGCTCTTTGGTCATGATTACTTGTACCCATTTCCTTTAGCTCATCAACTAGAAAGGTTTCAGCTCTTTTAACAATAGATTCATTTGGTAGAAAACCTTCCTTTGAAGCTTCTGCTAAAGACTGCAATACATAACTTGATATGTAAATAGAGCTTTCCCTACTTCTTCCTGTGTACCCCCATCCCCCATCCGAAAGGGTTTTACTCTCTAGTGAGTATATTAGTTTCTCAATCCTGTCCTCCAGATAATTTTCAGTCTCTCCCATTACCTCTTTTTTGTATTTGTAAATATATAGGTCTAATAATAATTTGCCAGTTAGATCCAAATTAGTATCTGTGCTCTCACGATTCTCAATTTTTCCACGAATATCTTCAGCCATACTTAAATATGTTCCAAATACACTGGCCTCAATTTTTCCAAATCGGGAATCTGCATCCCCCTCAATTGTGAATTCTTCATAAGCTGTGTTTTTGACATTATTTGAAAAAGATTCTATTAATTCCACCCCAAACGGATAGACTTGTAAATCTTGCTTTAGACGATCCAAAAGCTCCCCTGATTCATTTCTAACCTCGAAAGCAATGTTCACCTCTTCCAGGGTGTCATCCGATGGTACGGCAACTGGGAACGCGACCTTTGATTCTGTATTGGGTTCCATATTTAAAGTGGCCTCTCTCTCTCCCAAAAATTCCAACTCAGAAGAAACTGCCCTAACATCAAGTACAGAGGATTCATCGATATTGTTATGCACTACAAAAGCGAGATCAAATTCATCAGTGCTGCGAACAAAACGAGGCAGAGCAGCCATACTGAAGATATCAAGCGCAGTAGTAAAAGTAGAATAATCCTGCCCAAAATCCTCAGCAGTTCTTGCCAGGGCAAAAACATTCCAACGGGTAATATTATCGGGAAGATCAAATTGCACCTCTGCGTAACCTTGATCATCTGTTTTAGCCTCGGTAGTCCAAAATGCTACATCAGAAAAGTTCTCTCTGCTGAGATCTATATAGGCTCCGCCGGAGCCGCCTTTAGAGCCGGAACCACCCTTGGCACCGATTTCCGTGTTAGCGTTAATCCTATCCAAAGAAGCCGTTAAACTCTGAGTAGTAATAACTCCCCAGTACCTCTTTGAATAAAAGTGGCTAAAGGCGTCGGCACGCTTTATCGGACTTAATGTCAATAAGGCATCATCAACCAGAGAAATAGTTAAATCTGCGTTGGACACCGGCTCACCCTCCGAGTTAGTCACCTTTATCGTAGCTTTGCCTGAATCTGCCGGAGAATATCTTTCCTGGTCAGTCTCAACATGAATATCCAAAAGATGTCTGCTCACATCTACATTAAGAGTTTCCACACCCATTCTAAATTCGGGAGGATTGTAAACATCTTCTCCGGGTTCCACCGATAAAACAGAAACATAGGCGTTTGGAGCATAAGTCTTTCTTATCTCTAAATCTAAAAGGTCTGCACTGGAATTTTGCTTAAAAACCTTATAATCCAGAACACCCTCGGCTTCTACTGTTAATAATGTAAGTGAATTCTCCAAAGTGGATGTGGTCACAATTTCCGCTGTATCTCCTACCCTATATTCATCTTTGTCCAAAACTACTTTAACTCGATCATGATTTTCTCTTTCCCAATAACCTGAGTCCGAAGAAGAAACGTACAGGCGGGTATCCGCTGCAGATAGGTTGCCTTGAGAATCTCTACTCAAAACTTCTATGATGTGAAGTCCCCCATTCTCCGGCAAAAAGCTAAACTGAACTTCTCCATAGTTGTCTGTCTCCACCTCGGTTGTCTTAACGAGTGTATCTTCAAAAGTAGTTTTATAATAAGCAGAATTATCATTATCCTTAGTCTTGACCCTAAAATACTCCCTACTATAGACGTTCACCGTTACTTTTTTATTTGGTACATCTTCTCCACCTACATCTATAGTCTTGATGTCAAATAGAGAATTTTCCCCGGCCTTGCCTACATAAGATTGAGATTTAACACCAGTATAATGCTCAGCCATATGAACAATATATTCACTACTATCAGAAAAACGCTTATCACTCTCCCCTACCACATCTGACTCAAAAGTATAAATCTTACTTATACCTTCCTGAGGAATACCGCTATACTTATAAGTAAAGGTTCCTAAAGAATCTATGGTGCTGCTCCCCTTTGCTATTTCCTCCTCCTCAAATCCCCGCCAACGTAAATCATCGCCAAAATATCTTCTTTCTGAATAAAAAGAGTAACCGGACAATGCCTTAGGATTAAAAACATACTTCCTTTCATAAAATCTATAATCTAATGACGCGTTGGATACGGGGGCTCCATAAAAATACTTCGCCAAAGTCTTTATTTCTGCTGATTGACCTCTAACCAACCCTTCCTCGGGCACATCTACCGTTACTTCAAATTCAGGAACCCGGTATTCCTCTACTTTTACCGTCGTTCGGTATATTCTATTTTTTGAAACATATAGATCTAAATAATAGTTCCCAGTCTTGGCACTTTCCGGGATAGTAAAATTATCCGAGAAACTTTGTTCTAAAGAATTAAACTCCTTGGAATATGAGAAGGAATCATCTGAATAAGAAGAGTTAAGGCTCACTTTTACATCAAAACCCTCCGAAATTTCTGAAAATCCATCCGGAAGATTTTTCCGAATGAAAGCATCGTAGTTAACTTCATCTCCAGGACGATATAAAGTTTTGTCCGTCAAGATATATGCTTTATATTCCGGAGGTCCTTGTGAATTGGCAGAATAAGAAAAATCGCCTTTCTCAAAATCATAAGATCCAATTCCATCATTCCATGAATAAAAACTGACTCCTACATCTCCGTCTTTTTCCACCAAAACGAACTTGTAGCCGCCAAGTTTGTTTCCGGAAGCGGTAAATACACCTTCGGAATTTGTTGTTCCAGAGGCTAAGACCGAATTATTTAAAGGTTTTGAAAACTCTGAAAGCTTACGACAATTATCAACTCTAGAAATAATCTCTACCTGATAATCGGCTTTGGCTTCGGCTTCTTGCTGACTGGAAGCCCAAACAAATATACCATCCGCATATTTCTTAACCGTAACTGCTGGATCTCCTACCACAAAGATCAAATTTGAGTTATTACCGCTATCACCATCTGAAATATCCAAATAATAAAATCCGGGATCCAAATCCAAATTAGCATCCCGCTCGAAGCTAAAAAGAACATCTGTTGGAATATTAAGGCTTAAATCCAAGGGATAATCCCAAGAGCCAACTAAACTTAAATCCGCTCTTTCAGGCCAATCCGAACTCGCCTCTCTTAATGCGTTGGAACAAGTTGCGCTTAATTTTTTGAACTCCTCAGTGGTAAGTGAATAAAGATTATAGGTTAAGTTGTCCACATTAGTCACGTCAGCTACGATTCGGGTGTCCAGATGATCCGAAAAAGTTCTAATCCTGGAATAACCTACATCCAAACTCACGCTCGGCGAATAAGCAGCAGTTGAAAATTCAAGAGTTGCTCCCTCACCAATTGGCCTGCCGTACGCATCGGGTGCATTGCCCGAAAGGACAAGTCTAAAATCAGAGGAACGCGGCAAATTTCTGTTAATACGATATTCCTTTCCATTACCTACAAGGTAACCGTATGTGCTCATAGATTCAGAACCATGTTCTGAAATCACAGTCAAAGTCATATGTTCTTCTAACTTACTTCTATTCATTGGAGAGCTAAAACGAAGCACCGCTCTCTCGTTCTCACTAAGACCGTCATCCTTCGTACGATTATCTATATTCGAACCTACAAAACCGGGCTCATCAGCGGTAGTAAAAGTAGTACTAATTCCATTTTGAGAAGGAGCAGATCCAGCAAAACTACTAAAACCAGAAGAAAGAGAAGCCATATATGTAGTTTTGGAATCCAAGGTTGTTTGAGGATAAAATTCCACTTTTTCCTGCCACTTTTCTTGCCAATCAGCAGAATAATAACGCTTGTCATCTTCAGAACTCCTAAGCGAAAAAACTGCATTAACAGGTATCTCTTCGCCATCTATCCCTTCGGTCAAGGAAAATTTCTCGACAACAGAATCACGATCCACTCTCTGGTTAAAATAGATGGTTACCGGCCCTTTTGGATTGGCTTGAGCAAATCTCCCGAACACGCCGGCCACATCTATATACAAAGGAGTAGGTAAAAAATTTATAAATTCAAAGGAATAGCTTTTATCCAATGTGCCTCCATCCAGCGATTTCAAATCTCTATCCAAAGAAATTGTATATTTCTGTCCTTGCTCCAAATTAGTAGGTTCTATAACATAAGCAGCACTCCCTATCCATTTTCCTTCGCCCTCTATCGGAGGATCGCTTTTAATAAAGTTGATTTCAACTTCTTCCTCTGTGGGTTTCACCATAGATTTGTTAAACATTAAGGCAATTTTTGCTGCAGGTTCTAGTGTGTTGCCGATAGGACTTGCAAATGCTACCTCGGGATGAGTTAGCGTTCGAAAGGTTAATTCAAAAGGATCCTCAAAACAGCGTAAGTTATAACCGCAGGCTTCAGTATCTATAAAAACGCGTACCGTAGTACTACGGTCAAATTCATCTTCTGGGGAAAAGACCAAAATTCTATCGTTTTCCCACTCGAAACTTCCGGAAATCCGGGGAGATATATTAATAGCCTCTTCAACAGAACTTTTGTTCATTTTTTCGGAAAAGACTATACGAATTGGAGAATCCAACGGAACTTCCTCATCCTGTAAATTGGGGCTTGTTGATAGAACTCTTGGGTGCTGAAAATATTTTTGCTTAACCTTAAGACCTGTCCAAATTACTAAAAGGGGCGAAAGAGCTAAAAGGCTAATTAAGATGCCCTTTTTAGGGTTTTCCCTTAAGAACCTGAAAATTCGCAGAATCCCGGGAAATAATTTTTCCCTCCAAAGAGTAAAAAACCGCCTCAAGAGTGTGCTCACCTTTCTGCGGCAGCCATAAAAACCTAAAATCAGCGGTTTCGTCAACCTTTGCCAAAAATTCTCCATCTAAAATAAATTCTACATAACCTAAATTATTTTTACCAGGGGTTTCTCTCTTTCTTGCGCTAACCTCGAAACTAATTCTTTCATACTGCTCTTGGCCCGGAGTCAAGAAAAACTCTTCATTATAGGTGGGATTCGTAATTTGGAGTGGCTTTTCGGGAGTGGCTTTTTCAGTTTTATCTTCTTCTTTGGAATCAATTTGCTCCGGGGTCTCTTCGGAAAATTCATTTTCTACACGAGATGCAATAGCAAAATGATCATAAACATCCAACATAATCATTCTCCAGATTGGCCCAGCACCTGTAACCCCACTTATAGATGACATGGGTTCATTATCAGTATTACCAACCCATACCCCTACGCAAAAATTGCGTTCAAAGTCCTGAGTATAGCCCAAAGTCCAATTGTCATGCCAATCCGTTGTTGTACCCGTTTTACTTGCCGCCTGAAAAGGTAGATTAAGAACGTTATTACGACCAAAACCCAATACCTTATCAGAGGGACTGCTTAAAATGCTAAAAATAGTGTCGCTTATTTCTTTCGACCTTTCGCCCCAAACTTCCTGTCCTACATCCGGTTCATGTTCATACAATATTTCATCCTTAGAATTCAAAACTTTCCGGATTGAATAAGGCTCTTTATAGACCCCTCCCCTACCAAAAGAACTATAAGAGTTTGTCAACTCCAATAAAGTTACTTCGCCGCCTCCCAAAGTAACACTCAATCCATATCTTTCTGGATTATCTAAACTATGAATACCTAACCTTTGTGCAGCATCAACCATCTCCACAACCCCTACCTTTTCAAGAACTTTCACGGCTGGTAAATTTAAGGAGCTTGCCAATGCAGTCCTGACTGAAACTTCCCCATTAAAAACGCCGTTATAGTTATGGGGTGTAAAGCTTTTGCCATGAGCGTCCACAAACACAGTTTTTTCATCCAGGATTGTACCGTTGGGATCCAAAACACCTTTGTAAAAAGCTTGCGCATAAGTTATGGGTTTTAGAGCAGATCCGGGCTGCCTGAGAGATGTAGCTACATTTACAGATCCGTCGATGTCCTCATTAAAATAGTCCACACTTCCAATCATCGAAAGAATTGCTGAATTTGAGTTATCTAAAACTACTGATGCGGCGTTGGAAAGCTTATGCTCAGTAGAAAGTTCTTCTACTTTGTAAAAGGAACTCCTCCAAGCATTTTCGGCTATGTGACTATCTAGTGTAGTGTATATTTTCAGTCCATCCAATTGAGTGCTGTCTAACTTGCTTTTGGCTTCTTCTATGGAATATTCTATGAAATGCATTTTGCTTCTCAAATCTTCAGTGGTTAGTGGATTGACTCCTAAAGGTAAATCTCTCAGGGAGTCAACTTCCTGTTTATCAATAACATCCTGGGCAGCCAACACATCGATCACCTGATTTCGGCGTTCTTTTGCTCTAACCGCATTTCTTATTGGATCATAGGCTTCAGGGGAACTAATCATTCCCGTCAAAAGAGCGGCCTCAGGCAGGGAAAGATCTTCAGACTTTTTGTTAAAGTAATAATTTGAGGCTGACTCCACCCCGTAACGCATGTTGCCTAAGTAAATTGAATTTAGATACTTCTCTAAAATTTGATCCTTAGAATAAAAAACTTCCAGAAAAATGGCAGAATTTATTTCTCTTAGTTTACGTACATATTTGTTATTTCCTCCGGGAATAAAATCCGGCAAGGGTTTTAAAGAATTTCTTGCTACCTGTTGAGTTAATGTGCTTCCCCCGGAAACTATTTCTTGTGCTTTCAAATTGGAACGAAATGCTCTAAGCATTGCCAAAAGGTCAAACCCAAAGTGAGAGTAAAAACGCTTATCTTCAAGCGAGACCACAGAATCTATGACAAGAGATGACATTTCTTCTAGTGAGACCGGGGTTTGATAACCATCCAAATCTTTTACTGATTCGTAAATTAAATTATCTTCTGAATCGTAAATTTTTAGCGAGGGTGAGCTTCTTTTGAACCGAAATGAAGTTAATGTACCATCCAGTAAAATTAAAGCTATAAAAGAAACCAGTAAAATAGCCGGCGGGAGAAGAAAGCTGTGGAAGATTTTACTTCTTATGTGATCTTTTTTAGAGCTGGCTTTGAAGGCAGCTCTGAAATCGAACGTTTTCTTGCGGTTTTTAGAATCTGGAAGCCGATTAGTCTTAAAAAAATTCAACGTCATTACTATCAACTCTACTTTATATAGAATCTTTTACCAAATTTGATTTG
>CAZWYL010000019.1:0-7183 GCA_964638225.1 uncultured Candidatus Saccharibacteria bacterium
GGTGTTTTTAAGTCTGACATTTTAGTCATTGTGTTTTTCTCCTTTCATTACACTTTTAATTTTTTCTTCAATTTCTTGGGGATAGATCTGACGCCCGTCGTACTTTAACAATTTGTCATCTATTTTTATTCCTGTCTTTTCTCTTATCAAGTTAGCCAGCTGTCCAGAATAATTACATTCAATATCAATTATGTGTTTGGAACTCGAGAGAAATTCTTTTACCGCTTTCGATGGGAAGGGATTCATCCAAGTAATGTGTAGATAATTCACATTTTCAAAGTTTCTTATTGCTTGCAATACACTACCCTTATTACTCCCCCAAGAAACCAAAGTTATATCTGCATTTTCCGGCCCAAAAATTTGGGGTGGGGACATATCCTCTTCCGCACAAGTAATCAACTTTTTCATACGTTTTTCCATCATCTTGTTGCGTAAATCTATCTCTTCAGTTGAATAACCATGTTGGTCATGCTCATCAGAGTTAGCAAGGAAAAAATTACCTGAACCGGGAACACTTCTTTGAGAAATTCCATCAGACTCAAATTTATATCTTTGGAAGTCTTCAATAAATTGATCAGAGAATTTTCCTCGATCAACTTCATAATCCGAGATATCAAAGAACTCACAGGTCTGTTCATGTTCACAAATATTTTTGTCTATTAGGATAACTACAGGGGTTTGATATTTATCAGCCAAATTAAAGGCCTCCATAGTTAAATCAAAAGTTTCTTGGGCATCTCCGGGAGCTAGAACTATCCGTGGAAACGCTCCTTGATGTGCGTGCAAGACAAATTGCAAATCTCCCTGCTCACTCCAAGTTGGAATACCAGTACCGGGAGAACCCCGCATTCCTTCTACAATGACAATAGGTGTTTCTGTTATACCTGCTAATCCGTAACCTTCTGACATTAAACAGAATCCTCCTCCGGACGTAGAAGTCATTGACCGAGCTCCGGCAAAAGACGCTCCAATAGTCATATTAATTGCGGAAATTTCATCTTCAGGCTGTCTGTACACATAACCGTATTTTTCTTGATTGGCCGCTAAAACATGCAAAATATTAGATATAGGGGACATTGGATAAATAGAAGCAAACTGCATGCCTGCGGCAATCGCTCCCAGTGCTGCTGCTTCGTTTCCGCTCACTACCATTTTTGGCACGAAAGAACTAACCGAATCTATTGGCTTAAGAAAACCTTTAACTTGATCCTTATACTCATCAAGAACATATTCATAGGCACTCTTTGCTACTTGAATGTTGGCAGAAATTATTTCCTCTCCTTTATCCTCAAATTCTTCCTCAATCAGCTGCTGCAGAGTAGAAAATTTTGCTCCTAATAAAGCGGTTACAGCTCCCAGGGCTCCAGTATTTATAAAAATCTCTTTTCCACCTGCCTCTTTCGCAAAACCTGAAAGAGGGACACCGCATAAATTGACGCCTTCTTTAACCTCAGGATTATCAATTTTGCTGTCGGAATTATAAATTATCCCGCCTCCAGATCTTAACTCCAGATGATGTTTTTCTATAGTTTCTTTATTTAGGGCAATCAAAAAATCGGATGTTTTTTGAGGAGCACCAACTTCTCCAAACCCAAAACTAACCTGCATGACATTATGCCCGCCACGAACTAAAGAAGGATATTCAACTAATCCGTAAGCGTTATAGCCGGATCGTGCCGCCAATTTAACAAGTAGATGGCCTATTGATTTCACGCCTTGTCCGGCATAACCACCAATTTTCACCGAATTAATTATTGCTTGTTTTTCTTTCTTCATATTTTTTCCGTATAAATCCTTTCGGGCTGACACCCATTTTCTATAAGTAAATTAGTTGCATCTTCAATCATAAATTTGTTTCCGCAAAGGTAGGCCGAGCACTCGCTAGCATCGGGAAAGTCTTTCTTCACTATAGCATTGATAAATCCAACATGCCCATCCCATTTCTCGCTGGGATTTTGTATTGCTATTTTTAAATCAAAATTCGAATGCTTTTCAGCTAATTCTTCAAAGTATTCTTTCAAAAATATATCCTCATAATTAGTAAAACCCATATACAACGAAACGTTTCTCTCGGAATCTTCCTCCTCTAAAACTCTTTCAATCATGTATTTCAAAGGAGCTATACCACACCCCGTGCCCAAAAATAGCAAATTCTTTGAACCGTCATCGAGATTTAACTCAAAGTTTCCAAAAGGACCAAGATAAGTTATTTTGTCTCCAGGCTTTAGGGCTTCAAAAAACTTGGAACCAGGGCCTCCGGGAGTTGAATCTACTAACAAATTAAATTTATTTGAAGCATTTTGCCCTGCAATTGAATAGCAATTTATTCTGGTATCAGAAACTTTGACGCTAATGTAATGTCCGGGATCAAATTCAAAAGGCTCTTCCATTTCTAATTCAAAATAGCGGGTTTTACCTGCAAGCAGTTCGGTAGATAGAGTGGTTGCAGTTTTAAATTTAGGTCCTCTAACCTTCTTTTTCTTTGCCTTGAGATACACCTTACTATCAATTGCCCATACATCGTTCAAAGTAACAATAACGGGATTTATCTCGATTTCCGAGATTTCGGGAGCCGCCTTTACCAACCCTCCTAGGCGAACAATAAGGTCATAAAGCTTATCTAATGCATGAGGAGGCTTGTGTTCCGTTCCTTTAAGTAAAGTATAAACCTTTGACTCCTTAACCAGTTCTTGCGCTGCATGGACATCCACAGGAAGTAAATGCAAATTTTTATCCGCAATCATTTCTGCCAGGGAACCTCCTGCGCCAAAAAGAAGTACCGGCCCAAAAGTAGGATCATGTTTGACACCCACTATCACCTCTACATCAGAAACCACTTCCTTCTGTATCTGGAAACTAACATTATCCTTTATAGAAGAATCTAGGTGTTCAACTTTTCTAAGAAGAGTATCCCATGCTCGATCCAGGTCTTTTTGATTTTTAATATTTAATATTACCCCGCCAACATCCCTTTTATGAACCAATCCCGGAGATGATAGCTTCAAAACTACTGGATAACCTACATTTTCCGCAAAATATTTTGCATCTTTTAAATTAGCCGCTATTTTGGTTGGAGGTGTCTTAATTCCAATAGCCGAAATAACTTCATCTGCTTCAAGATTATCAAGAGTGGGATGTTCTTTTTTAGCCGCATCTTCTAAAACACTACTAACCTCTTCAGGTAAAATTTCCGTATTCAACACACTAATATCTTGAATTTTATTTACGTTTTCTAGCTGCTTTTCCTTAAACTTCCACATGGCTCCTATAGCAGAAATTGCTTGTTCCGGATAGCTAAAGGAAGGTATTTTATATTCATCAAGTTTTCTAATGCCTTCCAAAACAAGATTTCCTCCCATAAAGGAACAGAAGATCGGTTTGTTGTACTTCTTTGAAATCTCACCAATAACTTCTGCCGTTTCTTTGACCTGGGTCACGTTTTGGGGAGTTAAGATAACGAGCAGAGCATCACATTTCCCGGTTTCCATAATAATTTCCATAGCATCAGCATAACGATCTGACAAAGCATCTCCCATAACATCAACCGGGTTGAGAATTGCGGCTGAGCGGGGAAGAACTTCAGATAATTTTTCTTTCGTTTCCTCATCAAACTCCGGCACTTCCAGACCTGCTTCCACAATTGCATCGGCACTTAACACAGCGGGACCTCCGGCATTAGAAACAACGGCTACTTTAGAACCCTTAGGAATATCTTCCCAGGAAAAAGCCTTTGAAATGTTAAAGAAATCCTGAAGAGTACCGCATCTTAAAACACCTGCTTTATCTAAAGCTGTATCAAGAACATCATCTGCTCCTGCAATAGCGCCTGTGTGCGACTGCATAGCTGAAGCAGCAGCTTCACTCTTTCCCGGTTTTAATATAAATACCGGGTCCTTCTGGGTAATTTTTTGTGTTAACTCAATAAATTTAGAACCATCTGATATCGACTCTAAGTACATTCCGATAGGCTGAACTTTCGCCTCGCCCTCCTCAGCCAGAGTAGTAATATTATCCTGGGATTTGCCAATAAAATATTCTAAAACATCGTTTTCGTTTATATCAGCTTTATTACCTAAAGTAATAAACTCGCTGAAACCTAAACTTTTCGAGGAACACCAATCAAAGAGACTGGCTGCAATAGCCCCTGACTGAGATATAAATCTAAGATTACCGGGACGTCCTGAAACTTTAGCGAAAGTGGAATTTATGGGACAAAGTTCATTAACAAAACCCAGACAATTGGGACCCAAAACGTTCATCTCATACTTTTCAACAATTTCCATTAAGTCCTTTTCTAGCTTAGCACCCTCAGAACCAGTCTCCTTAAAACCTGCAGAAAAAATCACGAAATTTTTAATACCCTTTTCTCCGGAGCGAGTCATAACATCTAGAATGATTTTCTTGGGTATTGCAAATACAGCTAAGTCCGGTATTTCAGGTAAACTGTCAACATTTTTGAAACATTCTAAGCCATTGATATTATCAGAGTTTGGATTAACGGGATAAATGTTTCCTTTAAAACCGGAATCTAAGATGTTTTGCAAAACTACTGCACCTATTTTCTCAGGAGATCTCGATGCACCTACCACTGCAACGGAACGAGGACAGAATAGGGCAGTTAATTCTTTGGGCATATATCTAGTCTAGGTAATTTCAAAGAACGAGTCAATAAGAGTGCATTAGCACTAAGTAAATATGAAATTTTTATCGGATAGGAGTTATTAGCTCTTTTTCTTATTAGAGCGATTAGTACAGAACTTCAGCGCTTTAATTACCGATATAAACTACTAATGTATTTGTGTTACCATTAATTTATGAAATTAAAAAACAAGGTAGCAATAGTAACAGGAGCTTCCAACGGGATTGGCTTGGCAATTGCCAAACAATTCTTAGAGGAAGGCGCATCAGTAGTTTTTTCAGACGTAGATGAATCCGGCGGGGAAATTGCCCGAAATTTAGGGGAAAAAGCTCTCTTCATAAAATGTGATGTCTCCAATTCAAAGGAAGTTTACAAACTAGTAGAATCCACTATCAAAAAGTTCGGAAAGCTTGACATAATGGTTAATAATGCGGGAATAGGGGTTCTAGGAGGAGCTTTGGACTGCACAGAGGATGATTGGCAAAAAGTCGTGGATATCAATTTGTCGGGAGTATTCTATGGAGTAAAAGCTGCGGGCAACGCCATGAAAGCTGCGGAAATTAAAGGTTCCATAATAAACATGACTTCAATTTTAGGTCTTATTGGGCTACAAGGAACAATTGCCTATAGCTCTGCAAAAGGAGGAGTTTCTAATATGACTCGTTCGGCAGCTTTAGATCTAGCTCCATTGGGAATTAGAGTAAATGCCATTGCTCCAGGTTTTATTAAAACTAACATGACAAAACAGGTAAGAGAAGATGAGGATTTTAGTGCCATGATCAAAACGAACACTCCCCTCGGCTATATGGGAGAACCGGAAGACATCGCACACGCTGCTGTTTATCTGGCCTCAGACGAAGCTAAGTACACCACCGGAATTATACTACCTGTAGACGGTGGATGGACTTGTAGATAAAGCTGGCACAATCCAATGCTAAAAATTAAATTATCTACCACCCGTTAAAAAAGATTAAAAAGAGAAAAAGAAGCAAACTGAAACTCCAGAACCTCAAGAATAAACTAAAACAAGTATAATTTGCTAAATTCTTAATACAAATATAATGGCATCATATAGCCATCCAGCAGACTCTTATATGTTTTGAACGAAGCTAAACCCGCGATTAGCATTATAACTATTGCTATTACTGTTATCCATAATACTCTTTTTGAAATTAGTCTATTGCTGAGATTTTTGTCATTTCTATACTTAAAGAACCAATATAACCCAAAAGGAGCGAATAAAAATGAAATTACATATATTTTTATTCCCCGAACTTTCGAAATAGAATTCTCTTGATTTAGCTGAAATCCACAATGAGGACAAAATGGAACGTTTTCTTCTATATTTCGCCTGCATTTTGGACAAACGCCAGTCATCAAATTAATTATATTCTTTAATCACGTGAAGTAAAGGACGAGTAAATATAACTAGTCTAAACCCAAGTGTTAAAAAGTTTAGTAAATATTACACTATTGACAACCACTACAATCATATGCTATACTTGTAATATGACAAACAAGAACAAGCAAAGAGTAACCGCATTTATTAACCCTTCTATCGCCACACAGGCTAAAGCACAAGCAGTAGTTGAGGGAATAACCCGCTCCGCTCTAATTGAAAAGGCTTTAATTAGCTATTTGCCAAAAGAAACTGTAATTAAAAAAGTTAACATCAGAGAGCCTGTTGACCGGCAATAACCTTTCTTACTTCCATACTATTCGTGTCGTGTAGAAATTTTGAATTGAAAGCAGGTGATTAAAAATGGCTGATAAAATAAAGGAAACAGTGACTACAACGGATGATGAGAGTGATACTGTACTAAATAACCCAACAGGGAAAGAGAGTGACCCGGTGATGGCAACACAAGTAAAGACAGCTGCCACGGGCTCACAAACTATCGAATATTTAACCTATTTTGTCTTCGGGTTACTTGAAGTATTACTAGCATTTCGCCTGATATTTAAGTTAGCAGGGGCTAACACTACTAGTGCTTTTGTTAACTTCATATACGGATTAACGGGGCTCTTCATATTGCCTTTTGAAGGTATATTCAGTAGAAGAGTTTCACAAGGAGTGGGAACAACCTCAATTCTAGAGCCTGCAACATTGGTGGCATTAGTTGTATACCCCCTACTATCTTGGGGAATCGTTAAGTTCGTTCATATAGTCTCAGGAGAGAAACAGAAAAGTTAGTTATGATCGCTTAGTTGTATTTATTTTCGATTTTGGAGGAGGTGACTAAAAATGAGTATTATTTTATGGATTGTCTTTGGTTTGATTGCCGGAGGTATTGCTAATTTTATTTCCCCAAGTCCGTTCGGAGGATTAGTTGGATCAATTGTTCTTGGAATTGTTGGAGCGGTTGTTGGTGGATTCTTAGGACAAATGTTCTTTGGTGTGGATGTGACCGGATTTAACTTAACTTCTATTGTGGTTGCAGTGATAGGAGCGCTGATTGTGCTATTTGTAGCTAGATTATTTTAGAGGAGTACTTCATCCCTACAGCAGTAGGGATGAGAAGTAGGTCCAACATTCTACTGGTT
>CAZWYL010000020.1:0-7021 GCA_964638225.1 uncultured Candidatus Saccharibacteria bacterium
GCAGAATGACGAAGGGTAGGTCTTCGTAAACAAGTTAATGTCTACGACTAAAAGCAAGATTTCGATGTAAATCTGATTTACTCTACTAATTTTGGCCACACTTCCTTAACATCTAAGGACAGATACCGATAACGTTTTGCAATTACCTCCAACGTACAGAAGGTATACTCCTGATACGGCTAAAAAAGCAATGGAAATAACTACAAAAGAAAGATTTAATAAACAACTTACTAAATCTTCTCCATATATACATCTATATGGAATCTGACCCGCTTCGGAAATCAAAAAGACCTCCAAAACTAAAAAGGCCAAGATCTGAAAAGAACATTCTAGGTTAACTAAAAGTTCTTACCAAATCTCGGCTTTCTTAAATACTATTGTATATACATGCGCGAAGATTATCGTCTATTAACTGTCCTTTAATAGCTAAGATAATGGTAGGAACCTTGCTTTTTATTAAGTTTTCAATCTCTTTCTTCTCAACTTGCGTGGATATATTATAGGTCACTTTCTACACTTTGTCAAGTCTCATGACAATATGAAAACTAAGATGCTCCACGTATCTCCTTGTTTCCATGGGTATATAATACTACAGGATATATGTATTGTCAAGTCTTTTGACAAATAGTATAGAATATGTTTTTATATGTATATATGAGTCTTTTAAATGATGTATTAGAAAAAGCAGGATTGGATAAAAAAGAATCTGATGTATACACTACCCTATTAAACAATGGGGGTCTTACGGTCCTGGAAATAGCCAGAGAATCCGGTCAACCCAGAACTAACCTTTATAACATCCTGGAAGATCTAAAACAACAAAATCTAGTGGAGGAAGTAAAAAAAGAAAGCACCACAAAATACTTCCCTAAATCTCCGAAAGAAATAGATAAACTCCTGGATAGAAAATCCCAAATGATAAAACACGCCAAATTAAACTACGAAATTCTTCTAAATTCCTTACAATCACAATTTACGCTTATAGAACACAAGCCTTTGGTTACATATCATGAAGGCCTGGAGGGTCTAAAAAGACTCTATGACGATGTTAACCAAACAGGAGATGATATCTTACTTTTGAGATCAACTTATGATGACTATAAGGAAGAAATGGATGAGATTATTGCCGAACAAATAGTAGAACAAGTAAAAAGAGGTATTCATGCTAAAGTAATTGGCCCTTTAGAGGACATTGAAGAGGCCAAAGCTTTATATACAAAATACGATAAACACCGCTTAGTAGAGGAAAGATTCATAAAAAACTTTAAATTTGAACTTCCGGCACAAATTTTGATCTACGGTAATAAAACGGCTATTTCTACAGTTAAGGAAGAGATCATTATCACAATAATAGACCATGAGGATGTAACCAACACATTTAAAGTTTTGTTTGATTTCATTTGGGAATATTCAACTCCGGAACACAAAAAGATTGTTAAGGACTGGAAACAAGAGTAATTTACTAAGTCTCTTTAACTTTTTAGAGCAGGCTTCAACGTAAGCTCTAAGCCTCTTCCTCAACAAACTTAGCTTTAATGTAATCCCTAAATTGCTCTGCTACCTCCGGAAAGTGCTCGGCTGTCTCCGGTTTAAATGAGAGCTCATTATGACCACCCTCGGATCCCTCAACAAGACCTAAAACTCTACCAACTCGCTGCGAAGGCCAAATACCGTCTTCCCTATCGGGTTCTCCTACTCCCAAATCCAAGGAAACAACAGGAGGTTTATCTTCTTTGCCTATATATTCACCATAGTCGCTAAGATCAAAGGCTATGCGGGCTTGATCACCGGATTCCAGATCCGTTACTTTAAAGTTTATGCGGGCTTCTCCTCCCGCTCTTTTACCTTTTTTTACAGTAGGATTTGGCCTAATGGATACAACTACGCGCGCACCTAGTTGTTTATCCCGCATAATGTAAGTACTGGTGGCATTTTCTATCAAGTTCCCTTTGCTGTCATATTCCCCTTGATGCTGAGGATTTTGCTCTAATTCCAAGGAACTGTCTGCTTTATGAAGACCTTTCAAAACGTACATGGAAAAAGCAATTGTATTCATCCTTTTTAATAATTCATTAATAGTTATATCTTCTGCTTCTCCTTTTGCTATCATTTGAGCAGCTTTAAAAAATTCAGCATTCTTTCTTATAAAGGCTTCATGTACCTGCGGAGCAAATTCATGGTCAACATTTTCTTCAACCTGATTAAATATTCCCCTCCAATTAAAGGCTTCATTTGCAATTCCGTAAAAGTTTTTAAATATTGCTTCTTTTTCATCCTCTGTTAACTCAGAGCTACTTGCAAACTCAAGAATATCTTCAGCCGATCCTCCGTATTCCAGAGCCAAAAAGGTTTTTAAACCGTATTCTCCATATTTACTTACAAAATTTTTTAGTTCTTCTAATTTTGGAGGGTTTTCCCCACTTGTCTCATCTACACCCTTTTCAGAGAGCTCCAGATAAGTCAATAAAAACCATCCCTGTTCATGAAGATCCAAAGAATTTAAACGAACTCCGGTGCCTTCAAAGAAGTCGTCATTAAAGATATCTTCATAATTTTCTAGAAATAACTGCAAGTATCTTTCGCGTTGTTCCCTTTGCGCAGGTGTTTCATCTGCTTTGGGTAAGAAAAGCTCTTCAGACATTAACTGACGTACTTCTGACTGAACAACATCTTCCTGGGATTCTAGTTCTAGGGGAAAGACTCCCTCTATGCTACCCCCATCTTCTACCAAAACGGCCATAAGACCTGAATTATTAAGCCTTCTTACAAAGAAATCTGGATCATTGTATTTGCCCAAATCATATAGTTTCCCAAGATACTCGGCACCTTCCTCAGTGGCGACTATCTTTCCTAGCTCCATTCTGTAAAGGATTTCTGCAGATACTCTCCTTCTCGTATCATTTTCGGAGCGTAAATTTTGCAACAGGGGTTCCACTGAATAACGTGGTCCTAATTTTTCATAAACTTCAACATAGTTTTTTAGATTCCCAAAGACATGATCGTCCATCATAGAGTTTACAAGCCTAGAAATACCTTCTCTGTCCTCATCCGTGGTACTATCTCTATCCAAAACTCCTGTACAGGAACGTATTATAAAATCTTGTAAATGGGCCCCATAAGTCTCAATTCTACTGTACTCCAAGGACCAAATACTATAATCGCTTTTTCCAGTCTTTTCAGTTACCACTTCGCTATAAAACTGTCCTATCTGATCGGCCGTTTCCCCTGTCCAAGTACTTTCCATAGACCAAAAAATGTCTCTTTGACGATCAAATTCAATATCCCGAGGATACCTGCCAAAATGCGATTTCATATGATCAAGCAAGCGTGCGTTTAGCTGTTTTTTTTCATCATTTGATAACGTTTCTGCCTTCTTTGCCAAAGATCTCGCAACGTTTTTGTGTGTATTATTCCAAATATAAGCATATTCAGGATCTGCTTGTATTGAAACGGGATCATCGACAAACTCGGGGGTAACAAGGGAATCTATTTTTGAATCTGCCTCTTCTAACAGAGCTAAATATGCGTCTATATCTAATGCTTCAGCAGCATGTACTTCATTTAGCCTTTGTAAAAAGCTTGCTACTTCTGCACCTCGCTCAGTATGAGCTTTTTCCCAACGATAACCAGTACGAACCTCAAAAGCGACTACTTTTGCCCCGGGCCATAATTCCTGGGCTAATTCATCTTGGTAAAGTGATGTATCCTGAGGGGTTTCTCTTGTTTCCTCTAGTTTAGAGGGTTCTTCTGAAGGTTCCTGCAACGAAAACAATTCCTCTCTTTCCTTAAGGTTTTCTGTAGACTTTTCGCCTGATCCTGGGGATCTTGCGGGGCCAGATTCTCTTAACATGTATTAATTATAGACTATCAAACAAGTTGCAGAAACATCTCTAAAAATGTAAAGTTTAAATATGACTTTAAAAGACAAAATCGGGAAAGCCAGGAGAAAAAGCTCCACCCGAATAACCATAATCGTAGTTTTGTTAATAATTTTGGGAGTAATGTTCTATTTTTGGAAGGCCGCAAGACTCTGGATTGCAGGATTATTTATTGTACTGCTTGCCGCATTAGGTCTAGAAGTGAGCGGCAATGACTTCGATATACAAAAACTGTTCCAAACCGGGTCCTTTGAAGAATCCCGCGTAGAGAGAACTGATGATGGTACCTGGCTTATCGGCGAGGACTGTCAAGAATCAAAATATAATTGTTCGGATTTTGAATACCAAGAAGAGGCTCAAGCTCTCTTTGAAAAATGCGGCGGCGTTAGTAACGATGTTCACGGTTTAGACCGAGATAAAGACGGTATTGCTTGCGAGACTTTAAAATCAAGAAACTAGAAAACTAAAATCTTTTCTTTAGTTTGTAACCGTCGGGTTCATCCTCAATTATATAGCCCTTTTCCTCCAGTTGTCGCCGTATTGAGTCTGCCTTATCCCAAATTCCGTTCTTTCTATATTCAAAGCGTGTTTTCGCTAGATCCTTTATCTCTTTGGGAATTTCATAGCCTATGTAATCCTGCAAATCCAGCCCTAAAATCTGATCAAAATGGATTAAGGTCTGAACTTTGTCGCCTTCAGGTAAATCACTTTTTATCAAATCCCAAAGAACTGCAACCGCACGCGGCATATTTAAATCTTCCAAAGCAGCTTCCTCAAATTTGAAGACATAGTCACCTGAAATATTCCCATCAGTATCTTTATACCCGCTTAGAATATTGTATAGGCGCCTTAAAGCTGATCTTGAAGCAGACAGAGCCTCCCAAGTAAAGTTTAATTTGGATCTGTAGTGTGCACTTAGGTAGAAATATCGTAAATCCAAAGGATCAAAACCTTTTGCTTTAATATCGTCCAAGATATAGGCGTTGCCCAAACTTTTACTCATTTTACCGTTATCCACTAATAAAAACGCTGCATGAATCCAATATTTTACAAATTCTTTTCCGGTAACCGCCTCTGTTTGAGCTATTTCATTTTGATGATGGATCATTTTTAAATCTTCACCGCCTATATGAATATCCACGGTTTCCCCCAGCTCTGACATACACATCGCCGAGCACTCCAAGTGCCATCCCGGAAAACCTTTCCCCCAAGGTGAATTCCACTCCTGCCATCTTTTAGAATTCTTTGGAGAAAATTTCCACAGTGCAAAATCAGTAGAATTTTTTTTCTCCGGATTCGGTTCTATTCTGGCGCCTTCCTGGATATTGTCTTCATTCAACCCCGAAAGCTC
Source organism: uncultured Candidatus Saccharibacteria bacterium (assembly GCA_964638225.1). Taxonomy (GTDB): domain Bacteria; phylum Patescibacteriota; class WWE3; order UBA101185; family UBA10185; genus WJKK01. The sequence goes on from CAZWYL010000020.1 coordinate 5,230, forward strand.
TCCATAATCTTCAAATTTGCTTGTGTCAAAGTAAACTCCATCTGAAGTATTGTATGTATAACCCCGCTTCTCCAATTCTTTAATTAATTTTATTTGCTCATCTATATATTCCGTGGCTCTGGTAAATTTAGTAGGCTTTAGTATGTTTAGTTCTTTGAAACCTTTCTTAAAGTCTTTAATGTAGTAGTCTGCAACTTCTGAAGCACTTTTACCCTCTTTTTCTGCAGCTACTTCCAACCGATCGCTTCCAATATCTGCATCCCCTAGATTATCGCCAGTTAAATGCCCCACGTCAGTGATATTCATAACATAGTTAACATTGTATCTTTGGTATTTGAGCGTTCTGTATAAAAGGTCTCCTAATGTATATGTTCGATAATTACCTATAGTAACGTAATCATAGACAGTGGGTCCGCAGGTGTACATTGTTACTAAATCGGGATTTTCCGGGGTGAATTCCTCTAATTTACGAGTAAGTGAATTATATAACTTCAACTCCATAGTATTTTTATTTTAGCACAATCACTTAGAAGTAATTTCATTTTTATGCTATTTATTCAAAAGAGATGTACTGTTAAAAAAGTTTTCAGAATAAAGAGACTTTACCGGCGGCTGTCTAAAGCGCGAGAAAGCGTGTTATCATCTGCATATTCTATATCTCCCCCAACAGGAAGACCACGTCCAATCCTAGTAATTTCAACAATATCCTCAGTAAAGCCCTTTTCTCTAATCAAATCCTGAATATAATGGGCTGTAGACTCCCCTTCCATACTTGCATTAGTTGCTAAGATCACTTCTATTGTTTCATCCGAATCAGCGGAAGAAACTTCATTAACTAGATCATCCAACCGATCAATCAAACTGTCTAGGTAAATATCATCCGGACCTATGTAACTTAAAGGATCAATTAAACCATGTAATACATGGTAGACGCCGCTGTAACTGGTTTTCTCCAAAGCGACTACATCCAGCGGAGTAGTCACAACTAAGATCTGTCTCTCATTCCTTCCGTTATCTGAGCAGATTTTACAATGCTCCTCCTCCGAAATGTTTTTACAAACATGACACAACTGAGTTCTATCTTTTAGCTCAGAAATTAATTTTCCGAAGTCTTTAATCTCTCTATCTGGAAAATTGAGCAAATAAAAAACAAGCCTCTGAGCTGTTTTAGGCCCCACACCAGGAAGCCTCTCAAAATAATTTATTAAATCGTTAATTATGTCAGGAAAGGTCATTTGTAAATTTTACCAGACTTAGAATTCAAACATAAAATATCGCTAAATAAAGCGGTTGATAAAACTATAAACCTACAAACCCGGAAGACTTCCATCAAATACATCCAATAAAGAATCATCCATATCAACTTCTCCGGAATTGGCCATGTTGGGTCGAACAATATTTAGGTCAGTTAGATTGCCTGTCTCTTTACCTCTCTTAGAGGCTTTAGATTTTACCACCGAGCACAATATGGTAAGAGGCAGATCAAACACCTCCTTAAAAACAGTCTCTACAATCTCTCTATTTTTGGCACATTCTAGGCGATCCTTATGAAAAGCAAATTGGACCTCTAAAACTACAGCGGAACCCTCAAGCCCAATTACTCTACCACTCTTTAATAAAGCCCGAACTGAGTGGTTATATTTCTTGGAAGAGCGAAGCACTTCATTCCATTTTTTCTTTACCGCTTCCAAGGTAATTTCTAAATCCACCGAATCATCTTTTTTGCCATCATCTTTGTCCCCCTTCTTAGCAGCGTTTTCAACAGGATTATCGTTCTGGTCGGTTTCTTCAG
>CAZWYL010000021.1:0-6312 GCA_964638225.1 uncultured Candidatus Saccharibacteria bacterium
CCTGGTCTGGGGAAGGTACCAAATTCGAGCCATACTACAACCTTTCATATCCGAGATCGGGAAGGTAATGCTGCCGCTGTTACAACTAGTTTAGGTGCGGGGTTTATGGTGGCGGGGGATACGGGTATTCATATTAACAATAGGATGCAGATGCTCTCTCTCGAGCAAGACCTTCCCAACCAACTAACCCCCGGATATAAGGTACGACACACTTCTAATCCTTACATGGTATTTAGAAACGGCAATCCTTATATTCTCGGCGGTAACACCGGCGTAGATACTCAACCACAAGCGCAGCTCCAGCAATTTATGTCTGTTGTGGAATTTGGGTTATCTCCGCAGGAGGCCGTAGATAGACCAAGATTTGTAAGTACTGCCCACCCCGCAGGATACTATCCCTACCAAACGGGTAATAGGCTGCAAATGGAATCCGGTTTTTCTGAGGAGGTATTAAGTGTTCTCCGATCTCGCGGACACGAAATCGTTATTGATCGGGGAATATTTGGAAGTGCAAATATGCTCGTCATAGATGAAGATACTAACACTATACAGCTAGGGGCAGAATCTCGTGACGATTCCTTTGGACGTATTCGCACTAACAATTCTGATTGATTCCTTTCCTTTTTCAACGAATATCACTATAATCAGTTTTTTTGCCAATATTCACTTTAGCCGATAATACTGCCGTGAGTTATGGGGTCAGTAGAAATTAAATCATTTGTTTTTAATTTTTAAATATTTATGTATTGATACCAGAATTTTCTAGCCCAGGTGTTTTGTGGTTAAAATGCATTATGTTAGGTATTGGTTAAGGCAAAGATTTAATTAAGAGTTTTTCGTGTATATTATTTTTTTATTTCTTGAGAACAGAAAAGAGGTGCAATACGTCCCGCACATTTTCTGTTCTCAAGTTTACAGCTATTGCTAACGCAGCCTAGCAGGTGCAAGCGTTAGATCATTCTGGTATTTCGCCGGCCACGCCCTCGACGAACCAGCTCATACTGAGCATATCCTCGTCGGACATGCATTCTCCTTCTACGACAGCCGTCTCACCATCTTGGTTTTTGATCGGACCGCAGAAGACGTCCCATTCGGTGTTCATGATACTCTCCCTGGCCTCGTTGACTTGCTGTATAACGTCTTCCGGAACCTGGGGACTTATGTCCGCCAGTTTCACCACCCCACTGCCCAAGCCACCCCAGAACTGATGTGTTTCCCACGTTCCGTTGATGACGGCCTCTACGGTATCGATATAGTACGTTCCCCAGTTCCACTGAGGGCTTGTCAACACCGTGTCGCCGACGAATTTGGCCATGTCCGAGTCGTAGCCGATACTTAAAGCGCCTCGTTCGGCAGCCGCCTTCTGAGGTTCCGTTGTGTCTTGATGCTGTGTAATGAGGTCAGCCCCTTCATCGAGCAGAGCCTCCGCAGCTTCACGTTCGATGACCGGATCGTACCAGGTATTTGTCCACACAACGTGTACTCTAGCGTCTGGATTGACTGATCGTGCTCCTAGCGTGAAAGCATTGATGCCGCGGATCACCTCCGGAATAGGGAAGGCCGCAACGTAGCCGATGGTATTGTTCTCGGTTGCGTTGCCGGCAACGATTCCTGAGAGATAACGAGGCTGATAGATCCTTCCAAAGTACGTAGCCATGTTTTCTCTCGTCATGTAGCCTGAGCAGTGTTCAAAGACTACATCGGGGAATTCGCTTGCCACCTCGTAAGTGGGATCCATATATCCGAACGAGGTTGTAAAGATCGCGTCCCAGCCTTCCTGCGCGTATTGACGGATGACTCGGGCGGCATCAGGGCCTTCTGGTACGTCCTCGATGTATGTGGTCTCGACCAAGCTGCCCAATTGTTTTTCTAGAGCCAAGCGTCCGCGATCGTGTTCGTAGGTCCATCCGAGATCTCCTGGAGGGCCAATGTACACGAACGCAACTTTCACTGGCTCTTTTTCTTCTACCAACCCCGCCCTCATTTCGAGCAGCTTGAGAATGGGAAGTGATGCGGTGATCGATCCTATTGTGCTTCCGCCGGAGCCCATGCCAGCTGATATGGATTCAGGACCACCAACCGCAGGTTCACCTGAATCGTTGAGCCAGGGGTGATCGAAGTTGCTGCTTGAACGCGAGTAGGCGAATGGGATGGCTTCCCCTTGAGTCTCATTCCATTCTTCTACAGCCTCCATCCAGGCGACGTTCTCCATTGCGGTAACAGCAATAACTTCGGTTGGTGTTGTTTCAATGGGGAGCGTCTCGCTGATTAGATCGGCAACGAGTTTGCGGGCCCGAGCGTCCTCCTGAACAGAATGCCAGAAGTTGTCTCCGGTGGTCTCGCTGCATTCGCTCCAGTGGAAGGCTTTGGGTTTTCTAAGCCCCGCCTCTCCATGATATTTCAGAGTGTTTTCGCGCGGGCCTCCCTCCAGTTCAGGCCAAGTCACGTATTTTTCAGCCTCCCAGAGTTCTTGGGCTAGATTTTTCGATCCCACGCTGGTTCGGGTATCTCTGTCTCGCATATACCACCACTCATCGGGCTGGGTGTTGCTCATGCTGGAGTGTTGGAGGTCCCAGTCGACCGCCATATGAGAAATGCAGACATCTCCGATCACCGTGGGTGTTCCGTTACTATGTACCCCTCCCACCCGAGGGCTGAAACCGGAAATGCCAGACCAGATCACCTCCTTTATCCCTTTGGATCCTTCATAGTGAAAAAGTAGGGCGTCCATGCAGCCTCTAGCTGCGTTTTTACCTACTCCCATAGTGACTATACTGACCGGCAGTTCGTACAACCTTCCCTCGACAACCTGATCGCAGAAGATCACGTCTACTTCGTCCCACGCCTCCAGTTTATTAAGAAAGGGGCCGGATTCCCCAAGCCACGTACCCTCGTCGTTCTGATAGGCGAACGCTGACAGGATGATTGTTCGTTGGACTTCTTCTCCCGGCTTTTCTTGGGTTTCAGCGGTTTCAGCCGTCGGCTGTGCGGCTGTTTCAGGTTCTGTGTCTACGAGTGTAAGATTTCCACATGCGCTGATAAGCGCCGCGGATAAAAGTATGACGAACAGAGTTCTTTTCAACATCTGACTCCCCCTTGTGTTAATAGGTTTAGAGTAGGTTTGATTGGATGTATCTTGTAGCATTTCTCCGCCTTTGCTTGCCCTGCTAGGCAGCTTTTGAGAAATAAATTGATTTTTTAGTTTTCCAGAAGCTGCCTAGCAAGTACTTTTTGAGTCTATAGATATTTTCAAAGAGCTTTTAACCACACCCTTACAACAAGGAATTTAGGTGATGCCCCTTTTGGGCATAGTTAGTTTTTTAGACTCAGGAATATTAAGGAGAATAAAAAGAGGCGCCCTCACAGCGCCCATAAATTTAAAAGTAAGCTTAAACAAAATAAACAATAGATTTACTTTCTTGTAGAGCTCTATTTCCTATATTTGATCTTCGGCCCTAAAAAGATCCGATGCTGTTATTTTTAATATATCTGTTTTTTGGAGAATATGTCAAGAGCTAGAATTTTTAAAGATTGGAAGTTCGGTTAGATAGATAAAGTTTTTTATTTCGTCAAATTGATTTTTACTCTGTCTTATAGCCGCGGCGTGTAGGATAACTTTAGCGCCTACTCTTTCCATCAGTTCGTCTATCATGCGCATGGTGACTCCAGTGGATACAACATCGTCGACAATCGCAACTCTCTTGTTTTTTAGCAAGTTGGCGTCTTTGCCGTCCAAGACAAGCTGTTTGGTATGTTTGGGAAAGTGAGAAAGGGGCTTAAGCTTAATTGGTTTTACCATGTAGGGTTTGACGCTCTTTCTGCAGATTACATAGGTTTCTTTGTTTAATTCAAGAGATAGTTCGTGTATTAAAGGCACTACTTTCACCTCAGGCCCCACCAAGTAGTCGAAGTCGAAGTCTTTGAGTTTTGGCGCAAGTTTTTTAGTAATGGCTTGGATTAGTTCCACATCCCCGAGGATGTTAAAGTTTGCGAGAGACGTATTTTTGCTGATAGGTTTTATAGGTAGTTCGCGAGTTAACCCGCATATTTTTAAACTAAAGAACTTGATCATAAAGTCGGGGAGTAATAATTTTTTCCATTATAACAAACTAAGAGAATGATTCTTTAAGCACAAGCCCTTTGGTTAGGTTGTTTGAACTAAAGAAGAATCATTTCAATTTTGGAGTTTAAGAGTTCCGAGAGTAGGACAATTAGCAGTTTTTTTGTTGAAGCAAAAGTGTAAACCCGGCGCCATATTTTTTACAAAAACCCTTCTTTTTAGTAGAGATGGGTACAGTCTTTGCGGAGCTGGTTTTACTTTTATTTTTTTGAGTTTTGATATATTTAATTAAACCTGTCCGTCTTAAAAAAATTTAATATATGTCACCTAAACAATTACGCCCCAAAAAAATCTATAAAAAAATAATTTATCTGCTTCCAACAGGCTTTCTAGTTTTTATATATCAGGCTTTGGGAAAAGAAAACGTTAATGTAGATCAATTTTTGTGGTATGAAAGAACCGAAAGTTTTTTTCAAGCTTTTACAGAGGGGGATTTTGCCTCTACATACCAAAAATATCATCCAGGCGTGCTTCTTATGTATCTAATTAGAGCCGGACAGCTTACCTATAAGTGGATTACTAAAGATGTGTCCAGATTTAAAGATATATTTTACTTAAATTTTCCTGCATATAATTTTTGGACAAAATTTTATTTAGTAACGTTCGTATTTGTCCTTATAATAATTTCCGCTTTTTTTCTTTATAAAATTTCTAAAAGTAAATTACTTTCATTGGGGTTTTTAATAATTCTTCTTTCTGAACCTTATTTTCTGGGAAATTTGCGAAATCTACATTTGGATACGTTGTCTTCTGTACTTATTGCATGTTCAGTATTAATTTTTTATGCAGGACTATGTACAAAGAAGCCTTGGCACTTTGCACTTTCAGGAATAACTACAGGTTTAGGATTATTAACAAAATCAATATGTTTATCTATTATTGTGGTGAATTTTACAATGATAATCTATTTTTTTATTAGAAATGCAAAGGATAGGATTTGGCTGCTAAAAATGTTTAGCTTATTTTTTGTGGTTTCCTTATTTGTGTTTATTTTGTTATTTCCCGCCATGTGGACAGCCCCTTTGGATACTCTTAGTAGGGTAGTTAATGAAGGAATTCTGAAAACGGGCTTAGAGGGTAAAGATAATTTCACACACCATATACGAGGAGTCCCAACAGATGATCCGGGTTTTGCTTTTTATCCTTTAGTTTTTAAGTATCGGCTTAGCTTATTTATACAACTATCAAACTTACTATTTATTTTTTACCTAGCATATCTCTTTTTTAAAAAGGGAAAAAGAGGTTTTAAGAACTTATTATTTAAATCAAATTATTCCTATCCTTTATTTTTAGTTTTTCTTGCGCTATATATTACGGGTTATATAGCTATATTTACTTATTCAGCTAAAAAAACAGATAGATATATCACAACACTATTTCCTTTACTGGCAGTTCTGTCCGCTTCTTTTATATATTATGTAAACAAAATAACAGATAGTAAAAATTTCCTTAGGGTATTTAATGTTGCTGTTGGTCTAATATTTACCACAACCTTAATAGCAAATATATCGATTCACCCATACTATTTTGCTTACTACAACCCATTCCTAGGGGGTCTAGAAAGCGCTCGGGATGAGATGTATCTCAATCAAGGGGGTATTGGAGTTTATGAAATGGCTCAGTATTTGAATTCATCCGATATTGGGGAAACCGATCTGATAGGTGCTACAAATTATGAAGAAATAGGTGTGTTTTCCAAGCATAAAGTAGAGGGTTTTAGTAACGATAAGATGGATGAATATGATTATGTAATTCTGACTATGCAGAGGGATAGGCAGTTTAAACAAGATAGAGAAACAGTTAAGTTGATAAAAATATTTGGGAGTGATTACCTTAGAATTTCTCGCAAAGAGGATTAATTTTTTTAATTGCAGCAATATCTATTGAAATGTTGTAATATTTGTATAGATGGCAGACGATGATTTCTTTCAACTAATAGATACTAAAAAGTTGAAAACATACATTAGTAAAAGCAATAAAGCCTTGGGAACTGGGGTGTTTTTGTTTGGTTTTATTATTGGGGCAATATTTCCCGTAATTAAAGTTGATCCAGGGGCTTTTAGAAAGGGGCTAATTCTAGGTTTCGTTTTTGGGTTAGCGTGGGCGGGACTTAGATATAGACGATTGGGAACGGCAGGGATTGTGAAAGCCCAAGGCGACATTATTGTGATTCTTTTATATTTGGTCTACTT
>CAZWYL010000022.1:0-1753 GCA_964638225.1 uncultured Candidatus Saccharibacteria bacterium
GAGCTTTTAAATAGATTAGACGAGATTGTGGTGTTTAAGCGTTTGGATGAGGAGGATCAATATTTGATACTTGAGTTGTTGTTGGATGCAATTAGGGACAATCTAGGGGCTCAAGATATAAAATTACGCGTCTCTCATAAGGCAAAGGATTATATTCTGCGCAAAGGATACTCAGAAGAGTATGGAGCCCGTGCTTTGAGAAGAACTGTGGAAAGAGAATTATTGGATAAAATTGCCCAGGTTCTTCTAGATCATACTGAAAGGCCTTTAAGACTAAGTGCTGTTGGCAGGGAAGACGGTCTAAAGATTCGCGTTTTAGGTAAGTGAATTCTTTATAATTTCATTGTCCTTCTTGGAATGAATTTCGACAAATTTTTTCGCTTTTATTTTCAGAATCTTTTAATTTTTGTGTAGTATTATTAGGTCATGTCAAAGCAGAAGAAAAATTATATTTGCAGTGAATGTGGTTATAAGACAGTTCGCTGGGTAGGGCAGTGTCCGAGGTGCTCCCAATGGAACACTTTAAAGGAGAGTATAGATGTTGAACACGAGGGCTCTTCAGGCTCTCAAGAAGGGGTAGGTGTGCCGTCTAGTACCCTTAAGCTTTCTGAAGTAAAGCAACAAGAATTAAGGAGAATCTCTTCAAACATAGGGGAATTTGATCGCGTGTTAGGAGGAGGTTTTGTTCCTGGACAGGTAATCCTTATTGGTGGAGAGCCGGGAATTGGAAAGAGTACAATACTTACCCAAGTTTCAAAAAATATGTTGGATTCTCAGATTTTATATTTATGTGGTGAAGAAAGTCCGTCACAAATAAAAGTACGCTCCAACAGGATGGGTTATTCGGGGGATAATTTACATCTTTTGTCAGAGACCAATGTGGATTCTTTAGTAGCAACCTTGGAAAAAATGAATGAGATAGATATAGCAATAATAGATTCTATCCAAACTTTACATTCACGTGATTTTACGGGTATACCGGGATCCGTTTCTCAGCTTAGAGGATGTACGCAGAGGTTGACTAAGCTAGCAAAAAGTAAAGGAATCCCTGTTGTTTTGGTAGGACATATTACGAAGGGGGGAGAGATTGCAGGGCCGAAAATACTGGAACATATTATAGATACAGTGCTCTATTTAGAAGGCGATTCTCAGCATATGTATCGAATATTAAGAACTACAAAGAACAGGTTCGGTCCGGTCTCAGAGGTAGGAATTTTTGAAATGTCGGAAGAAGGTATGCAAGAGGTAAAGAATCCTTCCGAGATTTTCCTGGAGCAATCGGAACAGCTAACTTCAGGCTCTTGCATAACAGCAGTAATGGAAGGTTTTAGACCGCTCCTTTTGGAGATTCAAGTACTAACCACAAGAACGGCATTTGGCTACCCGAGAAGAACAACAAGCGGTTTTAGCAGTAACCGTCTGCAGGTGTTAATGGCCATTTTAGAGAAAAGATACAAGTTGGACTTTTCCGAACATGATGTCTATCTAAGCGTTGTAGGTGGGATGAAAGTTAGAGAAAATGCCGCTGATTTGGCTGTATGTATGGCTTTAGTCTCCTCTATGAAAGATAAATCAGTTAAGAAAGGCACGGTAGTTTTTGGCGAATGTGGTTTATCGGGGGAAATAAGGAAAGTTCCTCATTCAGAAGCTCGTACAAAGGAGGCAAAAAACCTTGGCTTTACTAACATAATATCGCCTGATAAGGTAAAATCTATTACAGAAGCTATTAAGCTTGGATTTTCAGGTTAATAAT
>CAZWYL010000022.1:1853-5974 GCA_964638225.1 uncultured Candidatus Saccharibacteria bacterium
CTCGTTCCAAAGGCCTTCTCCGCGGTAAAACATTGGGTTTGGGAAATAACTTTTCAGGCAGTCAGCGACATCGTAACGGATTTCTGGGAGAAACAAACGGAAAAGATGAAGGAATCCCGTGAAGAAAAGGAGGAAAAAAAGAAAAAGGCTAAGGAGACCAGAATTAAGGAAGAGATGGAGGGAAATATTGTTTTGGATACCTCAGTGTTAATTGATGGTCGTATTTTAGATATTGCCAAGACAGGGGTTTTAACGTGCGGCCTAATAGTGCCGGATTTTGTGATAGATGAGCTGCACACTTTATCTGATAGTAAAGATAGTTTGAAGAGAAGAAAGGGCAGAAGAGGCTTGGATTTGCTTAAAGCCTTAAAGAAAGACAGGTGTGTGGAGGTGAGTATCACTAAAGATTTGGAAGTAACCGATGAGGGCGTGGATAAATCTTTGGTTGAATTTGCAAGGAAATATAAGGTCAGTTTGATGACTATGGATTTTAATTTGAATAAAGTAGCTTCGGTTTCTGATATTAAAGTAATTAATCTTAATGATTTGGCTAATGCTTTAAGGATGCGCTTGCTGCCAGGGGAGGAACTTGAAATTGAGATTAAAGAGCGGGGGCAGGAAAAAGATCAGGGCGTGGGATATTTGGAAGACGGCACTATGGTTGTGGTAGAAAAGGGAAGCAATAGAATAGGCGAAAAAGTTAAGGTTGTAGTGAAGAAAAACCTTCAGGGTTCGGCGGGTCAGATGATTTTTGCTGAATTGAGCTGATTTTTGCTTTATCTAATTTTTATATGTTAATTTAGTGCTACAGTAAAGTTAGAAGTCACTATCTGTATGACGACTCACTTTAGATCGCGATTCTCCTTAGCAAGAATGATCCAATGGAATTTCATAGCTAAGAACTCACTGAATTAGGGGTATAAAACGAAAAAACACCCCACAGCATGCGACCGAAGCGTCATCCGCAGAGTGTCTTTTCTAATTAGAACATGCTCCTTGGACAGTAAGAAGCATAGAACTACAAATGAATCTAGCAAACGGAAGATTTTGTACAAGCAATGCGGGTTGTAGTTTTTGGGGTTAAAGTTTTTCATAGGAGTTAAAAGAGGTTGTTATTATCATTTCGGTTGCATTGTCAGACCTTTACCTTTACTGATAGGGAATTCTTCATTGGTACATCCTATAATATAGACTTGTTTAGTGTTTTAGGGTATAATTACTAGTGTTGACCTGGAGTGATAGCAAGTCTTTGTACTTATGGAAGAGTTGGATCCTTTTGAGTTTAACGCATTAAATTTGTTATTTTTATCCTTTAAGTACTATCCTATAAAGCTTGACTATCTAGACACCCCATAGTATAATACTTTTGTTAGGGAAAGTCAGCGCTTGAAAACTTTTTTTGAATGTTGGTTTAGGCTCTTCTCTCTAGAGATCACCGAGGGATTTCTATATTAGAAGAATCTAAATCAGCTTTTCTGCTTGTTTTTGGCAGGAAGGTTAATTGTAAATCTTAGGGATATGTCGTCAAGGTAGCTTCGCTACGCTTGACAGGAGTCCAAAATACTTTGTATTTTGGTCACCAGTTAAAAACTGCTAAGGCAGTTTTAAACAGTACTTTGATAATAGAATAGGGAAGGCGTAAATGTCTATTTGACATTTACAAAGCAAGTATGGTGTTTAAGCACTTACTTGTGGTTAGGCACTTTACGATGTGATTTTTAATCGCATTGCTCTGACTGATGTCAGAATTTATGTAAAGTGTTTTAAGATTTTTCTTTGCATTTCGCAGAGTGCAATAACTGGGAAACGATTATTTTAACTATTTTGGCGGGATGATAAGCGGTGTTTTTTCGTTTTTTGGTTTTTGTACTCTGCGGAGTATTGCAGAGGAGACGGTGTAGATAAAGCCATTAACCATAAGGAGGTTAAAAATGGCTACGTATTTCGAGAACATGACGAAGGAAGAGTTGGAACAGTGGGGGCAGCAGAACGCGCCTCAGCTGGGACTCAGAGCATCCCGCCAGTTGAAAGCGGAGATGCTGGATCGCGTCCGCGAGCATTTTGCGGACATGACCAAGGCCGAGCTCGAAGAGTGGGGTGAGGATCATCCCGAACTGGGGCTCAACGCATCCCGCCAATTGAAGGCGGAGATGTTGGACGCCATCGCTCCGGCGATGGAGTCGGAGGAGGAGGAAGAGCCGGACATCATTCTCGACGAGTCCGAGGACGAGGGCGCGCCCAACAACGCACCTCGCCGAAACTGGGCACGCGTTGCAAGGACCGCCATTAGAGCCACGGGAGCGCTTCTCCTCGCGGGTCTAGTTCTCGTAATCGCTGTAGCCGCCGCCCCGCGCGGCTTCCGCGCAGTTAGGAATTGGGTTGCTCCGCAGCCCACACCCGCGGTCGTCGTTGACACCGATGCCGACGCCGAGCAGGACGCGCCCGCCTTGGTTAAGGCGGAGTTGGACACGACCGACGCTTCGGTTGCGCCCGCATGGGCAGCCGAAGAAGAAGCCGAGGCCGAGGAAGAGGAAGAGGAAATTCTTCTGGAACGCCCCAGCGTGGGCGACACCCTGGACGTTGAGGGCGAAGAGGCCCTTGTCGTTGCAGAGGTGCTGATCCCCGCTCGACTGGCGTACGCGGATTTGCGTGCAGAGAATCCCTTTCCCGGGGATACCGCAGCCTATGTCATAAGGTTCACGCAGGAGACGTGGGGACCCCTAACCCTCCTCCGAGCCGTTCCGGATGACGAGTTCATCTCCCTCGAGTACTGCCAGCCCTCGGGCTGCATAGACCTTCTTCCCCTTCTGGGGATGACAGAGGTGACGGAGAGCGAACCATCCGGAAGCATCCGCGACTATATGGTCGCTCGCGGAATGGAGGACGAGGCGCAGCAGCTGCCTCAGAACACTTACTCGGTGCAGATCGATGCTACCGAGGAAGCCTGGCTGGAGGTCGTAATGAAGGACGACCCCACCAAGGGAGTCAATCGCGGGGGCTTGGTGTCCTTCTCGTCAGACACGGATCCTTTCACTTGGGTCCAGACCGACGATGGCGATGGCTATGAGTTGGCCGAAGAAATGGCCAGCTTTGTTCTGGAAGAGCCCGCCGAATCCGAATCCGAATAACCCTTCCCCCCGGCACGTGTCGGGAAGCCGTACAACCCACCTGATTCTGATGAATCGTTTTTTAGTGCATTGGCACAAACGATTTTGAAGATGAAAGGTGGGTTCTTTTTTTTCCTTCAAAAGAAACTCTTTAGCTTAATCTTTTTTTTTGATCACAAAACATATAAACTAGACATATGCCCCGACATGCCCAAAAGACCTCAGATGTTCAAAAGGATCAGGAGAATCAAGCGAATACAAAGCTATCCATAGTTATCCCTGCAAAAAACGAAGCAAAACGCATCAAAAACACCCTAAATTGGTATTGTTCGTTCTTTTCGGACAGGTTCAAAAAGGAAGATATTGAGATAGTAGTAGTGATAAATAACACTGATGATAAGACCGCGTCCCACGTTAGAAAATATTCTAAAAAGTACGGTTTTGTAAGAAAAATTATCACTCCGTATGCAAGCGGAAAAGGAGGGGCGGTAGCACTCGGTTTTGAGAAGGCAGCAGGAGAACATATAGGATTTACGGATGCAGACGGAGCAGTTCCTCCCTCCGAATTTTACAAATTATACAAGTTTCTAGAGGAAACTCCTTGGCTGGATGGCGCTGTTGGTAAGAGAAATCCCGACTTCTTAAGCTTTAAACGAAAATTCCTCTATAACTTCTACAATTTTATTACAAACCTTTTTTTCAATCTCCCCTTTAAAGATGTTCAATGTGGCGCAAAAGTATTTCGTAGGGAATCAGCTAAAAAGCTGGGATCCCGGGTTTCAAACATTGACTGGGCATTTGACATAAATCTTCTATTACTGGCTAAATACCTAAATCTTAGAGTAAAGGAGTATGAGGTAGATTGGAAGGAGCGTGCAGGATCTCATCTTACCTTTTTTGAGGGAACTTTTTTACTTACCCTGAGTGTTTTAAAACTCAAGAAGGTACAGGTTATTTTTGATATTAAAAGGAGATGGAAACGTTTGCTGAACATTCCTCAACTGTCTACATCGG
>CAZWYL010000023.1:0-5105 GCA_964638225.1 uncultured Candidatus Saccharibacteria bacterium
TTATCAACAAAGAAAAGAACATTTTTCTTTTGAACATCTCTAAAATACTCTACTAGAGACACGCCTGCATGGGCAGCAAGGAAACGCATAGAAGGAGTTTCACCCATTGTCCCGTAGACCAAGGCGGTGCTATCGAGTACTCCTGTATCTTCCAATTCGGCATATAATTCATGACCTTCTCTAGTTCTCTCGCCTACTCCAGAAAAAACAGACACAGTGTTTTCTTTATGTCTATTTAGTACATTATGCAATATTTCTGCTAAAAGAACTGTTTTTCCTACTCCAGCACCTCCAAATAATCCAATCTTTCCCTCGTGGATTAAAGGAGTAAACAAATCGAGTACCTTTATGCCTGTTTCTACAAAAGTCTTTTTACTCGATATAAAATCATACTCTACTACATCTTTACTTAAACCTACATACTCATGTATGTCAGGGCGTTCTTTGTTGTCTTTAAAATCACCGAGTGCACCTAAAACTCTGCCCAGAACCTCAGATCCAGCAGGAATTTTTAGCTTTTCTCTTGTACGAACTACCACAGCCCCTCGAGAATATTTATCCATGTCAGACAATGCTATACAATAAAACCTATTCTCACCTGAAGACTCAAATACCATAAGAGCATCTGAAAACCCGTCTGCACGACCCGCAGAATTTTCTAGTACCAATACCTCGCTTATTTCCGGAGCCTTAGTTGAAAAAATTTCAACCTCCACTACTTGTCTCTTTACTCTTAATATTCTTCCTACTTTCTCATATTTTGTTGAATTATTTAGATTATCTTCCATGTATAACTCCTGATAACAATGTATTTTTTTCTTTTTCTGCTTCTCTGTGCTTCAACAACAACTGTTTTAGCCTAAGTTTATCAAGTTTTTTTGATGCATTAGTAGCTGCTCTATCTAAACTAACCATTCTTGAGGTGTATTTACTCAAAGAAGATTCATAGAGAGCGTGCTCAAAAAGAGATTTCTTTATTTCCGACTCGAAAAACTCAAAAACCTCTTCCAAGGACGGTTCAAATATGCAGTACACGCGACGAGTATCCTCCTTCACTTCCATAGCAACTGATTCTCCCGTAACACTTGATTGGACCGGTTCTTGTTCGAGTATATTCTTAAATTTACCATGAAATAATAATATATTTTCATATTCTCCAATTTCAGCCATAATCTTATAAACCTCTTCCGGATCTGGGTTACCATCTGAAAGATCGTAATATAAAAAATCTCTCCCAGGAAAGCGCTCTTGAAATAAAACTTTCCCCAAACTTCCTAATATGGCAACATCAACTGAAGAATCTACATGTTTTGAAAAATAATTAAAAACCTTCCTTATAATGTCACCGTATAATCCTGTGTTTGCTGAAACAAAAACTATAACATCCCTGCCATTTTTTTGGGTAAAATTCATTCTTCCTATATAAGAATTTTGCTGCTCCTCGTCAGATATACCCTTAGCTTCCAAAATTTCACGAAGTTTATCTTCATATGACAATTTTACCCTTGAAAAGACTTCCGAAAGTCCCGACAAAAATTCACGGTTACGCAAAACTTGATCTTTAGTGCGTCGCATCCTCATAGCTGCAACTTCTTGATAAGTTTGAGAAATTACTCTAAAATTCTTAAGCTGTTCAATCTCCCCGACAATATCTGACATATTTTACATCTGTACCCCTATTAATTCTTTAATTGTTTTTTGCTCCCTCATTACGTTTGCCAAGAAATCGTTGAAAACGTTGCTGGTCTTTACTAAATTATCAACGTACAGTCTAAAATCTGAATCCCGTTCGTAGAGCTCATTCATCTTCTTAACAAGAAATTTTAGACTTTTTAGCTGGCCCGAAGAGATAAGTCCTCCCCAAATCATTGCAAATAGTAAATACTGCAGATTTAGAGGAATAATCACCCGAGGAGGTTGTCTAAAAAGCGCAGTTATTTTCTCACCCGTTTCTAAGCTAGACTTTACACCCTCACTTAGCTCTGCTCCAAAATGAACAAACCTCTTATGTTTACGGAGTAAATTTAAAAACCCAGTCAGCTCTCTAGTTATGCTCTGATGAAGCTCGGTCTGTACCTGCCTGCCAACACGTGTCACAGAAAGAAAAGTGTCTACGGCAGGTCTATTTCCTTCATCAAATAAAGAGGAGTCAAAAAACAGATGTCCGTC
Organism: uncultured Candidatus Saccharibacteria bacterium; assembly: GCA_964638225.1. Taxonomy (GTDB): domain Bacteria; phylum Patescibacteriota; class WWE3; order UBA101185; family UBA10185; genus WJKK01. The sequence continues at coordinate 2,170 of CAZWYL010000023.1, forward strand.
TGTCATTGACATAAGATTGGTCTGTATATAACCCGATATGTCACCTTCCACAGTCTCAGCAACAGGTAGACAAGTTATTGAGTTAGAGGAACCTTGAATCTTAAAATTACCTGCTCTTTCTAATAATTGGGAATGAATAAAAAATATATCTCCCGGATAGGATTCTCTCCCAGGGAAACTCCCGCCAATTAGTGAAAGCTCTCGGTAATATTTGGCATGCGAAGACATGTCATCTAAAACAATAAGGACATCCCGACCGCAATCCCTAAAATATTCCGCATATGCCATTGCTGTGTATGGTGTTAGGTAGACCTTCCCGGCCAAATCTGAAGACGAGCTTCCTACCATTAAAAACGAATCTCCCAATTCGTTTTCCTTACTAAATTCCAAAATCTCCAAAAGATCACTTTTGCTTTTTCCTATACCTGCGTAAATGCAAACAGCTCCCTCCCTCGCTTGAGATAGTATGGTCTGAAGTAAAAACTCAGTCTTCCCAGATTTTTTATCCCCTAAAACAAGTTCCCTCTGCCCCTTCCCGAGAGGAATCATTAAATCAACAATTGGGACACCTGTTACGAAAGTCTCGGAAACTTTAGCTCGCTGAGAAAATCCGGGCGCATCCCCAAAAACTTCTACCAAAGCTGAATTCGAGGCTTCGTGAGGAAAGAGAGACTTTCCTTGTATTTCCTCTTTTAGCAAAGAATTTCCCATACAATCGAAAGCCCCTCCCAGAAGCCCGTCATGAGCTGTAATCTTCAAAGTTGACGCCGTTCTGGTAGCTTTGTAACCAACCCTAAAATTCGTACCTTTCAAAATGAGAACATGAGCAATTTCAACATCCAAACTTAAAACAAGACCTACACTATTATCCTCAAAGATAACTACCTCTCCCACAAAAACATTAGGAAGACCTGATATGCCAACAAGAGGAAGATTAAGAGTTTCAACAAAGCCTACTTCTTTATATTTTTCTAAATATGAGTCAAAACCTTTACCTTGATACATTACTTATCCTCCTCGCCCGAGTCTGAGCTATTATTTATAAAAGTATCGAGTTTGCTTTCGGAACCGCCTCTGTGCTCATACTGTATAGTCTTCACGGAGTGCTCAGCCTTTGAGAAAAATTCTCCCAATTTGGTCTTTAGGGAAAGATCAATATAACTACCCTGCCAATATATGACTATGCCTCCCATAATTGATGGGCTTGTTTCCTTATCAAGGATAAAAGATCTACTAATCAAATTCTCTTTTAACCAATGAAAAAGCCGATCCCAAAATTCCGATGAAAACTGTACATCTGGAACAATGACCTTAATCCTCTCCAAATTAGAAATTTCTTCCTGTAATTTATTTAAAGATTCAATGAGCTCGTTTTTGGCAGATACATTAACTCCTCGAGCATCTAAAAAAGATCGCAAATCTGAAGCCTTATCAGAAGGCCAGAGAAACGGTTCAGCAGAGTATAACTCCGACTGCAATTCCTGAACTTCAGTGACCAAATCCAACAAATCAGGACTAAATTTTATTAAACTGTTAATATCTTGTTTCTCTTGCATGTATGTAAATCTAAGTCATTGCTCAAGACTTAAAAACCTCACTATCTTTTGCCTCCTCTAAAACTTTAAAAATATACTCTTCGTGATCTTTCAAATTCAAAGATTTGCCTATTATAGACTTGGACGCCTTATTAACAGCTTCATAAACCTCTTGATCTATCCTCTCTCTTTGCGCTTCTTTATAACGTTTCATCTCCTCCTCAACTTCTCTGCGCGAACTTTCAAGAGCTATTTCCAAACTTTTTCTAAACTCCTTTAGCTCATTCATCATCTCTTTCTTATATTCACCTGATATTTGTTTGAGGGTCTCTAAATTATGGCTAGATGCTTCCAATAAAGCTTTCCTATTTACTTTCAATAAGGTATCAGAAGATTCACTAATAAATTCCTTACGTTCCTCAGCTATTTCTTCCATTTTAGAATTGATGTTTGAAGACATATCACTTCCCATTAAATTTGCATCCGCCAATATCTTCTCTGCTTTATGATTAGCATCTTCTACTATCCTAAAAGCCTGTCTTTTAGCCTCCTCTAAAACTTCAGAAGCCTCTTTATACTCGCGATTCTTTTCCTTATCCAAATAATCTGCCTGAGATAAAAGTCTTATGAAGTAAATACTCAAACCTAGAAATAATATGAAAAGAATACCAAAAGATACTAGTCCTATTGGGATTAAATAAACTGTAGAGGGATAAGTTGGAAAACTAAAACTGAAGGGAAATTCCAGATTGGGCAGATTCATCACTGTTAAAGACCTTTCATAAAACTAAAATTAAATACGATAAAAATATTCCTGCTAACATTATGCCAAAAACAAAGATAGAGTTAAAGATCACCGCAATTTTAATATCCCTGCCTGCAAGAGGGTTTCTTCCCAGCGCTTCAACACTCTTGCCAGATATCTTCCCAAAAGATGAAAACCCAATTACAAAACTAGCAATAACAACTAGAGCAGATATAAGATATCTAAAAGTTGTGAGAGGACTAATTATGGGAGCCATAGCTCCGCTTTTCATAAAATTCAGGAGGTCTTTTTGTGAACGATTTGGAATGTATGCAGATCTTATATTCACCTGAACTAGAATAAGACCTACCTCTTCAGGATCATTGCTCTCATAATTTTCCAAAGCCGAACCAAGAACATACCCGCTTACATCAGCTTTTTGAGCAACTCCCTCGATAGGAGAAGAAGTTATTAAATCTCCTGATACAATATTTCCGTTTATAGAAGAAACTTTTACATAAGCTTCACCACTAGAGACAACCTTGACGGAATTTACTTCATTTAGGGAGCGGTCAATTAGAGAAATCGCCGAATCTTCAGCTACTACACCATACATATCCTCATGATAATCTTTTTGTGCAAAAGTATACTCATCC
>CAZWYL010000024.1:0-2791 GCA_964638225.1 uncultured Candidatus Saccharibacteria bacterium
GAAATTTTAAAATCCTTAAGTTTTCCTATCTTGCGAAGTAAGGGGCCATAGGATTCTTTATAAATCTTACGAAATACATCTTCGGATTGAGTAATGGGTTGATACAGATGAAGTAAAATTGCTATTTCCACAGATTGAATTATAAACAAGTCTATGAAGTTATACAACCCAACCCGGGGAGGTAAAAGCTAATAGTCTCCTGCCCAAAGACTAGAACCTACCTTCCCGGATTGGGTTGTACAATTAGAATGAGCAATATAATCTTTAATAAGTTTCAAGAATAATATAGCAAAATATTATAGGACTGTCAAATAAAGAGAAATACATCCCAGAACGCTCACACACACTAAATTAAAAAATAGAACTAAAAGATCGCTATCGCTAAAACCGATTTAAAAAATCATATCTTCAACACGGTGTACATGGGGGTTGTCTTTTATTTTAAAATCCATTGCCCGTTCATAAAGCTTTTCATATTCCTTAGCAGAATATTCCCAACTATAGTCCGACTCCATAGCATTTTTCTGGAGCTGCTGCCAAACTTCCTTATTCTTATAGAGCTCATAAATTCTGGCAATTTGCCCAAATAAAGAGTATTGATCAAAGTTACTGAACACAAATCCGTTTCCTTCTCTCTTGAGTGTCTCAAAGTTTCTAACCGTATCAGCCAATCCCCCAACCTTACGTACAATGGGAATTGCCCCGTATCGCATGGCCTCAATCTGAACTATTCCACAGGGCTCAAATCTAGAAGGATACAAAATACAATCCGCACCAGCAAAGACCATTCTAGGTAAAGTAAAATTGGGTAAAGGGTGAATTCCAACCTGATCAGGATAGTCTCTCTCCAAACACTTTAGCATTTCTGTTAAATTGCGGTCCCCTCCTCCCACCTCTACAAATTGCACATTGTAATCATCAAAAACATGACGCAGAGTATTAATTATCAAATCCACACCTTTTTGGTAATCCAAACGTCCTACAAATCCTAACAGTAAAGCATCCTCATCTACCGGTAAGTCAAACTCCCTTTGCAAACAAGCCTTGTTCTTTTTACGTTCATCCAAATTATCTACATCAAAGGGATGTTCTACCAGTTTATCGGTAGCGGGATTAAACTCGTCATAATCCAAGCCATTTATTATTCCAAAGATCTTGCCTTTCAATTCGAGCAACAACTTATCCAGACCCTCGCCGTATTCGGATGTTAAAATTTCCCTGGAATAAGTCTTTGAGACGGTGTTTACCGCATCATTGTAGAGAATACCTCTGCGCATGAAGTTTAAGTTATTTAACCTTGGAGCAAAGAAAGATGCAACTGCTGATTTTCCATCATCATAATCCAATTCCGAAACATTCTTATGATCAAAATTACCTTGAAATCTCAAATTATGGATAGTAAAAACTGTAGCAATATCACTTAGAACGGGATCTTTCTTATAAACAGTCTTTAAATAGTTTGCTAGCAAACCTGTATGCCAATCATTTGTGTGAATAACATCCGGTACAAACTCTTCCGTACGAATAAATTCTAGAGCCCCTCTGGAAAGCAACGCAAAACGAGTCGGGTCGTCCACATAACTGTAAACATTAGCTCTTTTTTCATAGTATTCTTTATTCTCTAGAAAATAAGTCATAACTCCAGACTCCTCTTCTGTATACTTAACGTTACAAATCAGCTCTGGATTTTGTTCATCATCAGTAGGAACCTTAAGCCCTTTCTCGAGCATCTTGATCTCATATTCTTCTTCATCTATAAATCCATACTTGGGCATAAATATACGAACATCGTGACCCAGTGCTTTTAATTCTTTGGATAAATAAGCTAAAACCGAGGAAAATCCCCCTACAGTAGCGTACGGTGCCGCTTCTGCTCCTACAATTAGAATTTTATAAGGCGGGGTTTTTTGTTTAGGTGCTTTCTTTGCGGACATGCAATACATTATAGCATACCCGACATATGGCGCTTAACCTTATCTACGTGGGATTAGACCACGAATTATTGTCATCCGATCGGCTATTTAACGGATTTCGTTAAAGCAGTTCTTCCAATTCTTCTTCCAAACCAAAAAGCTTGAAATCTTCAGCTAACTGCTCGTTGGAAACAACAAATAAACCGTGTTTTTCGGTCTTATTAGCAAAAATCTTGGTATCTGTTGCCGGCATTAAACAAACCTGAGCATTGCTTTCTGATGTCTCCTCTAGTTGGAGCATCTTCTTAAAAAGCTGCTCTGAATCAGGAGCTATATACAAGTGCAAAATGGAAAAGGGCTTGTTCAATGGCTTTTCTAATGAAAGTCCCGAATATAACGTGAAAGCGTAATCAACTCCTGATTTTCTGCTTATTTTGTCTACATTCTGAGCGATCTCCTTTAATCCACCTAGCATACTTTTGTAGTATTTAAATGAAACTTCCTTGGGGGCTTCTTCTTCCTCGGCTGGAACTTCCGGCTCATCCGATCCTAGTGAAGAAACTGCTTCGAGAGTTTCCTCTTTTTGGCTGGAAGCTGCTTTTTTTGTTGATTCTTCATATTGTTGCGCTGCTTCTTTAAATTTTGAGAGCCAATCTACTTCCTCTTCTTTTTCTTCTTCTTTTTCTTCAGGCTCCTCTGTCTCTTCTTCATCTTCATCTACTTCTGGTTCTTTGGATTCTTGAGGCTCTTCCTCTTCATCATCTGCTTCTGCCTCCTCTTCTTCATCTTTGGAAACTTCAGCCTTCTTTGGCTGTTTCTGGGTTTCTTCTGCAGATTCTACTTCCTCATCTCCCTCTTCTTCATCTTCTGCTTCACTT
>CAZWYL010000024.1:2891-4849 GCA_964638225.1 uncultured Candidatus Saccharibacteria bacterium
TTCTGCTTCACTTGGGAGAGCTAAGTCTTTCCCCTCTAACTCTGCTCGGTCACTATCTGGATACAAAAAGTCTAAAATATTCTGTTTTGTAAACCTAAGTCTTCCTGTAGCAGTCTTTATCTCAGCCTCTAGTTTATCCTGCTCCAGGTAACGATATACAGAGCGGAGGCTAACACCCAATATTTTTGCAACTTCCGTGGAAGTATATAATTTTTCTTCTAATTTCATACTTCAATAATATAGAGTGCGTATAAATATGTCAATGGAATTTTAGTAGTAAATTAAGGATAAGCTTGGTGACAATAAAAGCGATTAAGTAATAAAACGATTTTAAAGAAGTTAAAGGCTGCTAAAGAATACTTTCAATGGAAAAAGAGGAAATGAGATGAAAATACGTCTAATCCTCCACGGTTGGGTGACCAATCTATAAAGCCACTCTAAGTGAATTCTTTGTATCCACAAAGGTGCCCAAGACTTATTTTCTGTTACATAATCAAAAGTCCCTCCAGCACCTATACAGAGCCTTGCTGGGATTTTTTTGGCGTTTCTTACGATCCATTTTTCCTGATTTTTATGTCCATAGCACACTATTAATATGTCAAGGTTTTTAACGCCTGCTTCACGCATTCTTTTTTTGATAAAATCCAGTGTCTGCTCATCGTCCTCCTGAAGATAGCTGAAATTCGATGTTGCCCCCACAAGATTCAATTCTGGATACATTTCCTTTAGCTTCTTCCCTGCTTTTTTAGCCAAATCATAGTCTGGATTCTTTAAAGGTCTTCCCCAATAGTCAGTTGGCCAACCTCCAAGTAAAAATACATTGTGGCCTTCCTTCTCAGCTAGCTGGCACAAATCATAAACCAACTCAACCCCAGTTATTCTTTCCCCAAATTTATCTCTAACTAGTCTTCTCTCTTTATCTCTTTTCAATAAGCTGCTTATCCACTTTTTGAAATTACCTTTTAAATGATTTAAATAATAATTGGCATATAAAACCCCTATTCCATCGGGTACCGATAAGAAAGAATTATTGATGATTTCCTTAAATTCCTCATCCTTTTGTGCTGCCATGATGAACTCAGGGTTTGTCGTACTCAAAAGACAAGGTTCTATATCCTCTGGACTATTCTCCTGCTTTTCTAAAACCCTTCTCACGCATTCCAACACTTCCCTCTTTGATAAGAGATCAATCTTTACTCCCAAAATTTTTGTGCTGTTTTTATCTGCTAATTTTATATCTTTATCTTTGTTTAAATCATTCATTTTAAAATTACCTCCCTCATATTCTAACTGTTAAATGCCTGTTCGACTAAATCTTTTGTAAAGGCAATAAAATTTCGACATATTTTCTATCCTTGTCATTATATAGCTCAAATAAACGGACCTATAAGATTATTAAAAAGTTATTAAACTTTTAAAGAACAGCCTATCATATTCCAGATATAAATTTACCGTTGTATCATACTTTTACTAAATTCATCCAGATGGTCTAGCACAATTCCCAAACCTTTGACAACACACAAGATAGGCTCATCAGCAACATGTGTTGGCACTCCAATATAGTTAGAAATATATTTGTCTATATCTTTCAGCTGGGAGGTGCCGCCGCTCAATACAATTCCTTTATCTAAAATATCTGAAGACAACTCCGGAGGTGTTGACTCCAAAACATCCTTAATTGCCATAGCTATTCTTTCTAAATCACGCTGCATACATTCGTTGATTTCCTCAGAAGAAACATCTACAATCCTTGGAAATCCGGTAACCGAATCTCTTCCTTTGACTTCAATTACATCGGTACTCTTAGAAAACATGGCATTGCCAAGGTTTATCTTGACTCCCTCCGCTGTTTCCTCTCCTATCACTAAACCATGTTGTCTGCGTAAATGTTGAATAATAGCCTCATCAAAGTTATTGCCTCCAATTCGAACACTACCATGAACTACAACGCCATAAAG
>CAZWYL010000025.1:0-1182 GCA_964638225.1 uncultured Candidatus Saccharibacteria bacterium
CGAAAAGAAGTGTTTAGAGAGGACAGAGGTGCGGTAATTTTTGATGGAGAGAATTACGGGTTGCATACAAGAGTTTTCATAAATTCTCAGGGCCTGCCAACGTATGAAGCAAAGGATCTGGGGCTTGCTTTTAAAAAGCGGGAGGATTTTAAATTTGATTTATCCTATATTGTCACCGCTGTGGAGCAAAAAGCTTATTTTAAAGTGGTCTTCAAGGCTTTGGAACAAATAGATCCGGATTTGGCTGGGAAACAAAGGCATATTTCTAATGGTATGTTAAATCTAACAACCGGAAAAATGTCATCTAGAACGGGCAATATAATTTCGGTGGATGAATTGCTTACACAATTGTCAGATATTGCATATGAAAAAACAGCTCAAAATGTTTCAGGGGTAACTGAGGAAGAGAGAAGGGAAATAGCACTCAAAATATCGGTGAGTGCGCTAAAATATGCTATTTTGAAGCAGCAGCTTGGAAGGGATATTACTTATGACAGGGAAGAATCTTTGCAATTAAGGGGGAATACAGGGCCTTATTTGCAATACACATTTGTTAGGAGCCACTCTATTTTGAAGGAAGTAAACTTTGAATTTGGTGACTTCGAGGTTGGAAATTTAGAGCTGACAGAAACTGAGGTGTTGTTACTTAGAAAGTTAGTTCATTTTGATGAAGAAGTAAGAAGATCTGCCAGCGAAGAACTACCGAGTTATCTGTGTTCTTATTTGCACGAGTTATCCGGTCTCTTTAACACTTTCTATTCTCAAGTGCCAGTTTTAAAATCATCCAATGAAGAACTAAGAAATTTTAGACTTTGTCTAGTAAATGGCGTTGGTGTAGTTTTAAAGATAGGACTTTATCTCATTGGAATAGATAGTGTTGATAAAATGTAAGAGTGAAAATGTAAGAAGGGTTCTAAGTAATTTAGGGTTGTGGATACCGAGAATGTAACAATTTTAATCTTAAATCCTTGATATTTGTGAGATATTTTTAACTAAGATAACAACAATAAGTTCAGAGTTTTGGATATATCTTATGGCAAGAAAAAAGCGCAAGAAAAAGAAAAAAAGAGGTAGAAAAAAGAAAAAGCCCTTTATTTTCAAAGTCTTTAGGAGTATCTTGTCGGTTATTGTCCTATCTGGTTCTTTAGTTGCTTTGTTTTTGTTTATTCAATTTTCTTATTC
>CAZWYL010000025.1:1282-4544 GCA_964638225.1 uncultured Candidatus Saccharibacteria bacterium
AGCTTTTTTTCTTGGAGATTTGACAAGATACGGCACTGTAGAAGAGTTCAAGAAGGTTAAAGAGATTTTGGATTCTTCTAAGGTAGAATTTTTAGCAATACCAGGAGATCATGATTTGGCACATTCTGTCGATTATGGTGACATAGAAGGTCGTAAAAATTTTAAGGAGGTGTTTGGCGATACATCACACATCTACGAAGAAGAAGGCCATAAATTCCTGCTTTTTGATAATAGTGCTAATTTTACAAAAGTAGGCGAAGAAGAGATGGCTTGGTTTCGAGATCACGTTAAAACATCACATTTTGTCTTTCTTTCACAGCCTTTATACCATCCGACTAATAGTAGGGTAATGGGGGTTTTTGAGGGTGATGTTGTTTCTACAGTCCATTTACAGGCAGAGGAGATGTTGGAACTTGTTAGAGAATCTGAGGTGAGAGCAATAGTGGCGGCAGACCACCATTTTTATAGTGAAAATAAAGATCCAGAGAGAGAGGGTTTAATGCACTTTGCTTTAGGAGCGCTAGTTAGTAATAAAGATAGTATGCGCAATCTTCAATCTTCTAGATATGCACTTTTAAAAATTTATAAAAATGGTGACTACAGTATAGAAGAGGTTGTTTTATAGCAAATTCTTTGTTATAAAGTTATATATGCCTGGAGCACTAATACAAAAAACTTTAATTTTATTGAAGCCGGATGCGGTTAAAAGAGGCGTTACTGGAGAGATCATTGATCGTTTTGAGCAAACCGGTTTAAAGATAGTGGGTGCAAAATTAATTAAAGCTGACAAAGGCGTTGCTAAAAAGCATTATAAAAAGTCAGAGGATTGGCATGCAAAAGTAGGACAATTCAACATTGAAGATTGTAAAGAGCTAGGTATTAATGTTGAGGAATTTTTCGGGACAACCGACCCGGTTGAGATAGGAAAGCAGGTTAATGAGTGGTTATTCGCACTTTTTGATGAAGGTCCAGTTTTTGCTTTTGTATTTGAAGGTCCTAATGCAGTTAAAAAAGTTCGAACTTTAGTTGGATCTACCTACCCTGATACAGCGCCTGCCGGTACCATAAGAGGGGACTATGGTTTGGATTCCGCTGTTACCAGTTTACAGAGAAAGCGTGCTGTTTTTAACTTAATTCACGCTTCGGGAACTGTTGAAGAGGCTCAGGAAGAGATTTCAATTTGGTTTGAACCCGATGAGTTGTTAAATTATAGACGTGCTGAAGAAGATATTTACCGCTATTGATAGTTTTTCTTGATTATTTGTTATACTTATTTCGCTGAATTTCTTTAATTTGGTGTTGTAAGTGGATTTGTCAGTGTTTTGTAAGGAGGGGTCGCATAGCGGTCTAGTGCAGCGGTCTTGAAAACCGCCATATCCTTTATCGGGTATCGTGGGTTCGAATCCCACCCCCTCCGCCAAGAAGAAAAGTTCACCGAAAGGTGGACTTTTGTTCTTGGTAGAATGGATGGGATGAGAAGCCTGTGCTGGGAGCGATTCTCCAGAGGAGAAGAGCGAGCAGTAAATCCCACCCCCTCCGCCAACAAAATTCTTTCCTTCCTCTGTGCTAAAATATCCTCATGAAAGAGTTTATAGACTTTATAAGGAAACAAGGAGTAGTTGGTTTGGCAATAGGTTTCCTGTTAGGAGGTGCTGTGTCTAGTTTAGTAACATCCTTGGTAGAAGATTTGATAAATCCCTTATTGAGTTTACTGCTAGGTCCGGCCCAGGCTTTTGAGGATTTTGTACTTCCTGTAGCAGGAGTTCAGGTTAGGATAGGAAGCTTTATCGCTAGTTTGATTGATTTTCTTATCATAGCCTTTATTGTATACTTTGTGTTTCAGGGATTGAGTCTGGAGAAGTTAGATAAAGAGAAGAAGTAACAATAGGAGTCTACGGATTTAATACGCATGCCCCTGTAGTTCAACGGATAGAACACACCCCTCCTAAGGGTGAAATGTAGGTTCGACTCCTACCTGGGGTACCAGAGACTTTTAAATTGTTTATCGGGGTGTAGCTCAGTTGGCTAGAGTGCACGATTCGGGTTCGTGAGGCCGCCGGTTCAAGTCCGGCCACCCCGACCATAGAAAACAGTTTTGTGCCAAAGGTACAAAACTGTTTTTTATATTGGGTGGTTCGGACGTAGTTCCGGCTACGCCAGAACTTAACGAATGAAATGAGTTTAGTAATGGCGGATACCTGTATAGGTGCACCCCGACCATCTCAGTGAGCGGGAGCTCCTGAAATGCTTAACAACTAGAGTTTTTAAGTAGGTTGCGAAAATCTGTTTATTTTATTCCTAGTTTTACCTTGTTATAATCCTTACATGCCTTTCAAAAAAAGCACCTATCCTCTTAAGTACGTATACGCTGAGTCTAAGACAGATTTGGTTAAAAAATTTGCGAATGTGCTTATAATTTTAGGGTTTGTTTTCATCTTGTTGTCGCTTGCTCCATTGTTTACCCAGGAGCTCCTCTTTCGTATCAGAGAAATAAAAAATCAAGAATTTACGCTAACTTCATCCGAACGTTCTGTGAAAGATAGTCCTTTTGCGAGATTAATTTCTACCAAACCGATAAAAATGGAGCCAAAAAGCCGTGAGTTCGGATTGGTAATAGAGCGAATAGGTGTAAACGTTCCGGTTATAAAAGATGTACCCGTTGCAGACGAAGGGGCTTACATGGAAGCCTTGAGAAAAGGTGTAGCGCATGCTTCTGTTTCCGATTATCCTTCAAGTGATCCCGGGAACGTTTATATTTTTGCACATGCATCTGTGGATTTTTGGAGATTAGGTAAGTACGCCACAGTTTTTAATCTTCTTAGGCATTTAGATGTGGGAGATACGATTCATCTTTTTTATGAAGGAGAAACATATGTATATAAGGTAGTGAGTTCCGAAAAGCTCCCTGGGTTCAATATTTACCCAATAACCCGCCCTGTCTTAGAGCCTTTGTTGACGTTACAGACCTGTGATCCGCCGGGGACGACTATAAATCGTTTGGTAGTAACTGCGAAGCTTGTTGAGGTTAAATAACGGCAAGAAAAGGACAGAAACAGGCACGATTTCTCCCTCCTTTCCTTTTTGCAAAAATTCACTTGTTTGGAAAGATCTACCTTATACTTACAGTGTAAAGGTTTATACCGGCTTCTGTTTTAAAGGAGGTTAGGAGTATGATTTTATCTCCGTTGGGAGAGCTAAAAACCTTATCTGAGTAAACAATGTTGTTATAAATTTCTGTATTATTAGTTCCATCTATTCTAAT
>CAZWYL010000026.1:0-4406 GCA_964638225.1 uncultured Candidatus Saccharibacteria bacterium
TCTTCAAGACTGAAATCTCCGGAATTGAAGTACTTTCCTACAATGGCGATTCTAACTTCTTCATCTGCATTTTCATGCTTCTCCAGCATTTCTTTCCATTTTTTTATTTCCCCGTTTCCTTTGAATTCAAGATCCATATGCGCGAGAAGTTTTTGCACCATCTGTTGTTCTTCTAAAATTATAGGTACACGGTATATAGTTTTTACGTCAGGGGCGGCTATAATATGTTCTTTTTTAACCCCAGTGTTAAAGGCAATAGTCTCGGTTCTTTTTTTGTCGATTGGCTCATTGCTCCTGGTCACAACAAAATCTGGTTGAAGGCCTAAGCGATATAGGTCATAAATGGAAGATTGTGCAGGTTTGCTTTTCATCTCTCCAAGAAATTCAGGCATCAACAGGTAAACCAGGTGAATAATAAAAACGTCGTTAGGAAGTTTTTGCTTTAACCTTCGGATGGATTCAAAAAACATTATATTTTGATATTCGCCAACGGTTCCGCCTACTTCAACAAGCAAGATATCTGCTTCATCTTTTTCTGCTACGTCTAAAATTAGTCTTGTTATTTCTTGAGGGATATGAATATGACCTTGAACACATTTTCCTCCATACTCTAAGCTTCTTTCTCTGGTCAGAACATTGTTATAGACTTGTCCCATGGTCATGTAATTGCGGCCGGCTAGATTGCAGTTTAGGAAACGTTCGTAATGTCCCATGTCCTGGTCGGTTTCAACACCGTCTTCCGTTACAAACACTTCCCCGTGTTCTAAAGGATTCATAGTCCCGGCATCTTGGTTAAGGTACATATCTGCCTTAAGTACAGAAACTTTGTACCCCGCTGATTTTAGTAGAAGTGATAAGGAGGCGGTGGTGATTCCTTTTCCAAGTCCGGATATCACGCCGCCGGTTACAAAAATTAGTTTAGTATCAAGCGTTTTTGGGTGCATGCTTTATTCTATATTCTTATTTGGGAAACTTCTAGCAATGAGTATTTGATTGATTTAATTTTTGTTCCTGTTATAGGTCAAGGGGTCAACATAATTTTGGAGGTGCATCAAAAACTCGCATCCGCTCATTTTGTGATGGCTCTCCAAAATTGCTTTGCAATTTTGGAGGCGCAGGCGGGATTCGAACCCGCGAATAGCGGTTTTGCAAACCGTTGCGTTAGCCACTTCGCCACTGCGCCTTAATAACTCATACATTTTAACACGAAATCCCTCCGGGCAGTGTTTTTGTTTTGTAATAGAGGGATATTCTTCTGGGCTGTAGATTTAGAACCAGCTTAATAACAGCCTCATCAGAATTTTTAGAGCTACTTCAGACAGAAGTGTTTTAAAAATAATGCTCAGATAATTCACCCCCTTTCAGTAACTTAGAATTATCTTAGTCTTTTTTACAGCGTGTTTTAATGGGGTATTTTCTATTTTAAGTAGAGGTACTAGGCTATGTTGGTTTCCCTTAATAACAGCTCAAGTATTTTAGTTAGAATGTCTCTCTTTTAGATATTTTTTCCCTTTAATTTTTTTGGGAAGAAGACTATCTTTGTCGTATTTTTTATAGCCCTTCCCGTAATCCAGATTTTTCATCAGTTCAGTGGGAGCATTTCTAATCTTTAAAGGTATTTCCAAATTTCCGTATTTTTTAACATCGGATTGAGCTGCTCTTAAGGCCTCGTAAGCCCTACGGTCTTTTTTGCATTGTGCCAGATATGCAGTACCGTGTGCCAAGTTTATTGCACATTCTGGGTATCCGATGACTTGGCAGGATTTGAACACTTCGTTAGCTAAAAGCAGAGCTCCGGAGCTTGCCAATCCTACATCTTCAGAGGCAAAAATAACCATTCTTCTGGCGATAAATAAAGGATCTTCTCCGGCTTCTACCATTCTTGCCAAATAATATAGGGCAGCATCTGCATCACCGGCTCTCATTGATTTTATATAAGCTGAGATAGTGTTGTAGTGCTCCTCTCCCTTTTTATCATATCTGAGGTGCTTTGATTGCAGTGTTTCTTTTAGAGTTTCTAAATTCACCTTACTGTAAAGGGAAAAACTTCCCTCTACCATGTTTATCGCCTGTCTTGCATCACCATCCGCCATATTAATCAGCCAATCCATGGCTTCGCTTTCTAGTTTTAATTCCGAATCGCTTTCTACTTCTTTAAGGGCTTGGTTTATTATCTGTTTCATTTCCGATTCGGATAATGGGTTTAAGATAAAGACTTTGCATCTGGAAAGCAGAGGCGAGATTACTTCAAAACTGGGATTTTCGGTTGTAGCTCCTATCAAAGTTAGAATACCCGATTCTACTTGTGGAAGAAGAAAATCCTGCTGTGCTTTGTTAAATCTGTGAATCTCGTCTAAAAATAAGACTGTTGGTCTGTCAGAATCTTTTGCTTTTTTAATAATTTCTCTAATGTCGTTTTTTCCTGCAGAGACTGCCGACTTTTCTATAAAGTCTGCATTTAAACTTTGAGCATATATTTTGGCTAGTGTAGTTTTACCAACTCCGGGAGGTCCCCAAAAAATTATGGAAAATAAATGCTTTTCCTCAATAGCTTTTCTAATAGGTTTTCCTTCAGATACAAGATGTTCTTGCCCAACAAATTTTTCTAAATCATCAGGTCTGATTTTTGAGGCTAAAGGTTCTTTATTCATTTTCGGTCTTTCTTTGGGTAATTATATACTTATTCTGCATCAGCAACAAGCGATGCCAAAAAAGTTGAGAGGGGTACTGCTAATATTAAACCTATACTTCCAAGAACTGTTCTAATTATTTCATCTGCAATTATTTCCCGGTTTATAATTTGAGCAAAAGGTTGAGGATTGTTTATAAAGAGAAGTAATAAAGGCATGGAGGCACCGGCGTAAACTAAAACAAGTGTATTTATCATCGAAGTTATGTGGTCTCTTCCCACTTCCATTCCCTGTTTATAAAGGTCTAAGCTTCCTAAATTTTTGTTGGATTTTTTTAATTGCATTACAATACTGGATTGTGAGACAGTTACGTCATCCAGAACTCCTAAAAACCCTATTATAATTCCTGCCAGCAATATTCCTCTCATGTTTATATTTTGATTCGCAATTTGCAAGAATCTTGACTCTTCGGAAGCGTAACCGGTTAATTTTGCTGCTGATATTGAAAAAGTGGTAATTAATATTGTTACGGTGAGGATTATTAGGGTGCTGACTATAGCTATATGAGTTTTTCTGTTGAATCCGTGTGATAAATAAAATGTGACCGGAATCATAAAAATAGATGCGGCCAAGGTTATTAGTAAAGGATTGCTGCCCCCGGATATCTGTGGAAGGATGAATTTAAAGATTACAAAAAAGGAAAAAGCCATTCCTATAATTGAAAAAAGCCCTCTTTTTCTTCCTATTAAAACAGCGAGGACTATGAAAACTAAAAAGATAAATCTTAAATACGGAACGCGATAGTGGCTGGTTATAACATACGCATCTTCTCCTTGTACGGGCAGCCTTTGGACCAAAACCTTTTCGCCCTCTTTGTAGCGGATATTTTTAGCGGAGGCTTGCGGATCATTTATTACTCGAACATTCTCTTGATTTTCCAGCTCTACTTCAAGCTCTTGATAAAAACATCCTGCCTCATTCTCTTCTTCTACTAAAACAGACGTTATTTTACCTTTAAATACCTCCTCTGTTTCTTGGGCGGTTGTTAGGAAGGGATCTAAGCTGAATAGAAGAGGAATAATCAGCGTAATTAAAAGAATCCCTGTTTTTAAGAGGTGATTTAGTGGATTATTGTCTTTCATAAGAATTTATAAAATATTCCTAACCCAGTATATCATTTGAGCTTAGGATTAGTGCTTTTTAGATCAGTCCAGACTCTTCTATTTTTTCTACAGTTCCTTGAGTTCCTTTGAAAAAGAAAGAATGAATTCCCAGTTCTTTTGCACTATTTACACTGTTTCTTCTGTCATCAAAAAATAGAGCTTGGTCTCAGTGATGGTGTTGTTCTTCGTACTCTTCAGCCTCTGCCTTATCCTTGTGGACTGTGCCCTCAGGATGCTCAGGAGGAGCGTAAACTGTGTAGAGCTTTAGGTCCTCGGTATCGGAAGTATTTACAACATCGTGCTCTGTTCCTGCGGCAATCACTATTGCAAAATCATCCTCTAAGGGGTGTTCCTTTCCATCAAGAGTTGCTTTAGCCTCTCCTTCTTCAATCCGGATAAATTGGTCAACATCCGGATGGACTTCCATTCCAATGTTTTCTCCCGGCTCCAAGCTCATCACAACGAGCTGCTCGTTTTCTCCCGTAAAAAGTACTTTACGGAAGTTGCTATTATCTAATGTTTCTTTTTCTATGTTACCTACGTAATTTTTCATGATTTAATTTTAGCATAGTTTGATTACTTATCCTTAAGCATTCTAGATCTCCCTCTTCTA
>CAZWYL010000027.1:0-1460 GCA_964638225.1 uncultured Candidatus Saccharibacteria bacterium
CGCTCGTGATTCATTCCGTTGGAGGGACTCAATAATACAAAAGTAAGATTTTTAAGTATTTAGAAGAGGTTAGCCGACTTAGACAAACCTATGCTAAACTTGTTTTATGAAAAGAGCTAAAAGAGTTATTGTAGGTATATTAATTTTAGGTTTGCTTTATGGAATATACATTGGCACTGCTGACAACTTCTTTCTCCCAAAATGCCTAGCCTTAATCCCCCAAGTAAATAATTACTCTTATTCAGAATATACTAACGATATGTGGGGAATGAGTTTTAAATACCCAGATTATATGGAAATCCAGGAGAAAAACGAACAAGACTTTCCCACAATATCGGCCATGGTAGGCGGAGAGAAGCATGCTTGTTTTTCGCTGGTAGGGCAGGTATTGGAAATTAGGGTTAGAGTACATAGCCTCGACGTTCTAAACGAGAGAAACAATCGATCAGAAGACATAGGATTTTATTTAAATCGTAATTTGCAACAATCCAGAGATTATGGAGTCACAGAACAGAAAGTTACCCTTGGGAATATTCGGGCGTACAAAATATATCTAGGAGTGCCAACCAATATCTCTGAATTGGAGCAGTTAAATGATTATGTCTTTATTCATAAAGATAACCTTATTCACCTAAGTTTTTACCAAAGTAGTGCTGCAGATGTGAATAAGCGCTTGAGGATGAATCCCACCACTTGGTTAGGAGGAAGATTTCGTGCCGAAAATGAGAAAATAAAAAGTAAAGTTCTTGATTCTATGAGATTTTTTCCCTAATTTTTAGAGCTATGTCTTTTGGGAAATTCTGCAAGTATATAGTAATGACGCTTCAACACTTCGAGTAAGCGCGTCTGTAGCGAGCCATGCTGGGTTGCGAAGCAACTCGCGCGGGCCAGGTAAATGTGAGCTGTAAAGCGAGCATTTAGCTGCACCTCAAAGAATGGTACGCCATTCAGTGAAAGGCTGATAAATAGGTATTTTGTCATGACCGAAAAGTTTTTACTGTAACCCTTAAGTATAGAGGGAGGTTCATAACGAATGTTGCAAGTTGGGTAGGGGGCGGAGTCACTCAAACATTATTACATCATTACAACAGAATGAGCTCCCCCGCCCCGGTATTTTCATGACTTGAAGTCATTACGTTCCTACTATCCAAACACTCGCCCCCGCCACTGTGAAGACTCCTTCTCGCTTTTTTTAAAGCATCTCCACGTGAATTGCCCGTTGACGCATGGTAATTCTGACAGAATCACCTACTTCTGCATCTGATGGAGCCATATTCCTCGGTACGTTGATTACATAAGAACCTCCATCCCTTTCCGCATATTTGACCAAGACCGTACTTGGGCTTATCTGAAGGATTTCTCCTTCGCGAACATTGATCTGAACTCTACTTTTGCTCATGACATCTCCTTTCTAAGAGTACCAGGTACGTTCCGGTTCCCTCTCAAGACGGATTTTCCCC
>CAZWYL010000027.1:1560-4385 GCA_964638225.1 uncultured Candidatus Saccharibacteria bacterium
ATTTTTTATTGGGATCCTCAGGATTCTCATTTAGGGAACCTTTCTAGTTTGGGCGCCAATTTAAGTTACAAGCGTCAAATTTAAAATCTACAGCACAAGGAGCTTCCCACTCTTAGCAAATTTCCTTAGCCCATGGAGCTACTTTCCGCAACTAAATATAGAGAGTTAGCACACTATTGGTATAATCAGTAGTAATGGAAAAACTGCTCCAAAGGATTTCTGCTCATATCCTCCCTATCATAGCCTCGGTATCCCTTATTACCGCCTGCGGTCTTTTTCTACTTATGTATCATAATGGTCAGACCCGTCAAAAAGTAGCTCTACTAAATAGTAGTGTTAAAGAAATTCAGGAAGAGCAAACAGCTTTAAGGGACAAATTGCCCGGCGAACTTCTGGAGGATCATTGGAGGGTTATTGAGAGTATAAAGCTGCGTTCCGAATTGCAAGCGATTGAAGATAAACTGGAAACTTTGCAAAGCTCGGAAGAGGGGGAGCAGAATGAAGAAATAAAGGAAGTTTATTCTTTATATGACGAATACGGAGAGAAACTTGTGCGAAATGAGAATCTGGAATTGGAGCTTGAGGATTCAACTTATGCTGTAGGTAGTTGGGGGGAGCTGCTTCTCGCCCAAGAATTTGAAGAATTAAAAAATTCTATGAGTGAAAAAATTACTACTTTGGATAATGCTTATGATGTTTATCTTGCTTCACTCCCTCCACCCCCGTCTCCAAGTTCTTCCGGGGAAGGATATTCTTATACAACAGTAAATACAGAGAAAGGAAGTTTTGGTGTTTATTTGATAAAGTTTCCCAAGTCGCAAGTCACTGTTAAAACTATCGCTGCTATAGGGGATGATTGCAGCGATAATTGCGCTACTAAATCTCTTGAGCAATATATAAAGGAAAATGGTGCTTACGCCGGAATGGCCGGTTCTTATGCCTGTCCTGCAGATTATGATTGGTGTGCAGATAAAACTTGGTCTTTTGATTTCGCTCTATATGATTCCAATAATAAAAAGTGGTTGAATAAGGATGCTCTGTCCTGGTCTGAGACAGGACTGGTGACATTTACGGGACAATCCTCCAATTTTTATGAGAAAACTTCGGATTATGGAAGGGGTCACGTGACTGCTGGGATTTCTAACTTTCCTTCTTTGTTAAATGACGGTCATATAGTTGTTGACTCGGGAGACACCGATTCCTATCAGGAGGTTAAAGGTTTACGTGGCGCTATTGGAACTGATTCTGCTAATATTTATCTAGCCTATGTTACAGGAGCTAGTGTTATCGATGCAGCCTATGCCCTGAGAGCATTAGGTGTTGAAGATGCTTTAAACTTAGATGGCGGAGGTACTGCTGCTATGTATGTTAACGGCGGTTATGTTGTAGGTCCGGGAAGGCCTTTAGCTACTGCGGTCTTGATTATTAGATAGGGCTTTCTTTAGCTCAAGTATAGTTATTCTCCGCTAGTATGGTAATTACTATGGTAAAATGTGTTTATCCATGATTGAAGAATCCGAGAAAAAAAGAGGTATAAAGATATACTTGGCTGTCTTTGCTCTGCTTATATTATTAGCAGGCAGTGTTTATGGGTATTTTCGATATAGATCTTTTATTAAACTTCAAGAATCTGCGAAGGCTGTTATAGAAGAAAATGAGGAGCTGAGGCAAGAGGTAAAAGAGTACGAAGAGCTCAAGCAAACTATAGTTCGAGAAAATGATAGGTGTGAAAAAATACTACTTCAAGAAGAAGGCAATTTTGCAGAATTTTCATACTGTCAGCGCTTCTTAGAGTTTGCAGAAACTATTGATGTAGATCTTCAATAAGTGTCTTCGCTTTTTTCAATAGGCCGAGAGCCCCTCCCATATCTTCTATGTTTTCCAATTTTATTTAATTTGATTCTTTTTCCAGCTTTACTGTGGAAATCGGGTAGGGCATGGTGATGTTGTTCTCGTCATAGGCGTCAAGAAGTTTTGTAATTACTTCTGATCTTATATCATAAAAATTTTGTTGGGAGTTTCCAAATTTTATCCAGAATCTTAAAACAAAATTCAAGGCACTGTCGCCGAACTCTTCATAATAAAATTCTATCGGTTTTTCCTTATCTATTCCGTTTACATTTTTGATGACTTCTATAGCTATTTTTTTTGCTTGTTCTTTGTCGTCCTCATAGGAAATTCCAGATCTTATGTCAATTCTCCTTTCTCCAGAGGATGTGTGGTTGATGATGGCATTGTTGATCACTTCTTTATTCGGAATCTCGACTATTTGTCCTTGCATTGTTCGAAGTACTGTAGCTCTCGTTTTGATCTGCTCAACAACACCCAATTTTTCGTCTAACTCGACTAGGTCTCCTAAGCTAAATGGGTTGGTTATTGAAATAGACACTCCCGAGAGTAGGTTAGATATTATTTCCTTTATGGCAAATCCGATAATTAAACCCGCCGCGCCCGCTCCGGCTAAGACTGAAGTAACTACTCCGCCAAGATTCAAGATACCCAGGGCTATAAGCAATCCCACAGTAACAATGAGAAATTGAACAAAAGAGGTTGTGAATTTTCTCAAACTTTTTTTCCTGATAATTCGGGCTAAAGCTTTATATATGTAATTTTTAAGAAAACGAGAAAGGATATAGAAAGTTATGAGAATAAATATAGCCGCAACAATATTTGGAGAAAAAGCAAGAGCCTGTCTTCTCCAGTTTTCGAGCTTAGTAATGATTAGATCTCCTGCATCTCCCAGCATTATAGACGCATTATACAATATTTTTTACTCTAACTTTTTTACTAACGCGTTAAAAGGAGTTTTTATATATTCCCTTGAT
>CAZWYL010000028.1:0-3750 GCA_964638225.1 uncultured Candidatus Saccharibacteria bacterium
ATGCCCAAGAAAATAGACGGTTGGATAAAAGGCGATAAGAAGAGACGCTAATTCGGCTGTTATGTTAAAATCATACAGTGAAATTTCTTTCAAGTAGTAAAAAACTCCCTGGTTCAAGTGCTTTTGTCCGAGCTGATTTAGACATCCCCTTAGATGAGTCCGGTAACGTTATAGAGACATTTCGACTGGATGCTTTAGTTCCTACTTTAGAATTTCTTCGGGATAAGGGGATCAAACCTGTGATAGCCGGGCATATGGGCCGCCCTGAAGGTACGTATTCCTTTGAATTAAGTACGGAGAGATTAACACCTTATTTTGACGACGTGTTGGGCGTGGGGAACTATGTTTTATTGGAAAATCTTAGGTTCAATCCTGGAGAGAGCAGAAAAGATGACTCTTTTGCAGCAGAACTAGCTTCAGAAGCCGATTTTTACGTAAATGAGAGTTTTGCCACATGCCACAGGGATGTTACTTCCATTTCTCTGCTCCCTACATTACTTCCTTCCTTTGCGGGATTACGATTGGAGGAGGAGCTTAAAAATTTAAATAAGGTATTGGAAAACCCCTCCCGCCCGTTATTAGGAATTGTAGGTGGGGTAAAGGAGTCGAAAAAGCGAGCTATTCATGCGCTGGCTAACCATTTTGACTACATTTTAGTTGTGGGGGCTCTAAAAAGGAATGAAGATGATCCGGAGAAGAGAGATGTATTTTATCCCCTTGACTACACCGAAGATGGTTTAGACATAGGCCCCCGGACAATTGAAAACTATGTAAGCCTTATTTCTAAATCTTCTATGGTAATTTGGGCAGGCCCTGCAGGAGCCTACGATCAAGGTCATTTCACGGGCAGTAAAAAAATAGCCGAAGCAATTTTACGTTCTTCTGCTTATTCTATAGTTGGGGGTGGGGATACAGTTACCTGTCTTAATCAACTGGAGCTTTTGGATAATTTTGACTTCGTCTCTACTGGCGGCGGCGCGCTCTTGGAATTTTTGAGCGGTGACGAACTACCCGGTTTGGAGGCATTGGAATAACATGGGTAAAATTTTAAAAGTTGTTCTACCTAGTAAGTGCATTGGTTGTGAAATGTGTGTGTTGGAAGCTCAAAGACAGCTTGGAAAATTAGGTTTAGAAGGTTCTTTTATAAGAATCTTTAGAGAAGATGTGGAGTTTTCAATAGTTTTAGATCCTCAAGTGAATACTTTAGATGTTGAGAAAATAAAAGACATTTGCCCCGGCGGTGTTTATGAAGTTTTAGATGCAGAGAATTATGAGCTTATTGAATAGAAAAGTCCTCTACATAAATTTAGACGACCATTCTTTTGAGTTCAAATCTTATCCGGATTTACACGATTATTTAGGGGGATTAGCTTTAGGATTGAAACTCGCGGAAATGCACCGTTCTAAAAACCCCTTAATTTTTTCTGTTGGTCCTTTGAATGGAATGTTCCCCTATGTTTCTAAGACTTGCATTTTGGATTATTCTGAAAATTATCCTGAGAAATTAAGAGAGTTTTATTTGGGAGGGTCTCTTTCATCCCGAATTAAGTTTGCGGGTTTGGATGCAATTGTTTTAACCGGAGTTTCCAGGGAACCGGTATTTTTAGCGGTTGATTCTAAAGAGACAACTTTCGTTTCCTCTTCTAAGGATTTTTTAAGTGCCGGCTTGCCGGGAAGGAGTTCTAAACTTTTTTTCCAAGAGAAGCTTTTGCTGGACGATTATTTCCATACCTTTGAAGATTACTTAGGGCACTCCTTTGCAGAAAGAAATGTGGGAGGTCTTGTAATAGATGCCACTGTTTCTTTTAATTTAAAAGACAAAATTCTTTATGAGAAAAAATTTCAAGAGCTTCTAAGCAAAAAAGGAGAATTAAAAGTTTTACCTGGAGCAAATCCATCTTGCTCAGGCTGTCCTATGGGATGTAGTAAATCTCAGGTAGGCGAGACTTCAGGTAATGTTTTTGTGCATAGTTTAGTTGCTTGCCAACACGCTTCTGATATCTATTCGGATTTGGGGGTTGTCTTTTCCTGCCTTAATGCTTTAGGATATGATTATACACACGAAGAGCTAGAGACTATCCCTAGCTTAGTAAAAAGTTTATTAAGGAATTTAAGAAACAAATGAAAAAATATGTAATTGCAAACTGGAAAATGAAGATGGACTTATCTGATGTAGAAAAGTGGGTTTCTACTTTTAATGAGATTTACAAGGTTTCTCCTGGAGTTGAAGTAATGATCAGTCCCAGTTTTCTTCACGTACCTTACGTGTTGAGCAATTTAATTGAATCTCAGGATGGTTCGCATATATCTTTAGGAGTTCAGAATATATCAGCAAACTCGAAAGGCTCACATACAGGAGAAGTAGGTGCTTTTCAGGTACGTGATTTTTGTAATTTTTCTATTGTTGGACACAGTGAAAGAGCCGAGGACATTGCCTTGGTAACGGAGAAGAGAGATATAGCTTTGGAATATAGGTTACAACCGGTGGTTTGCTTCAGGACTCCCGAACAGGCAGAAGTTCTCTATAAAAGGGGAGCGATACTTGCCTGGGAGGATCCGGAAAGCATTTCCTCTGGAGGGGTGTATAATGAGAAGCCCATAGAGGAAGTGATCCGAACGGTTGCAGAGATTAGGAAAAACTTGCCGGAGGAAGCGGTTTTGTTGTATGGTGGTTCAGCAAATAGAGATAATATTGAGGATTTGGCAAGTGTTGAAGGCCTGTCGGGGGTTTTGGCAGGACAAGCAAGTTTAGACCCTCATCATTTTTTGGAATTGATAAAAGCTTATGAAATACCCTGATTTAAAAAGAAATAAAAAGGTTGTTAAGCCGCAGCAAAAAAAATCAGCTAAAAAGTCTTGGAGATATGTCTTTTTATTTATTTTCCTACTATTTTTAGGGGCAGTTTCTGTTTATTTTTTTAGCGATAAAGTTAGAGCTCTTTTTGATCCTGTTTCAGTAGTATCAAATTTTAATCCCTCCGATATAAAAGAAACTGACGGTCGGACAAATATTCTTCTGTTGGGCTCGGATAGACGCGCAGATGATCCTGTTGAGAACCCGGATAGGGCAGACACTATACTGGTAGTCTCTGCAAGTAGACTGGATAAAAATGTTGTTCTTATCTCGGTTCCTCGTGATCTCTGGGTTGAATCCCCCGTCTGTGGACGTTGTAAAATAACAGAAGTTTATGCGTATGCAGCTATGCAGGATGTTTCATCTCCTGAAGCTTCTATGGAAGAGGCAGTTTCGCAGGTTTTAGGTATTCCTATTCATTACCATGCTGTAGTAAACTTTGAGCTGTTCGAAGGCGTTATCGATACGTTGGGAGGTATTACGATTGATGTTGAAAATGCCTTTGACGACTATATGTATCCTATTGAAGGTAAGGAGGATGATCTGTGCGGACGTACCCAAGAAGAGATTAATGAACTTTTGTGTTTAGACACTTTAAAAGATGACGTGGAGGAATTGTCTTCTGAAGAGTACAAAGAGGATGATGAAGACAAGGAAGAAGCAGCTGTAAAGAGGGTTTGCCGCTCCCCCTTGGAAGTGGTGCCCTGTCGTTTTGAACACGTAAGATTTGAAGCGGGGGTTCAGGAGATGGATGGTAAGAGAGCCTTAAAGTATGCGAGATCCCGTTACGGCAATAATAGTGAGGGTACCGATTTCGCACGCGCCGCGAGGCAACAAAAGGTTATTATGGCGGTTAAGAATAAAGCCACTTCGTTGGAGACGCTTCTGAATTTCAG
>CAZWYL010000029.1:0-1920 GCA_964638225.1 uncultured Candidatus Saccharibacteria bacterium
CCATCTGATTTCATATTCTTCTAGTAAGTTGTAGTTTTCCTTCGGCTCTTTTGTTATATCGATATAATCCTTGAATACTGTATACTCTTCTTCCTTCCAGGAAGGCATCCTTCCGTCTATGAAAGTTTTATGTTCAGGGAGTCTCCAGATTAAATATCCGCCCCAGGAGTAGTCATTAAACATGTTGCCTTCAAAGAGCTGGGGGTTTTCTTGAATAAATGTAACTGCCCCATAAGGTAGTCCAGCGGACATAGCCCACAAGCTATGCTCCGAAGTTTCGTAAATTTTTTTGGCAAAGAGTATGCTTGAAGCTAAGAGGAGGCAGCCTAGAACTCCCTTTGAAGCTTTAGCTATTTTTTCTTCATTCCTTTTGCTAAAAAACTCGCTAAGAGGCACTAAAATTTCCTCTAAGAACTCCATTAGGGGGAATATTCCCAGGATTATAAAAGCTCTAGTGAAATAGGAAGATCTAATAGACCCCAGAAAGAATGCACCTGCACAAAAGATCAGCCACTCTCTTTTTTTCTTATTTTCAGCCTCTATAAGAGAGGTTATTATTAGTGCCGAAATAACATAATAAAAGGGCATAAAGGATTTACTTGTAAGAGGGAGCCATTCTGCGATGTGCCAAAACTGGGTTGAGTTTGTTTCGTTTAAAATTGTCTTCCACAATTCTATTCCGTAGGGGTTAAGGAAAGTTATTAAGACCGAGAGGATTGAAGCCAGGTGGGTTGTGAAATTCTTTTTTTCAATCCCCCGCCTTATCAGCAGGTGCAAGTTATAAATTCCTAGAATCGCCAGCCCCAAAGTGAAATCCGCATGAGTATTTGCCCACATCAGAAATAGCAAAGGTGTCCATTTTATTAGTTTTTTATTGTATAGAAGTGCGAGTGTTAGGAAGAGCATAAATATTGAACTAAAGAGCATGGGTCTTTGAACTACGGAAAAGCCGTTAAAAAGCATGAAAATGATAAGTGAACTAAATGTGAGGATTATTTTGGGATGTTTCAAGTTGCTGCATTCAATACCTTTTTCTAGCAGGCAAGTTACGGTAAGCGAAGTTATAAAAGCCAAGACGAGCCCCGCGAATACCGGGCCCAGGGTTGAATAAGTTGTATAAAAGATTACTTGGGCTATTGGATAGGAGTTTGCCCAGTTATAGTCCGGAAAGGTGTATGAATAGATATTTTCCCTGAGTATTTGCCTGTTTTGCACTAGATACTCTCCGTACTTATAATGCCAACCAAAATCAGGGTCTGCGGGCGCGTTAAAAAGCAGGAATATTCCCAAAAGTAGAACTAGGAAATAGGTT
Organism: uncultured Candidatus Saccharibacteria bacterium; assembly: GCA_964638225.1. Lineage (GTDB taxonomy): Bacteria > Patescibacteriota > WWE3 > UBA101185 > UBA10185 > WJKK01. The sequence continues at coordinate 1,313 of CAZWYL010000029.1, forward strand.
TTATCTTTGCGGCTAACTCTCTGAATTATTTCTTTCATTACTTTCGTATTCTGCCACATTGAACTTATAAAGTTAAATTTTGTCAAATAAAAGAATTTGTATTTTTGTATTAAAGGGCTGGTCTAGATCGAGTTCAATGTTATTTGGCGGGATTAATTACTGGTCTCAATATCGAACAGGCGGCTTCTTATTGCTACATAGGCGGGAGCTCTAAGATTAAAAACGGTTTTAAATTCATCTCCGTCAAGGCACTTTTTTCCTCTGTTTGTGTCAAAACAGATTTGAGTCGTTCTTCCTGAATTGAAAGTGGGTGTGTGTACTTTGGAAATACTTGTAAATTTCCCATCTTCGTCGTATTTATCAGCTTTTTCTGCCATTTTGTCCATGGAATATGGGTCGCCGCCCCAACAGCTTGTGGTAATAGGTGTTATGTGATTTTTGTCACTGTCCTTACCTTTTCTCCAAACAATCCAGGCATTGAGTACGTCCGCTAATTCCTTTTCGCTTAACCAGGGTGTTGAACGTCCGCACGTGCTGGAGTCATTTCTGTAGGTCTGGGTGTGCCAGGCTTTGTAAAACCAAGGTGATTTGGCTTTTTTTTCATAGGC
>CAZWYL010000029.1:2020-3488 GCA_964638225.1 uncultured Candidatus Saccharibacteria bacterium
ATATCTTTATAACTTTTTCCGTCTTCCGCCCTTCCCTTTGCCCCGTATTGGCTCATGCCGTTATAGTGAGTGAAAGCCCCATAACTCATGGCGGCAAAACCTTTGTCAAAAGGGCAGTCCGGTAATTTGTATTCTGCAGGCTCATATCCGCTTACAAATCCGCTGCCGTGTTTTTGAGCTAAAATAGATTGTTGTTTTGCAGAAAGATTTGCTATTTCCTCTTCTAAGGACAAGAGTTTTTCTGTCTTTTCTTCTTTTTCTTCATCAAGGGAACTTTTTACATTTTCCGCATCTGCTCTTTGTCTATCCATCTGTTGTTTAACAGCAATTAAATTTTCCTGCTCTTGGACAATTTCGTTTTTTAGTTCAAGTGCCTCGGCTTTATCCGCTTCAAAACTGGAAATCTCTTCATTTAAGACTTTAATCCAATTTAAAGTGTCTTTACTCAAGGCTCGGTCAAATATATAGTTAAAAGCCGCGTATTCGAATCCATTCAGTCCTGCTAAGTCTCCTGAAGTTGAAATAAATTTTTCCCACTCACTTAATATATTCTTTTTGGAGAGGTTTCTAATAGTGGTGTTTCTGAGAGTTTCCTTTTGTGCCATAGTCTCTCTTCGATCTTTTAGAAGTTCGTTTAGTTGGTCAATTTGTTCCTCTAAATTGTCTATTTCTAGTTGAAGATTATTAATTTCGCTTTGGGTTATGTTTATCTGGGACGCTAAGTTTGAAATTTTTCCCGAGAGTTCTGCCACTTCTTTTTTAATTCTTTCCAGGCTTTCTTTTACAGAGGATTTTTCCCCCTCCTTACTCTCTATTTCTTTTTCAAGACACTCAGCTTTATCGTCAAGATCGGCGATATCATCACAATCCTCTGCGAAAGTGTCAGTTTGATGTAGATATAGAGTACCTGCAACAAGCAAAACAAGGGACAGAATTTTGACTCCTTGACGTATACCAAACTTATGAGGATAATTTAAGGCAGGCATGTCCAAATTATATCAAAGAAAAAAAATTACGAGGGCGGTAGGGAAAGTTGTTACTTTTGTTAATGTTGCTGTTGTGTTTTTTCCCAGAGTTTATGCTCAAGATGATCCCCCGCGCGATATAGCAAGCCTTTTTGAAACTTTATATATGATTTTACTTCCTGCTTCCATAATAATCGGCCTTTTCTTAATTGTTATAAACGGTTATGGTATGCTTACAAGTGAAGGAGATCCGCGTAAGGTTCAGACTTCAAAGGAGAACTTAACATCTGCTATACTGGGCTTGGTTTTTGTTCTTCTTGCTTTAGTAATTTATAGAGTTGTAGTAAATAGTTTTTTCGAGGGAGAACCTTTCCCCGGTTAAAAAGAAGGAGGTGTATTTGAATGTTACAAGTAGTTTATGCGCAGGTTTCAGAAGAAGTTAATAACCCGCTTTCACAGTTCAAGGATTTAGCGGATGTATTTGGTGTTATGATGAACGTTAT
>CAZWYL010000030.1:0-3143 GCA_964638225.1 uncultured Candidatus Saccharibacteria bacterium
AGGGTTTGAAGAACTTTTTGATTACGTAAAATTCTATTTTTTACTTCATCATGGACTTGCTTCATTGACTTGTTGAATCGTGAAACTCCTTCTTCCATTGCTTTTTCGGCAACTTCTTGGGCAATATTTGGACTTATCTTTGTCATGTTTTTCATTGTCATTTTTGGAAGGATATTTTTGGAATTCAAGTCTGTAACTTGATTTGCTAAAGCGTGGGCTCCCGCAACAACCATGTTATCAGTTATTTCCTTCCCTCCAACTGCCAAGGTTCCGGCCATTCCCCCGGGGAAAAATAAAGAGTTGTTTACTTGATTTGGATAGTCTGAACGTCCTGTTCCTACTATGGAAACGTTTTTTAATTTTGCCGCTTCAATGGGATCTATTTCCGGAATAGGGTTTGCACACGCAAATATCACGGCTTTTTTGTTCATTGTTGAAATGTCTTCAAGTGTGAAGGAGTCTGGACTACTTAGACCGATAACCACATCCGCGTCTTTAAGAGCTTCGTTGGAGTTTCCTTTTGTTTTTGGTTGTGTCAACTTTGCAGCGTTTAATTTGTTGGGGTACTTTTCCCAATCGATATCTTTTCTATTGGGGTGGATTATCCCCTTACTATCTAGGCATAAGGTGTTCTTTGGGTTAGCTCCTGCTGCAATTACGTATTCAAAAGTTTTGGTATTAGCAGCTCCAAAACCTACAAAAACAATTTTCACATCCTCGATTTTTTTCTCTACTACTTTTAAGGAATTTATCAGGCCTGCAAGAATTACTGCTGCTGTTCCTTGCTGATCGTCGTGCCAGACAGCAATTTCTGCTTTTTCCTTTAGTTCATCTAAAACGTCAAAACACTTAGGGCTTGAAATATCTTCCAGGTTAATTCCTCCCCAAACTGCCTGTCCGTTTAGTGCAAATCGAACTATTTCCTCTGGTTTTGTTGAAGTTAAGACATGCGGCTCTCCATACAATCCTCCAAGCAAGCCAAACAATAGAATTTTTCCGTACATTACTTCTTGGCCTGCAAATGGGCCAATGTCTCCCATTCCTAAAACTCTTGTACCATCGCTAATTACTGCTACTCGTTTGAATTTAGGAGTGTATCTGTCTACTGCGAGCCAGAATTTTTCCCACGCTGCAGGAGAGTTTTCTTCTTGTGCCGTTTTATGTAGTTCTGCCAGTTTTAAGGAGGGTGCTGACACTCCTGGTGTGTAGAAAATATCCCCGAATTTTCGCTTTGTTTTTTTAGCGATTTCGTTTACGTTTACCGAGGGACTTGACATCCATATCCCATTATGGGAGAAAGCCTCTAGAGCCTGATCAACAAGTTCAGGGCTCTTCTCTCTCAGATTTTTCAAAGTCATGTTTGGATTAAATACTCTTTCGGATGGATTTAGATTGTTTGTGTTTTTGGACATATATTTAAAGTTTATTTTATGTTACCACTAAATTTTTCTCTGCTGTAAAAGATATTTCCGGAATTTACGCATTTTCTATTGAGAGCATTTGCTTTGGAAATAATATTTTTAGCGGTGCAAATTGCTGCTTTCTCTATCTTTTATAAATTTTCGCGAAGTTTTTCCAGTATCTTTACCATGGCGAAAGTATCCAGTGTACAATATTCACTTAAATTATTCAGAATTTTTTCTTTGATTTGCGGATTTTCTTCCTTCAATATAACTTTAGTCCATATTCTTTGCGCTTTTCTGCCGTCTGAAACCTCTAAGTTCTTGTGGCTTAGTTCCGGAACCATAGCCGGCAGGACGTATTTTATAGAAGCACTTCCAAAAAAGTCCTTGTCGACAAACCACATTTTAGAAAAAGGAGTCATGAGATCTACCATTCGGTTGTTAATTTCCTCTAGGAAAGAATCGTACTCAGGGTAAAGTTCAGCCATCCTTTCGTTACAACCTTTTTCAAAAGATTCGTTCCACACGAGAATCGATCCCTCATCTCTAATATCTTTTTTTAGTTTTTCCAAGAGTTTTGGCATTGGATTGGACTTATCATTATGTAGATATTCCTTGTGTTGCAGAGGAGCATCTGGTGACTTTTGAATATGAAGGGAGTATTGAAATGGATATTGCTTGTAGGGTTTTAGCTCATCGAAGTCTGGAATTAGTGATGAGAAAGTTTCATAATCAAAGAAGTGTAGTGGATACTCAAATGTTTCAAGAAAGTCTCGAATTTTTTCTTTATCAATTATCCTTCGATCGGTTTTTGTAGTTTTTATTTGGGCAAGTTGTTTTGGTCTCAGAGCAAGTTCCTCGGGAATATTTTTTATCAATTTAATTCCGCGATCCTCAAGCTGTGCAATTTGTTCTGGGTTTGGGTAGCTGAGGTTATAAATACTGTAGGTTGATAAATCAGGATTTAAATGGTGATATATTTCAAGCCAGTCCTGAAACCAAGATACACGGGGGGCCTCAATTTTGTTTACATGTCGTGGTGAGAGGTCAGGGGTCTTTTCCTGATTAATAACCTTTCTTGCTTCTTTAATTTGCTCTTTTGTTAAGCTCATAAGTTCCTCTACCTCTTTTGTGACTTCTTCTTGAGATGTGATTCCTTCTGGATTTATATCACCTTGTTTTACGTATTCATTGTTTACATGGATAATTGAAATTTTCCGTATTTTTAGGCCGCATTTTTGCAGGACTAGAGTTTGAAAAGCCAGGTCATAGTTGTGCGCAGGTTTTGCTTTGGTGCTGCTTTTGATTTCTATTAAATCGTATGTTTCTCCCTTTACTCTATCTAAGACGTCAATAATGCAGGTTAGATTTTCTGCTTCAAAACGTCCTTGGAGGATGGTTTTTGTTTTCTTTAGGGCGTGTTTAGTTTTTTTGGGCAACGTTTTGTAGTCGCTATAGTTCTCAAAACCAAGTTTTTTAGCATTGGGAAAAAGTTTTTCTGCATAGGTTTCAAATTCGTGTCCTGAGTCAAAAAGAGCTTGAAGGCCTTCGTCTATAGGAGGCAGCAGATGTTTCTTGTGTATTTTTAGCCACAACCACGCGGGATGCTTAAGAAAGAGCATGTAGTTGGATTTGGATAGTGTAATTTCTTTGTTCATGTGTTTAGAGTTTCTGTTTATGTAATGTCCAAGGCTTTTTAGCAAAGGAACAGTACATACATTAATTCTCAGTATACTACAA
>CAZWYL010000031.1:0-2999 GCA_964638225.1 uncultured Candidatus Saccharibacteria bacterium
CCCAACGTAATTATTGCTGTAACCTGTCCAATAAGCTTTACCACATTTGTCATTGATTTATCCAGGAAGTCCCCGATTTCTGAGAGGTCCGCTTTTACCACAGACATAAATAACTTCTCGACTACGTCCAAAACCATTTTTACTGCGGCTTGTAAAACTATCTCTAAAGGTTTGGCTAGAATTCCAATTCCTCCGGTGACCACAGCCAAGGCGTCCATTGCAACCTCCGATATAGCTGCCGATATAGCCATTTTCCAGGAGACAAACTTAGCAGCAATTTTTCCTGCAAAAGAGCTAAAAATTTTATTTTGAACTACACTTAGTTTTTGTGCAAAGTGATGCAGCTTACCCCTGTACGCTTTTGTTATGCCTATACCAATGTGTTTTATTTTATTTGCGTCATAGATCATTAACCCTTTGATTAGTTTTTGCACATGTTCACCACTCTCTAGATCTATGCCCAAACGCGATGCATTCTTTTTCACCCAATTGCCGAATTTCTCAATTTTTTCCGCAAGCTCTCCCAATTTATCTATATCTATGTATTTTTCTATGTTTTGGATATTTTCTAAGATGCTTTTTATAGCATCCGCATCCTGTGCTTTCATCAGCTTCCCCAGCGTTTTCAGGTCTATAAGTCCTTCTGTAATTAGCAGATCCAGCTCTTTGACCGCTCCGAAATGTTTTCCTCCCTTTACTACAGAAGATCCAATACCCTCGATGTTAATTCTAAATTTGTTTTTGAACATTGCGGCTTTGTGGACTGTTTTGTTCGCCCACCTGTAGAGGAAAAACCTAGGCTCTACAAGGTTTCCGCTGGCATCTAGGAGTGCTTTCTCATCTATGACAAGTCCAAAGTAGTGCATTTTCTTCATAAATTCGCCTACCCAATAGCCTGGAGTCATAGCTTTAAGTCTTGGGTTAATCTTTGCTGCCCATAGGAAAGTACTCCAAGCTTTTCCCTTGTACATTGCGTCTAGACCATCTGATACACCAAAGAAGCGCCTCTTTCTCTCTAGAGTAGGTATAAGCATTCTTAGTCTTCTGTGGTATTCGTAGCCGCTTTCGTCTTTGCCTCGGAGTAAATCTTCCGGTCTTATACCATCTCTCACCCCTCCTATCTTTCCTGCAATGGAGGCGTCTACTAGGTGTCTTTTAAGCCTTCTATTGACACTGTGGTACTTGATGCCGGTACCGCTTCCCGTTAGATCGCTTGAGGCGCTACTCAGTTCCCTTACTAAAAGGTAGGCTCTAGTTCCTGAGAGTTGTTCATCTTTAACTCCCCCTACCGTTTTCTCAATACGGCTTAGGACTCTTTCTACACCTTCTATATGCGGACTCAAAACTTCAATATCTGCCGAAGAAATAACAGCTGTTGTTCTGCCTTTCAGAATTCTTCCGTAGGGATTAGTGTTGATGTAATTTCCATCGTCGTCCGTTATTCCCAAAAGTTTTAGTTGTGAATTATTTAGAGAACCGGTCCCTGATGTCATTAATTTGTGATGTAATTGGGACTTTTCAATCTTCTCATTTAGATCTTTTATCTTGTCTCTTATCTTTCCGGGATCTTCTCCCTTCGTTATGGCATCTACGACATTCCCTACAGCTTCATCAACACTTCGTTGATTCTTCTCCATGTCTAGTTTGGCTACCCAGGAAAGTGCTTCCGAAGTTCTTTCTAGGTCTTCAAATTTATCTTCGAGAATATTATGGGCAAAGATTCTTCTGGAACCATCGAGATAAGAGTTCATAACTGCATCAAAATTGTCATCTCTTGCAAAAACACTTGACACATTTGCTGCAAAGTCTACAATTTTTACTGCAGCTTCTTCCCCTACGTCTACTTCTTTACCTTTACTAGTAGTATAGACAGCTCCTATGCTCACGAGGTTTAAAGGATAGCGGTCCACGTCTTTGTAGTCGTCTACCCCAGCGTAATGAAGGGCCTGCCTTCTGGTTACATAATCCAGAGCTTCTAGGGGTTTCCCATTTTCCCTTACACCTACAATGGAACCCCACAAAGCGCCGCGTTCTCGAGATTCCATGTCCTGTATGGAAATAAGTTCATTGTAGACTTTTTTGCCCATTGATTTCGCCCATTTTCCGGGATCCTTAGCAATAGTTACAGGATTTAGGTCAACTGTGATTCCCGCGGTACCAGAGATTTCACTAAATTCCTCTCTTATCTCTTCTCTACCATAGGCTTGTATGTCTTCTCCGCTCAACGTTGAACTGTACACGTTAGCTTTAAGACTAAGTTCAATTCCACCTTGTATTTGCTCAGCTGCCCATTTGGGAATATTACCTGCATCTATACGCATTTCTTCAATGGACGCTGCAATAGCGTTCAGATCATATGTGCTTGGGGTTTGGGGTCTTCTTCCTCCGGGTGGGCGTGGTATTTTTTCTCCGGGATAGTACCCTGTATATCCAGTTGGTTTTGGCATTGTAGAATTATTTTAACCTTTAAAAGGGTGTTTTTAAAGGGTTAAATTTACAATTCTTTTTCCTTGACATTATAATAACTAAACATATAGAATTTAATTTATCATGAATAGCAATAATAGTAATATTCCCATTCTCGGTAAGAAAATACTGAATTTAATAGTACTCTTTCTCGTTCTCTTTTCTTCAGTGACCTTTGTTCCAAAAAGAGCTCATGCAGGTGTTAGGAAAATTTGGAGAGGAGCCCAGCACGCAATGCATATGGCTGTGGACAAAGAGTATAGAGAAAACAGTATTGTTAAAACAGCAATGTCCGCGGGTTTAACTTTTTTTACAGGAATTCCTTCCAATCTTTTGTTAGGCAGAAATCCTGATGAGCTTTCAAACTGCGCTTTACTTGTGCGGGATTTAAGTGAAAACGGAGAACTTGTCGGCGGTAATTGTGGAGGTGGAGGCCCCATTCCCTGCACCATAGAATGGCTAGATGAGATGGGCGCTTCTCCAGAAGACTATCAGCTGGCAGAAGAGGCAGCAGAAATTGTCGCAACTTACAC
>CAZWYL010000032.1:0-2866 GCA_964638225.1 uncultured Candidatus Saccharibacteria bacterium
AAAATCAAAAGAACGATTTTTATAGACGGTTATTATTACTGGAATTAAGTCATTCTCCATCTTTGCAGTTTTAGCATTGAACTGCTTGCAAAAATCCATTAAAGGCACTCCATGCTGTCCTAAAGCAGGTCCCACCGGAGGAGCTGGCGTAGCTTTTCCTGCAGGTATGTTCAATCTTATTTTAGCTTTAACTTCTTTTTTCTTTTTGTTTTTCTTTGCCATTTATCTTTTTCCTTTTTTATTTTAATTTTTTTAATCCTTAAATTTTAGACGTTTGCCAAAAAACCGAGTAATAGAAGCTTGATTTAAAGTAGCGTCTAGTTTTGTACACGCCGGTCTCCAGTTTAACAGTTTATTACAAATTGACCGCCTGTGTAAAGTCCAGTTCTACAGGGGTCTCTCTTCCAAATACACTAACCATGACTTTTACCTTACCTTGTTCTTCATTTACTTCCTCTACCTTCCCTAGAAAGTCAGCAAACGGACCGCTTGTGATTTTAACTGCATCCCCCACGCTGAATGTGGCTTCAAATGACGGCTCTTCTTCCTGCATGTAATTCATAAGTGCGCTAACTTCAGCTTCCGGCAGAGGTGTAGGGCTTGTTCCAGTACCAACAAATCCGGTAACGCCCTTAAGACCTCTAACGACGTGCCAAGTCTCATCAGATACCTCCATTAACACAAGAACATATCCAGGAAACAAGCGTTCTTCAACTGTTTGTTTTTCACCTTCTTCAACTACTATCTTTTTTTGTTGGGGGATCATTACTTTAAAAATTCGATCTCCATAACCTCCTAGTTGCACCCGATCCTTTAGTATTTTCGCTACTTTGTGCTCATTGCCTGAGAAGGTGTGAACAACATACCATCTCGCTTTTTCAGTAGGTTCTTGGGTTGATAGAAGAACTATATTGCTTTCTCTTTGAACTTTTTCTTTTTTCTGCGCGTCTTCTGTTGTTTTATCTTTTTTATTGGTCATAAAAACTATTTCTTAATCTAATTTTATGGATCTGTTTTTCTAAACCTGATTACTTGAAACTAAGTAAAAAGTTAAGTCCTGCCTTAAAAACATAATCTGCACCCATTACAAATAGTCCGATGATCAAACTAACACCAATTACGTATCCAGTCAAGCGTAAAGTCTCTTTTTTCGAGGGCCATTCCACTTTGGAAAACTCATCTTTTGATTTTGTTATAAATTTTGCTAGCTGTTTCATTGGTTGAGCCTTTTCACAGAGAATTTTACCATATTTTACCCGGATTGTAGACTAGAAAGGGGTTTGTTCCAGCTTAAGATTAAGAGATCTAAGCTGTTTTTACCAATTAGACTCTACACTTGCCCCAAGCCCGGGATGTTATAATTAGATCATGTTAATTTCTCTGCTTTTTAGCAATCCAGTCTTATTTTTTGTTCTTTTCTTGGCATTGGTATTTTCTTTATCTCTGCATGAGTTTGCGCACGCCTTTATGGCTATGCGGCAAGGGGATCCAACCGCAAAGCAGATGGGAAGGTTAACCTTAAATCCTATGGCGCATCTTGATCCCGTGGGAACATTGTTACTGTTGGTTGCGGGATTTGGTTGGGCTAAGCCCGTTCCAATAAATCCTATGTACATGAAAGATCCAAAAAAGGGGACTGCTTTGGTCTCAATAGCGGGGCCTGGAGCTAATTTTATTTTGGCAGTAATATCAGCTTCCCTGCTCGGGTTTCTGGGTTTATCGGGAGGGATACTGGGTCTTTTTCTCTACTACTTTGCCCTTTACAATGTCGGTCTTGGAATTTTTAATCTTTTACCCTTGTCGCCATTGGATGGATTTAAATTTGTACGTGGTGTTTTACCAGAGAATTTAGCTCAACAATGGATTCAATTAGCTCCCTATGGAATATTTATTTTGCTTTTTTTGGTAATGACCAATTCCATCGAGAAGATAATTTGGCCTTTAATGCAAGGTTTTATGAATCTTTTTGGCATTTGAGATTTTTTTATGTTTGAATCTTGATATAATTGATTCACCAGAGAGTTAAAAGGCTCTTTGTCCTGATGTGTTCGAGAAAGCTGGAATGATTAAGTTTCTCAACACCCAATTAAAGGGATTCCGGGTTCTCAGGAGTAAAGATCTGAGATAGGAAACCCACTTTAGATTTGAGGGATTCTAATCCAGCGGTACGGCACGTCGGGCGAAATCATTTGAATCATAATAAAAACCTCGCCGAAAGGCGGGGTTTTTTGTTTTCTGTTGGGTGGGAAATTTTTTATTTTATTCCACTGTGCCTAGGTTTTCAAGGTTACTTTTTTCATTTAATTTTATGTAGAGTAGGGGAGCGGGACGCAAGAAGTTGGGAGTGAGCCGCACCTTTTTGATAGATATTAAGTGTTATTCCAAGTGATTACAGGGTGGATAGGGCAGGTCACCAGATAGCGTATAACAACAAAACAAAAATACGTTTTTGGTGACCTGCCCGGTACGTCAAGGAGCTAGAGTTTTCGCTCGATGTAGTCTTGGGCGGCTTGGAGAGCGTTCTTTTCTTTTTCGAACTTCTCACCTTGGGACTTAATATGAGTAAGTCCCTCGCCTTCGGGGAGAACGTAGCGCATGCCTCGGTTACGGACGACTGCAACCCAGTTCTCCCCGCATCGAGCGGTCTCAGCCCTGTGGCAGTTCGACATTTTTCAGCTCCTTTGGAGGTTTTTCGCCTCCGTTAAACCGACATCTTTTGATTACGGTGAAAATCAGAATAGCAGACCCTTTCTATTTTGTAAAGAATGTTATAGGTTATACCTATATAATTTTAGGAAATTGAATTAGATCCAAATCAAATTTGGTAAAAGATTCTATATAAAGTAGAGTTGATAGTAATGACGTT
>CAZWYL010000033.1:0-2736 GCA_964638225.1 uncultured Candidatus Saccharibacteria bacterium
ACGTTTAGGTTTTCTGCAAACCAGCATTGATTGCCGATCTGAACAGTGTCGTAATATTGACCCCCATAGAGAATAGGTCCTCCTCCGCAGGAAGAAGTAGTTCCAAAACCAAGTTTAATACTGTTAAAGCTTAGATCCTCTCCGAATTTCAAATAGTCCCACCCCGCTCTTTCACAATTAGTAGCGTAGTCACACGTACCGCCGGCGTCACAAGTTGCCTGGCAGCTGTAATCTGTACCCCCGTCATCATATTTGTTATCTCCTCCTGAAGTTGAGCATAAAGCAAAGGTTTCATTACAAAGCCCCGAGGAACAAGTGCCTCCTGAGCAAGCTTCTCCCACAGCACAATAGCTAGTTTGACAGGAGCCGGCTCCGTCACAATAATCTGAAGTTTGTGTACAGGTGTTCGTACATCCGGCCGTGCAGTCTCCGTTGGGGTCAGAATCTGCGGCTACAGGGTCACAGGCTGCATCGGAGTCATTACACTGGTAACAATCAGAACAATCTTGCTTTGAACCGTCTGAAATAATGGTACAAGTACCCTCGCTTCCGGTTACATTACATTTATCACAACCTCCGCCGTCACAAGTGGTATCACAACAATAGCCGTCTACACAGTTCCCGGATGTACAGTCACTTGCAGCTTCACAAGTTTCTCCATTAGCTTTTTTGAAGGTAACTTTAAGTTCTACATAATCTGTTGTTACTTCTCCTTGGGCTGTTTGTACATCACCTCCTGTATCAAACTCCGCCCAGGAAACTTCCAGCTGACCTGTTCTGGTTCCCGTTGTTTGATTAGCATTAATATGAATGCTTAGATTAGTATAATCTGTTATAGAATCAGCTTCTGTAGTGGTTAAGGTAAATGATCTATCATACCATGTGTCGGTATCGTTATTGCCGTGCGTATAGCTTGCAGAAGCAATTGAGGTAGTGCCTTCTTTAAGTGTAACTGTTACATCAATATTAGCAGGTCCTCCTCCACCTGTTTCTGTCATTCTCTCTCTAACTCTTACTACATGATTTGCTGAAGAATTAGGATCTGAGGCAGAAGACAAACCTACTTCAAAAGCGTCATTGCTGGGAGACCCGCTAGATTGAACATAATCTGCGTCACTTGCCGTAACCTCGTCAATATCATCATATAAAACATTATTGTTGTTTCCATTTGGGTCGTCCCAGCTTCCTGTAGAAATATCCGAATCCGGTCTTGCATACCTAACCGAGCCGGGAGAGTAGGCGGCCTTTGTCATTAAAACAACTTCTCCGTCCGTATCTATATACTTTCCTGGTGCCGTTGTAGACGCTATTAGATCTTGATCTGTACTTGACGTAAAATCCACCTGTGAAAGTTCAGACCAAGTTGTACTATCATAATCGTAAGCATAAAAAGTTGTAGGATATCCTGAAATCGCAGTACCGTAACCGTTCCACTTAAAATCAACTTGTGTTACGTCTGACTCAGTTTCCGTTATGTAGAATTTATAAAGCTGGGCGTCATAGTCTCCGTCGGCGCTTGCTAGGGAAGTGGTCCAGTACGCGGCGTCATCGGCGGTGATGTTTGAATAGTCTGTGTCTGTAGCTTCGCTGGATCCTGTGTCATCGGGTCCGGTGAATATTGTAGCTCCGTAATCTTCGTAAGCGTAATAATCATTGGAGGCCTGTGTGACTCCACTGAAAGTATAAGTAGTGCTTCCCGGAGCGTTATATGCATAAGCAATTTCTCCGCCAAAGTCGAATTTTAATCTGTGTGGTGCTGCTACATTAACAAGATGGGTAACTGTTCCGGTTCCTTGACATTGCCAGTTGGGGGAGTAGATCATATCTCCCGCCTGTATTTGTGCTTCCATGTCTTTTCCGTCACACGTCAAACTAACAAAATCCAAATCATCTATAGTTGCCTGGTCATCCGGAATAATACGCAGATCAGCTTGACCCTCGGTTTCAAAATCCACTACCCAATTATCTCCCTCCTGTGGATGAGAATGAACAGTAATTATACTCAAGCGCAGGCTGGGGTCTATTGTAATAGGGTATTTTCTTTCGGGGGAATTGAGCCAATTTTCATCAGCTTTCACTTTAAAAGTGTTATCGGTTATTTCAATTTCCACATTTTCACTTCTTTCTCCTGAGGCATCTTCCATGTAGGGTAGGGGAATGAAAAAAAGATCTTTTCCATCTGAATTATAAAAGTGCCATAATCCGTCTGCCTCATTTTTGGAGTACTTAAGGTTTTCCATTTGGATAGAAAACTTGAATTCACTTTGTCCGGTTGGTTTTTTTAAAACAATATCTTCTTTAACACCCCTTGCTTGTCCGCCGTTTTTAATAAGTGCGTATGTGTATGCTAGGTTGCCTGTATCAGCGATTAGGGTGTCGTTTTCTGTTTTCCACTCTATTTCCTTTTCGGGCAGTGTAAATGAAATAGAGGAATTTTCTTTTTTAAATGTGACTTTTCCGGGATTGTCTTTTTCCCCGAATTTTATCTCAAAAGGAGCATTTTTTGCTGTGTACAGGCCATCGCCGCCATTTCCTGCTTTTACGATTTCCGGTCTGGTGTTTGTTCGGTTGAATATAAGGATAGCCGAAACCAGTAGTAGGGGAAATAGGACATGTGCTGCTTTTTTTAAGTTTTGATTTTTGCTCATTTTTTATTTATGTTTTTTGGTTTTTACGCTTTATTATTGTAGTTAGGTTTTAATGTATTTTCAATTTTACGGTTCAATCTAACGGCGG
>CAZWYL010000034.1:0-2666 GCA_964638225.1 uncultured Candidatus Saccharibacteria bacterium
TTGATAAAAGATAATAAAGTATATGCTGGAAGTGTAGACGAGGAAAACTTGCTTGGGTATGCTGATGCGGAAACATTTGAATACATTCCTTCCGAAAAAGGTTTTAAAGGTTTCTTTAGAGACAAGAATTACTTATATAATGTTTTTTATTCAAAAGAAGATACCCGAGTCGAGAATTCTGATCCCTCTACATTTGAATTCTTAAGTTCAAGTTTTGCTAAAGATAAAAATCAAGCATATTTTAGTCTTGGAGGGCCTGGGGGACCTGGTTTAATTGTTATAAAGGATATAGACATTCCAACCTTTAAGGCAGTAAATTACAGTGTAGCAAAAGACAAAAATAAGGTTATATATGTAAATTGGGAAGGTGTTTCTGAAATTGAACAAGCGGATCCAGCAACAATATCAATAGTGGATAAGGAATGGATGGGATATACCAAAGATAAGAACAATGTATATCACGGTCCTGATAAATTAGAAGATGCACAACCGAATAGTTTTAAATTGCTAGGGGGCCCAGATTATTCAAAGTATTCAAATTATTCAACAGACGGAACAAAAGTGTTTTACTGTAGAGATGGGTTAAATAGAAAATATCTTTTCTGCCTTACAGTGGAGGGTGCTAACACTGAAACTTTCCAATTAGTGGAGTATGATGATTATTTGTATGGTCAGGGTCATATTGCTGAAGATCGCAATAGGGTTTATAGCCAAGGAGTAGCATTAGAAAATTCAGATTCTGATACTTTTGAAATTTTTGAAAATGGAAGAAAGGCAAAGGATTCCAATAATTCTTATGAATTACTTTGTGAAATGACTGAATGTAAGCTTGAAATTGTAGACTAGCAGAACTTTTATTAAAGGTTAATTACGCGTTTTTATTACGAAATTTTGAACTCTCCGAAAAGTTCGTACTCGAACTTTGAGCCAGAATGGGTACATAGAGGACCCCGAAATCTTGATTAATCCCAGAACGTGCCTTCAAAATTTTCCTTTTAAAAAAAAGAAAATTATTAATTTGCTAAAATAAAAGTGTGAAAAGAATATTTTTCCTAACTGCTATCGTTGTTGCTTTCTTATTGTTGATAGCATTTCTATATAAAACATTTTATCCTTCAGGCAATATAACAAGAGAACTCAAAAACAAGACATATACTACCTGTAGTACAAGTAGTAATTGTACCGTCGTGCCTGATCCTAAAGTATGTAGTGGGTGCAGTTGTGGGATAGCAGTAAATGTAGAAAGTGAAAAGGAATTTAGAGAAAGATATGAAAATAATTGTTCAAATTACAAAGGGCCTATCTGTCAAATGTATTGTCCCTTCAATACTAAGTGTATTTTGGGAACATGTAAGCTTGTAAAGAAATAGTCCTAGACCGGCACGCTCAATGATCAGGGATTAGAACCTAGAGAATGAAGTAATTCCAGACCGGCACGCTCAGCCAAGTAGGGCACTTAAGTGATCCATATGTCTCAAATACTCTTTTATTACTTGCAAAAACCCTCTTTGAAAAACTTAGATCCGAACTGAAATAAGCTCGCGGCGGTTTGCAGTATGTAGAAGTATATGAAAATATAAGTGGAATTGCATTGTAGTTTATATTTAACCTTCTTATTCTAGTAATACCAATTGCCACGGCCTTTATATCTAATTTAAGAAGGAGTGACAAAATTAAGGCGGTATTAGAAAAACATAAAAGGTTTGGGTTCAACCTAGAAACCATTAGCAAGTGAAAGCAAAAAATGCAGTAATTTGCTTTGTTATACTTCTTATATAGTGAAGTTGATTTTACTAAATCTGATTTTTATTTTGGCCGGAATAGGAGCCGAAGTTATTGGTTTTGGGATCTCCTCCATTTCAATGGCCCTTCTACCTTTAGTGTTGCCTTTTTCCACCTCTATTCCTCTAGTGGCAATAATATCACTTATAGCTACGGGAAAAGTTGCCTATACAACCAAAGCTAAAAATATCGGCAAGGCCTTAGTACCATTATTTGTGGGATCTTTACTGGGCATACCTCTGGGATTATTTTTTCTTGAGATTGCAAAGAAAGAACACATTTTCCTAATCTTAGGATTACTTCTAGTATTCTCCAGTATGTATAGCTTAAGTGGCAAGGATCTAAATATAAAGACCAGTAAAATATCCGGAGTAATTGTTGGTTTCATAGCGGGATTACTCGGCGGTGCTATTAACGTAAACGGGGCATTAATAGGCATGTATTTTTCGCAAGACAGGAGGAACTCAAAAGTAAGGAACAAAGATTTAATTACTACCTATATGTTTTTTACGGGTCTAATTACTGTGATTGGACACTATGTGGCCGGAAGATTGACCAATAACGTAATTTATTCCGTTTTATTCAGTCTTCCCTCTTTATTTATAGGTATGTGGATCGGTAAAATTATTTTCAAAAAGATCTCTAATGAAACACTACGAATTTTTATTTACTTGTTCATTGTAATTGCAGGAATGAAATTAATTTTTGATAGTATTTCAATTTCTTCCGGTTTGCTTTAAATTTATTTGATCTTTACTATTTAACTTTGTGATGAGTAGCCCAGAGTTTAGCCGATTAGTCACGCAGTTGGGGGTTTTTCAACACTGATACTTTATAAACATAATAATCTAGCAATTTCTTCAGGTGATAGTGGTTTTAAGTGC
>CAZWYL010000035.1:0-2633 GCA_964638225.1 uncultured Candidatus Saccharibacteria bacterium
GTTATAGAATATGCTAGAAATGTTGTTGGCCTGGAAAATGCCAATTCTGAAGAAGTTAATCCAAACACCAAACACCCCGTAATTCACATTATGCCGGACCAAAAAGCTTATCTAAAAGCAAATAACTACGGCGGAACAATTCGATTGGGAGCCTGGCCTTGTAAGTTAAAAGAAAATACACTGCTTGAAAAAAGCTATAAAAAATATTGGGATGACTTTAAAGATAGCACCGTTCCCGAACGTCATAGGCACAGATATGAAGTAAATCAGGAATATATTGAGCAGTTGGAAGAAAAAGGGCTTATTTTGTCAGGCCTTTCTCCTGACGGAAAATTAGTAGAAGCAATTGAACTACCAAAGGATGTACATCCGTTTTTTGTAGGAACACAATTTCACCCAGAATACAAGTCAAGGCCCTTGGCACCACATCCGTTGTTTAGAGCCTTTATGAAAACAGCCAAAGAGCAGCGCTAAAATCTTTTGAAATAGCTTAATTCTCAACAGCTATTTATAAAACCTACTTATAACGTGTATTTAAAAACTCTGCTACAAGACCGGAGGCATACATCAAATTTTCAAAAGTTGTATCCTTAGACATAATACAAGCTATAGTGGGATCCGAAAAACCCGATCTAAAAACCATTCCACAATCATGCCAAGAACCTAGATTAGGAGCACTGCCAATCTTATGGGAAAAAATCAATTTATCGTCAAGATCCCGGGAAATTCTATCTTCAAAGTGAGTATTCGTCATTCGCTCAAAAAAATCTCTTTTCAATTCTCTAGACAAAGAATTGCTTTTATAAATATTTTCTAATATTTCAGAAAACTCACGTGGATCCGTATATCCATTTACGGAAAAGGTACCATCGCTGGGCGAATGAGCCTGATAAAATTGGTCAATTTTTTCTTGAGTTATATTTCTAACCAAGATGTTCTGGGCTATATTATCTGAAGTTTTTAGAAGGTAATCCAGAAGTTCTGCAACGGAATATGTAGAACCTACAGGCTGGGACTGAATTAAGCCAGTGCCGTCAGTATAGTCATCAGCATTGTATGTATAAATATAGCTCATACTTAAATTGTCCTCGTCTATTGCTTCATACACTGCTCCGGCTATCAGAATCTTATACAATGACGCGCCAAAAAACTGGGTTTCTTCATTTAACTTATACTCTTCGAGCGTTTTCAGATCCTTTATGTATAAACCATAAGTTCCGGGCGTTTCATTTATCGATGCAATCAGTGATTCTACCGTTAGTTCGCCTGTGGGGTTTTCAGAATTTTCCGGTTTTTCAGTATTAGTTTCTGGATTTTCTTGGTTATTCTCATGGGATTGCGCGTTTTCCTCATCTGAAACCTCCTCAACAAGAGGAGAAATTAAACCTGCACGACTTCGTCTCGTATAAACAAATCCCAGGCTTAATAAAACCCCTACAAAAATTCCTGCAGCTAAAGTTTTAAAATTCATTGTGCTGTACTACCTTTTTTGTTAATTTAACAAGAAATTGGTAAAATTGTCTTTGACTTAAAGCTTTTAGTGTCTCCATAAGTTATTTTTGGGTGGTTAACTCAGTTGGTCAGAGTACCTCGCTTACATCGAGGAAGCCGTAGGTTCGAATCCTACACCACCCACCATTTACTTTTTCTTAAAGGCAGATTTAAAAATTCAGATACAATCAATTTTCAACTAGTCCTGCAGAACTTCCACACTCTCAACCGTCACAGGATCCACCGGTTTAGAGTTTTCTCCTGACAAATTGGAAGTAACCTCAGCAGTAGCAATCTCATCTACTACATCCAATCCCTCAACAACTTGACCAAAAATTACGTAATCTCTTGGCAGGGGATAATCCTCATGCATAATAAAAAACTGACTCCCGTTGGTGTCAGGCCCGGAATTTGCCATAGCTACCGTACCTCGAACATAATCACCGGTAAAGGGTTCGTGATCAAAGGTATACCCGGGACCACCGCGTCCAGTACCCTCCGGACATCCTCCCTGTATCATAAAACCTTCTATAACCCTGTGAAAAATTGTACCGTCGTAAAAACCATCCTGAGCTAAACTCACAAAATTATTTACCGCTACTGGAGTTTCATCATCATTTAACTCTATAGTTATTGGACCCTCGGTTGTATTTATAACCACAGTATAACTTGGTAATTCTTCCAAAGAAATTTCTGGCTCCTGATCATTTTCCGAAACCTCCTGCTCGGCCTCAAACTCTCCTAAAACACTATCCTGTGTAGAGTCATCTTGAGTAATATCATTGTTTTTATTCATGCGATTATCTCCTTGTCTGCTATTTGATAATAAAGATAAAGATACAAATCCAATTATAAGCAGAGCTAAAAATATGGTTAATACCTTTTTCATATAGCTATTCTATCATGGATACTCTCTCGGACATTTGGAATTTAGGATCAAGAATTTAATTTTCTGCTTTTATACTGATATAATTGCAATGTTTTCAAGATGTGATAACCTAAACTGCGATAGAAACTCTTCAATGGGGGGTCGTCTAATGGTAGGACACTGGGTTTTGATCCCAGGTATCAGGGTTCGAATCCTTGCCCCCCAGCCAGAAAAGTGGATATCACCAAAGGTGGTAGCCACTTTTTTGATTGAG